>NZ_DATIHB010000109.1:0-28477 GCF_035481145.1 Nocardioides sp. | reverse complement strand
TCCGGGGACGTCGGCGGGCCTACCCTGCCTGCGCTCGTTCCTCGCTCCGGCCTGCCGGACCCACCACCGCTCCGCCGACCTCCCCGGCACGGCCCCCTCAGGCAGCGCCAGGCACCCCGGGCGGGGGAGTTATGCACACTGTGGATAACTGCTGTGGATAACTTACAGGCGTGTGATTCCGCAGGTCAGCATCAGAAAATGCCGAACGCCCCGTCCGTCGGACGGGGCGTGCGGCGCTGGATGCGGAGGAGCGTCACTCCCACTTGGTGGCGTAGGTGAAGCCCACGGCCATGAAGCCGATGCCGACCATCAGGTTGAACTGCTGGAGGTCGGAGAGGAGCCAGACGGCGCCGTCGGAGCCCGGGGCACGGTTGGCGAAGACGTAGAAGGTGCAGATCCACGCCAGACCGATGAGGAAGCAGCCGAGCATGCCGATGACCGGGCCTCGGCCACGGCCCAGCGGGGTCTTCGGGTGGGCGGCGACGACGAGACCGAGGAAGACGAGGCCGAAGCCGATCACCCAGTTCCAGTTGTCGAGCTTCCCGGTGCCGGGGATGAGCGGCTTGGGCTCGCTCTTGTCCTTGGCGGTCGGCTGCCAGCCGTAGACGTCGTGCAGGTGGATCGTCCACAGGACGACGGCGGCGATGCCGGCCGCGATCAGGAGCAGCGACAGGAGGAAGCGCACCGAGAAGATCGGGCCCCTGAGCGGGTCCAGGCCCGTCGGAGCCGTTGCGGTGGCCTTGCTCTTCGACACGTGTCCTCCATAGGTAGGTGGCCGCGCAGGTTGCGCGCGACCCGGCTAGCGTAGTGGGCATGACCACCTCGCGCCTGAAGCCCCGCCCCTGGGCCGTCGTGACGCCGGTGGTCTTCCTCCTCGCCGGCGGCCTCTTCGCGGTCAGCGCAGCGAACAGCGAGGGCACCGACCTGCGCCCCGGCCGCACCACCGACCTGGCCGGACTCGTCCAGGTCGAGAACCGTCACCTGCGCGAGCTCCGGGCCGAGAGCCGGGAGCTGACCCGCGAGGTCGACGCACTCAGCGCGAGCCGCAAGGACCTGGGTTCCAGCCAGGCCCAGGAGACCGTACGCCGCCTGCGCGACGTCGCCGGCCTCAAGCGGGTGACCGGTGAGGGCGTCACGGTCACGCTCTCCGATGCCCCGCGCGACGTGCGCGAGACCAGCGACCAGGACATCAACACGCTCGTCGTGCACCAGCAGGACATCCAGGCGGTCGTCAACGCGATGTGGGCGGCGGGTGCCGAGGCGGTGACGATCCAGGGGCAGCGCGTCGTGTCGACCACCGGCATCCAGTGCGCGGGCAGCACCGTCCAGGTCAACGGCCTCTACTTCCCGCAGCCCTACGAGATCACCGCGATCGGCGACGCCGATGCAATCGAGCAGCGGATCACCGACGACGGCTACCTCCAGGTCTACCGCTCCCAGGCGGAGGAGCCGGACATCGCGATCGGGTGGGACCTCGAGCGTGGCTACGACCTCGTCGCCCGTCCCTACACCGGCCCGATCCGCGCGGAGTACGCCAAGCCGGTGGGCTGAGCGCGCCACGCGGCACAGCTCGACCGGCCACAAGGCACGGCTCGGCGCGGTCAAGGCAGCGGGAGGATCCCGCCATTCGTGGTGTTCGGGTCCGGCGTGACCGAGGGGTCGGTGGTGGCACTCGTCGTGGGCGTCGGGGTCGGTGACGGGGCGACGTACGTCGAGACCTGAATGGTCACCGGTTCGCCGGAGTCGGCCTCGGTGCCGGGGCGGGGGAACTGGTTGACGACGGTGCCCTTCGGCTTGGTCGTGGTGCCCTCGGGTGCCGGCTCCACGGTGCAGGTGAAGCCGCGCTCCCGGATCGCGTCGCAGGCGCGTCCCTGCTGCATGCCCTTCACGTCCGGAATCCGCTCGCGGCCGTCGGAGAGGAAGAGCGTGACCGTGCGCCCCTCGACGACGGTCTGGCCGCCCACGGGGTCCTGGTCGACGACCTGGTCCTTGGCCTCGTCGGACTGGCGGGTCTTGGTGGCGACCTCGAAGCCCGCGGCCTCCAGGGTCCGCCGCGCGTCAGCGACCGGCTGGTCGGTCACATCGGGAACAGTCGCGGTCGGCGGACCGGCCGAGACCACGAGGTTCACGGTGGCACCGAGGTCCCACAGCGTGCCGCCGGTCGGGTCCTGGGAGACCACCCGGCCCTTGGCCACGGTCCGGCTGGCCTCCGTGGTCACCGCAGGCTCGAAGCCCTCGGCACGGAGGGTGCGTTCGGCGGCGGCCTGCATCAGGCGCACCACGCCCGGCACCTCGGCCTGCTTCGGGGCGTCCTCCTTCATCAGCTGGGGGAGGCCCCACGCGATGAGGAAGGCGAGCAGGACGACGAGCAGGCCCCACAACCACCACGCACCGCGACGGCGGGGCTCCTCCTCGGGGACCACGGGCAGCCCGACGGCGGTGTGGCTTCCGGTCGTGCCGGCGTACGCCGCGGGGGCGGCCGCGACGACCGCCGTCGGCGCAGCAGCCGCGACCGGCGGAGCCTGGACGGCGTGGCCGGCCAGGTAGCGCTCGATGTCGGCGCGCATGGCGGCCGCCGACTGGTAGCGCTCCTCGACGCGCTTGGTGAGCGCCTTCATGACGATGGCGTCGAGCTCCGGCGGCACGTCGGGATCGAAGGCCGACGCCGGCTGGGCCGGCTCGCGGACGTGCTGGTAGGCGACGGCGACGGGGGAGTCGCCGACGAAGGGCGGGCGACCGGTGAGGAGCTCGTAGAGCAGGCAGCCGGTCGAGTAGACGTCGGAGCGGGAGTCGACCGTCTCACCGCGGGCCTGCTCGGGGGAGAGGTACTGCGCGGTGCCGACGACCGCCGCGGTCTGGGTCATCGTCGAGGAGGCGTCGGAGATGGCGCGCGCGATGCCGAAGTCCATGACCTTCACGTCGCCCGACGGCGTGAGCATCACGTTGGCCGGCTTGATGTCGCGGTGGATGATGCCGGCGCGGTGGCTGTAGTCGAGCGCGGAGAGCACGCCCGAGGTGATCTCGAGTGCCCGTTCGGGCAGGATCTTGCGGCCCTCGCGGAGGATGTCGCGCAGCGTCCGCCCGGCGACGTACTCCATGACGATGTAGGGCTGCGGCACGCCGTCGGAGCCGGGCTCCTCGCCGGTGTCGTAGACGGCGACGATCGCCGGGTGGTTCAGCGATGCCGACGACTGCGCCTCGCGGCGGAACCGGTGCTGGAACGTCGCGTCGCTCGCCAGGTCGGTGCGGAGGCGCTTCACCGCGACGACCCGGCCGAGGCGCGTGTCGGTGCCCTTGCGGACCTCCGCCATGCCGCCGCGTCCGAGCAGCTCGCCGAGCTCGTAGCGCCCGCCGACGACTCCTGCCTGGTTGGTCATCTCTACTGTGCCTCCGGGAGAAGGGCCGTGCTGGTGCTGGCAGTCGGCGACGGCGTCTGCGACGGCACGGTCGACGCGGTGTCGCTCGGGGTGGCGCTGGGAGTGTCGCTGGGCGTCGCGCTCGGCGTCGGAGCCGGGCCCCAGTAGCGCACGGTGACGGTGGTGCCGGTCTCGAGCGGACCGGTCGGGGAGCAGTCGAGGACCTGGCCCTCGGTCTCCTCGCCGGGGTTGTCGACGGGCTCGCGCGCGGCGACCAGGTCGCGCCGGTTGATCGAGTCGACCACGTCGTCGACGTCGCCCTCACAGACGGACGACGGCAGGCTCACCGTTGTCTCGCTCGGCGAGGGGGTGGCGGAGGTGACCGTCGGGGTGACGCTCGGCGTCGGCTCGGTTCCGTCGTCGGCTGCCCGCCACAGCAGCCAGGCGGCGAGGACGAGGAGTGCCCCGAGGAGGATCGCGAGCAGCCACGCGAGGCCGCCGCCAGACCTGGTGTCGGCACGCTCGTCCGGCGTGCCGGGGACGGCCGCGCGCTGGACGCTGGTCGCGGGCAGCACCGCTGTCTCGGGCCCCGGCGGTGCCACGGGTACGCCGAGGGCGGACGCGACCGGAACCGTGGCGGGCGCTGCCGCTGCGGGGTTGCGGAGCGCGGCTGCGAGCGCCGCACCGTCGCGGTAGCGCTCCTTGGGGTCCTTCGCGAGGCAGCGGCGGACCACCGCGGCGAGGGCGGCGGGGACGCTCGGCGGCAGGTCAGGGATGGGCTGCCGGATGTGGGCGAGAGCGGTGGCGACGGGCGAGTCGGCGTCGAAGGGCCGCTCGCCGGCCAGGCACTCGAAGAGCACGACACCGAGCGAGTAGACATCGCTGGCGGCGGTCGCGGTGCCGCCCTCGGCCTGCTCGGGGGAGAGGTACTGCGGGGTGCCCATCACCTGGCCGGTGCGGGTGAGGGCCACCGCGTCACCGGCGCGCGCGATGCCGAAGTCGGTGACCTTGACCCGGCGATCGGGGGTGACCAGGAGGTTGGCGGGCTTGATGTCGCGGTGGACGATCTTCGCGGCATGCGCGGCGGCGAGTGCATCCGCGACCTGCACCGCGAGCGCGGTCGCGGGCTCGGCCGGCATCCCCTTGCCCTTGCGGAGCAGGGCAGAGAGCGGCTGGCCCTCGACCAGCTCCATCACGAGGTACGGCGGGTTGCCCTGCGCGGAGCTGCTGCCGAAGTCGAAGACCGCGGCGATGCCGGGATGGTGCAGGGAGGCGGCGTGTCGGGCCTCGGTCTCGAACCGCGAGCGGAACTCGGGGTCGTCGGAGAGCTCGGCCTTCAGCAGCTTCACGGCGACCGGCCGGTGCAGCACCGTGTCGGTCGCACGCCACACCTCACCCATGCCTCCGGTGGCGATGCGCTCGAGCAGCTCGTAACGCTCCAGGTCGTCGGCGTACCTCGTCACTGGCCGATCACCGCCTCCATGACCGCCTTGGCGATCGGGCCGGCGAGGCCGCCGCCGGAGATCTCGTCGTTGGAGCGCTGGCTGTTCTGGATCATCACCGCGACCGCGACCTGGGGGTCGTCGGCCGGGGCGAAGGAGGTGAACCAGGCGTAGTTGGAGATGTCGTCGCGCCCGGTCTGCGCGGTGCCGGTCTTGGCGGCGACCCGGATGCCAGGGATCGCGGCGCTTCCGGCGGTGCCCTGCTCGACGACGCCGACCATCATGTCGGTCAGCTGCCGCGCCGTCGCCGCGCTGATCGCGCGCCGGTAGGTCGTCGGGTCGGTCTTGTCGAGGGAGTCGAAGTTCGGGGACCGGAGCTCGTCGACGAGGTGGGGCGTCATCAGCACGCCGCTGTTGGCGATGCCGGCGGCGACCATCGCCATCTGGAGCGGCGTCGCGCGTACGTCGGACTGGCCGAAGCCGGAGAGGCCGGTCTGGGGCTGGTCGAGGGTGGGGTAGACGCTCTCGACCTGGCCGCCGAGGTCGGTGAGCGCAGTGTCGTTGAAGCCGAAGGCCTCGGCCATCTTCTTCATCTTCTCGTTGCCGAGCTCGACGGCGATCTTGGCGAAGGTGGTGTTGCACGACCACTCGAGGGCGTACTTCAGCGTGATCCGCTCGGGGTTGCAGGCGCGGCCCGTGGAGTTGTGGACGACCGACGAGCTCTGCGGCAGCTGGTAGCCGGCGCCCGCGGGCACCATCGACTCGGCGTCGTAGAGGCCGTTCTCGATCGCGGCCGCCGCCGTGACCAGCTTGAACGTCGAGCCCGGGGGCAGGGTCGTGCGGATCGCGCGGTTGAGCTTGGGCTGGTCCTTGCGGTCCTCGAGCTGCCGGTCGGCGGCGGACACCTTCGACAGGTCGTGCGAGGCGAGCCGGTTGGGGTCGTAGGACGGCAGCGAGACCATCGCCAGGATCCGGCCGGTCGCCGGCTCGATCGCCACGACCGAGCCCTGGATGCCGTCGCCGAGCGCCTGCAGCCCGTCGTACGCCGCGCGCTGGGCTGCCGCATCGAGGGTGAGCTCGACGCTGCCGCCCTTGGGCTCGCCGCTGCTGAGGAGGTCGGCCAGGCGGGGGATGAAGAGCTGCTCGTCGTCGCCCGAGAGGATGGAGTTCTTCGAGCGCTCGATGCCCGACTGCGAGAAGAACGAGAACCAGCCGGTCTCGTGGGCGTAGAGCGGGCCCTGCGGGTAACGGCGCTGCCACTTGTAGCGGTCGTCGGACTTCACCGAGCGTGCGACCGGCTCACCGTCGACGAGGATCGCGCCGCGCTCGCGCGCGAACGAGGCCTCGATGACGCGCCGGTTGAGCGAGCTCTCCGAGAGCGAGTCGGCCTTGAAGTACTGCAGGTACGTCGCGTTGCCGAGCAGGACGAGGAAGAGCAGCCCGCAGAAGAGCGACAGGGTGCGGATGGGCTTGTTCATCGGGGCCCCCGACTTCCGGGGAGCGCAGCGAGGCGGATGGTGGGGTGATTCAAGGTCGAACCGCCTTGACGATCTGGGTGGTCTCGACCTCGGACGGCTCCTCGAAGGAGAGGTCCGGGATCGGGCGACGGGCCTGGTCGGAGATGCGCAGCACCAGGGCGATGATCACCCAGTTGGCCACGAGGCTCGAGCCGCCGTACGACAGGAACGGGGTGGTCAGGCCGGTGAGCGGGATCAGGTCGGTCACGCCGCCGATGACGACGAAGACCTGGATCGCGAAGATCACCGCGAGACCGCAGGCGACGAGCTTGCCGAAGCCGTCGCGGCAGACGAGGGCGGCGCGGAGGCCGCGCTCGACGATGAGGCCGTACATGAGGACGACCGCCATGACGCCGGTCAGGCCGAGCTCCTCGCCGATCGCGCCGACGATGAAGTCGGACTCGGCGTAGGGGATCAGCTCGGGTCGGCCGTTGCCGAAGCCCTGGCCGAGAAGGCCGCCCCACGCCATGCCGAACATGGAGAGTCCGACCTGCTGGGACCCGGTGTCCCAGGCGCCGAAGGGGTCGAGCCAGGAGTCGACGCGGCCCTGGACGTGCGGGGTGACGAGGTAGGCGCCGATGGCGCCGACGACGAAGAGGACCCCGCCGACGAAGAGCCAGCCCCCGCGCTCGGTGGCGACGTAGAGCATCGTCAGGAAGAGGCCGAAGAAGAGGAGCGAGGAGCCCAGGTCACGCTGGAAGACCAGGATGCCCATGCCGATCAGCCACATGCCGAGGATCGGGCCCAGGTCGCGGCCGCGCGGCAGGTCGATGAAGAGGAAGCGGCGGCCGGCGAGGGCGAGGGCGTCACGGTGCACGACCAGGTAGCCGGCGAGGGCGATGACGAGGAGCACCTTGGCGATCTCGCCGGGCTGCATCCCGACCGGACCGAGGTCGATCCAGATCCGGGCTCCGTTGACCTCGTTGCCGATGATCGGGAGCATCGGGAGGATCAGCAGCACGATGGCGGCGAGGCCGGTCGTGTAGGTGTAGCGCTGCAGGACCCGGTGGTCGCGCAGCACGACCAGCGTGCCGATGAAGAGGGCGACGCCGATCGTCATCCAGACCAGCTGGTCGTTGGCGAAGACGTGGGGGACCCGCTCGGTGCCCTTGACCGACTCGATCTCGGCCAGGTCGAGGCGCCGGATCACGGCGAGCCCGAGGCCGTTGAGCGCGGCGACGACCGGCAGCAGCACGGGATCGGCGTACGGCGCGGTGATGCGGACGGCGACGTGGCAGGCGACGATCAGGACGACGAGCCAGCCGCCGTAGCCGACGATGTTGGTCGGGACGCTGCCGTCGACGCCGATGCCGACCGCGGCATACCCGCCGATCCCCACCGCGAGCGCGAGGATCAGCAGGAAGAGCTCCGCACCGCGGCGGCGGCGGTGGACGAAGCCGAGGAAGCCGGGTTGGCTGTTGGCAGTCCGCATCACTCGCCTCCCTGCTCGGCAGCGAGGTTCTCGATCGTGGTGCGGGCGTCGGCGAGCGAGCTTGCCTCGATGCCGTTCTCCACCGTGCCGCGGACGTAGTCGCTCAGCGTGGCGACCGCGAGGTCCGACTGCTCGTACGGCGTGCCGAGGTCGAACCCGAGGAGCTGTGTGTCGATGCCGCGGAAGACCGTCACCGCGCCGTCATGGACGCCGACGTAGTACTGCTTCTGGATCCAGACGTAGGCGCCGGCCAGCACCATCCACAGGAGGCCGAGGACGACGGCGGCAGCGCTGAGCCGCTTGAGCCACACGAAGCGTCGCGGCGGCCGGGGCGCGTAGCGCAGCTCCTCGGCGTGGTCGATCGGATCGGAGGCGATCGCGCCGGCCGGGAGCGGGTCGGTGGCGGGCACCGGCTCGAGCTCACCGGTGTCGCCGGAGCGGTGGCCGCGGAAGAGGCTGCTGCTGCTCGCCAGGCCCGTACGCCGGCGGGGCAGGTCGGAGGCGGCTCCGACCAGGAGGGGCGTGGTGTCGACGGGCTCGCGGTCGCCCTCGGGGACGACGTCGGCCACGACGCAGGTCACGTTGTCGCTGCTGCCCGCCTCGAGGCTGGCGCGGACCAGCTCGACGACGGCGAAGTCGGGGGTGGCGGTGCCGAGGATGTCGGCGATCCGGTGGTCGTCGAGGACTCCGCACGCACCGTCGCTGCAGAGCAGGAGGCGGTCGCCGGCGCGCAGCGGCTCGGTGAAGAGGTCGGGCTCGGTCTCGTGGACGCCGTCGAGCGCCTGAAGGATCAGGTTGCGGTGCGGGTGCACGCGCGCCTCGTCCTCCGAGATCCGGCCCTCGTCGATGAGCGACTGGACGAACGTGTGGTCCTTGGTCAGCCGGGTCAGGTCACCGTCGCGCAGCAGGTAGGCGCGGGTGTCGCCGACGTGGCCGATGGCGATCTTGTGGCCGTCGAAGAGGGCCAGCGTCGCGGTCGTGCTGGTGCCGTTGAGAGCGGGGTCGTGGTCGACCAGCTCGCCGATGCGGTCGTGGGCACGGTGCAGCGCACCCGCCACGAGGGCCACCGGGTCGCCGCCCGGCTCCTCGTCGAGCCGACGCAGCTGCTGGACCGCTGTGCTCGAGGCGATGTCGCCGCGCGCAGCGCCGCCGACGCCGTCGCAGACCGCGAGGAGCCACGGTCCTGCATAGCCGGAGTCCTGGTTGTCGCGTCGGACCCGGCCGACATCGGAGAGGGCGGCGAACCGGAGCCGTAGCGGCGCCTCCTCGACGGGGACGACCGGCACGTCGTCAGCGGTGTCCTCCTGCTCGGCGTCCTCCGCCGCGGTCGGGACCTGCTGGTCGGCCGGGACGTCTGGGGTCTCGGGCACCGCCGTCACTTCCTCAGCTCGAGGATGGTCTTGCCGATCCGGACCTTGGTGCCGATCGCGATCGCGGTGGGCTGGCTGATCCGCGAGGCGCCGACGTAGGTGCCGTTGGTGGAGCCGAGGTCCTCGACGAACCACTGGTCGCCGGAGGAGGCGATGCGCGCGTGGCGGGTGGAGACGTAGTCGTCGTCGAGCCGGATCGCGGCGTCGGGCCCGCGCCCGATCAGGATCGGCGCCTGGTCGAGGTCTGCCCGCTCGCCCTGGTTGCCGCCCTCGACGACCGCGACGTGGGTCGGCGCGCCGCGGCGCTTGGGCGCTGCCTTCGCGGGCGCCTTCGCCTTGGTCTTCGCGGCCTTCGGTGCCTGCTGGCCCGCGGACAGGCGTGCCCCGAACATGTCGGTGCGGATCACGGAGATCGCGGAGAGCACGAAGATCCAGAGCACCGCGAGGTAGGCGATGCGGATCAGGAAGAGGGTCAGCTCAGACATTGGCATCCTGACTGTCGGTCACCCTGTGCACGGTCATGGTGGTGTTGCCCAGCCGCACGACGGAGCCGTCGTACAACGTGGCGCTCTGGGCCGGGTTGCCGTCGATCAGGACGCCGTTGGTGGAGCCGAGGTCCTGGACGGTCAGGCGCTCGCCCTCGAGGCGGAAGCGGGCGTGCTGACGGCTGATGCCGGGGTCGTTGATCTGCAGGTCGGTCTCGGTGCCACGGCCGACGACGAGACCCGGTGCGTTGATCGGGTTGCGCGCGCCGTTGACCTCGACGAACCAGCGCGCCCGGGCGACCTGCGTGTCGGAGGCGTGGGTGGTCACCTTCGCCTGGGCGGCGCTGCGCACGCGGAAGCGGCCCGTGCTGAGGTCGGCGGCCTCGTCGAAGTCGATGTGGACCGGCCCGGGGAAGACGTAGCTCTGGTGCTCGGCGTGCTCGCGGAGGCTCTCGGTGAGCTCGCTGGCCAGCGTCGAGTCGTACGGCGCGAGGCGCTCGAGGTCGGTGTGGCTGAGCTCGACGTGGAACGAGTTGGGCACGAGGCGGCGGTCGCGGCTGAGCACCTGCGCGTTGTTGTCGACCTCACGCTGCAGGGCAGCGGAGATCTCGACGGGCTGGACCGCGCTGCGGAAGACGCGCGCGAAGGCGCCCGCCACCATCTGCTCGAGGCGGTCCTCGAAGCGCTGCAGGCCGCTCATCGGCACCTCCTCGTCTCCGCACTGCCAGTGGATTGCCCAGGTGGGCTGTCGCGATCGTATCGGCCAGCGCCATCGATGGCCGGGGACTCACCCAGTGGACGGCGAGCCGAAGCGTCCTCCGGGCCTGGCCCCGGTTTGGGAGAAGAGTGGCGGCTGGGATAACGTTCTGCCTGCTTCACGCGCGAGTGGCGGAACGGCAGACGCGCTGGCTTCAGGTGCCAGTGTCCGAAAGGGCGTGGGGGTTCAAATCCCCCCTCGCGCACGCGAATGCAGAAGGGCCCCGGTCATCGACCGGGGCCCTTCGTCGTTCCCGCGTACGCCGCGGCGCAGTCAGACGTGCTTCAGGCGCACACCGGTGCGGTTGAGCACCTCCGAGAGCCGCTGGTAGGCGGAGTAGGTCGCCTCGTCGCCGTAGCTCAGGATGCCGAGGGCAGCGACCCGGTTGGTGCCCGGGATCCGCCGGAAGAGCGGCGAGCCCGAGTCGCCGTGCTGCGACAGGATGTCCGTGACGATGATGCCGTTGGCCCGCACGCGCTTCACGTGCCCGCAGCGGGTGCCGCTGACGCGGCCTGTGGTGCAGACCCAGGTGCCGACCATCGGCTTGCCCAGCCGGGCGACGTACTTCACCGTGCTCCGGTCGACGACGGTCGGGCCCAGGGCGCGGGTGCCGCTGCTGCGGACGATCGACCAGTCGTCGCCGGTGGCGTCCTTGCGGAAGACCCGTCGGCTGGTGACGCCGATCTTGCGCCACTCCTTCTCGGTGAGCCAGACGGTGCCCTTCGCGCCGCAGTGGCCGGCGGTGATCAGCACGGCACGGCCGTCGGTGTCGCGGCCGTGGAAGCCGTCGGTGCAGGCGACCGCTGTCGTGGCGCTGGTCTGGCGGACGATGCCCCAGCCGCCGTGGAACGACGTGAGTGACTGGGCGGGTGCGGTCGCGACCAGCGTGGAGCCGGCGAGCGCGGCCAGGGCGAGTGCGGTGACCGAGCGGCGTGCGGGGCGGCGCGCGGGGCGTTGGCGACCGGCCGGACGAGGCCGTGCGGAGAGGTGGAACACGATGACTCCCGAGATGAGTCGAAGGACGTGGACACCTGAGGTTACCGATCTCGGGTGCCCTGTCGAGGGCACCCTCCAGCCCGCTCCGGCGACGCGCGGGGCGGTCCTAGACTCACCGCATGCCACACGACGAGCTCACGCCGTACCTCCGTGACCGCTGGAGCCCGCG
The DNA here is from genome assembly GCF_035481145.1 of Nocardioides sp. Taxonomy (GTDB): domain Bacteria; phylum Actinomycetota; class Actinomycetes; order Propionibacteriales; family Nocardioidaceae; genus Nocardioides. Next base: position 16,953 of record NZ_DATIHB010000109.1, on the reverse strand, counting down.
GGTCTTCGACCCCACGCACGAGCTCGCCGACGACGAGCTCCGCCTGCTCCTCCAGGCAGCCCGCTGGTCGCCGAGTGCCGGCAACACCCAGCGGTGGGCGTTCCTCGTCGGGCGCCGCGGCGACGCGACGTTCACCACGATCCAGGAGCAGCTCTCGAAGGGCAACGCGGGCTGGGTCGCCAACGTGAGCGCGGTCGTCGTGGTCTGCTTCCAGACCGGCGCGGCGCCCGAGGACCAGGAGACGCCGTACCTCGACCTCGCGGAGTACGACGCCGGCCAGACCGCCGCGCACCTCACCGTGCAGGCGGCCTCGATGGGGCTGCACGTGCACCAGTTCGCGGGCTTCGACCACGAGGGCGTGGCCGCGGCGTTCGGCGTCCCGGACCACTGGCGCGTCGCCACCGGTGTCGCGATCGGCCGCGTGGGCGACCCCGCCACGAGCGAGGTCCACGAGAAGAAGCGGTCCGAACGGAAGCCGCTCGAGGAGATCGCGTACGCCGGCAGCTGGGGCACGCCCTTCGCGTGAGGGAGCGGTGGTCGCCGTGCGTGGAACCGCCGTGCTTGGATGACCGCCATGTCCCGCCTGGCCGCCAGCCGCCGCGGCGCGATCCTCATGGTCCTCGCGCTCCTGCTGCTCATCACCCTGCCCGCCCTGTGGAGCGGGTGGAGCGCGTGGCGCCTGGACCGCGCCGGCGTGACGACCGAGGCGACCGTGACGAGCACGTCGGCGGTGCCGAAGGCGAAGCCTGACCGGTTCTTCGTGCGCTACTACCTGCCCGAGGACGCCGACCCGCGCCGTGGGGTCTACATCGCGCGCGTCACCCGGGAGGCCTTCGAGCGGGCGCAGGTCGAAGAGTCGATCGAGGCGACCTACCTCGACGGCAAGCCGGGCGTGAACCGCGTCGAGGGGCAGGTCGCCAACCGGTTCGTCCTCTGGCTCACCCTCATCGGCGACCTCGCGCTGCTGGCGATGCTGGCGCTCGCGCTGAAGTTCCGGCCGTCCCGCGACAAGCCGCTCGTGCTTCTCGCCACCGCCGACGTGACGCGCGCCCGGCCCGGCTTCGCGGTCGAGCAGGACGGCATCGAGCACGTGGTCCGCGGCGACGTCGTGAAGATCGGCGAGGGCGAGCTCGTGGTGCACGTCGGCGAGGGCCGCGAGGTGCGGGTCGTGCTGGGGGAGTACCGCAACCCGGTCGGCTACCAGCAGCCCGCCGAGGTGCGCGGGCGCCGGCTCGACCTCTGACGGGCCCGTCGGAGCTCACCAGACGACGCGGGACTGCTCACGCCAGAGCTCGAGGCCGTCGTCCGCGGCGACGGGCGCGCGGTTCCAGAGCCTGAGGTAGAGGTCGACGGCGGAGCCGGTGACCTGCACGTCGGCGGTGTCGAGTGATGCGTCGTCGCGCGCGTGGACGGCGGTCACCGCCGGCTCCTCCGTGACCCGGACCAGCCAGGCCCGATCGCCCTCGCTGGGGCGGACGGCGAACGTCACGGGGACGGGTGAGCGGAGGGTCGACTTCGAGCGTGGGAGGAAGCCGCAGAGCAGCTCGTCGATCCCGTCGAGGGCCAGGTCGGTGCCGATCCAGGTGGCGCCGGGGTCGGGCGCGGAGCCGAACGCCGCGGCCATCGCGTCGACCGCGTGGATCGTCGTCTCGTGGCACTGGCGGCGGGCCCAGAACGCGCGTGGGGCAGGCGCGTCCTTGAGGAAGACGGGCGCCGCCACGGTCTCCGGGGCGCGGGTGAGGGCGCCGGCCAGGTTAACGGCGCCATCGCGGAGCCACTCGACCGGGTCCAGGCTGGAGCGTCCCTGGCGCTCGAGATCGTCGGGTTCGGTCGCCTGACCGGTCAGCAGGCCGGCCGCCCACCGGTGGACCATCCCCTGGTGCGCGATCAGGGCGCGGACGTCCCACTCCGGACACGTCGGTACGCCGGCGCGCAGGCCGGCCCGGTCGGCGTACCGCGTGAAGGCGATCAGCGCCTCGCGGAGTCCGTCGAGGTGGTCGGCGAAGGGGAGCGTCGTCGGCATGGGACCAGCGTGGCAGGAGGGCAGAACGGTGTCGCCGGACTTTCCGGCACGTGGCGGCGATCACACGGTTACCGCGACGCCATGTCATTGACACCGGCCGTTTACAAATGCGAACTTGGTGTCAAGCCTTTACAAGGGGCGTCCCTTTGTAAAGAGAGACACGAGGAGGCTCGAGATGGCGGCTGTCGCCGGCACCGTCCCTGAGGGGACGACGGAGATCTGGAAGGACAAGAAGCGGTACCTGTGGCTGTGGGGCCTGATGGTTCCCGGGCTGGGTCTCGGCTTCGGCGTCGCGTACATCGCGACCGGTGGCTGGTGGGGCTTCGCCCTGGTCGGCCCGTTCCTGATCAACCTCTTCATCCCGCTGCTCGACCTGTTCTTCGGCCGGGACAACAGCAACCCGCCGGACGAGATCATCGAGGCGCTCGAGAACGACAAGTACTACCGCTACGTCGTCATGGCCTTCGTGCCGCTGATGTTCGTGACGCTCTTCCTCGGCTACGCCCTGATCGCGGGCATCAACCCGGTCGAGGCGATCCTCAGCGGCGTCGGAGCCGGTGACTGGGGACGTGAGCACCTCAGTGCCAACCTGATGGCTCCCGAGATCCCGATCAGCCTGTGGGAGCAGTGCCTGTGGGCGCTCTCCGTCGCCGGCGTCGTGGGCATCGGCATCAACACCGCCCACGAGCTGGGCCACAAGAAGGAGTCGGTCGAGCGCTGGCTCGCGAAGATCACGCTCGCTCCGACGTTCTACGGCCACTTCTACATCGAGCACAACCGCGGCCACCACGTCCGCGTCGCGACGCCGGAGGACCCCGCCTCGTCCCGCATGGGCGAGAACCTCTACCAGTTCCTGCCGCGCACCGTCTGGGGCTCGCTGAAGAGCTCGTGGGAGGTCGAGGCCAAGCGCTACAAGCGCAAGGGCACGCACCCCTTCCACCTCGACAACGACGTCCTCAACGCCTGGGCCATGTCGGTCGTCCTGTACGCCGTGGTGATCGCGGTCTACGGCTGGAAGGTCGCGCCGTTCATCCCGATCACGGTCGTGTTCGGCTTCTGCCTCCTCGAGGTCGTCAACTACCTCGAGCACTACGGCCTCAAGCGCCAGAAGGTCGGCCCGGAGGGCAAGCAGCGCTACGAGCGCGTGCTGCCCGAGCACAGCTGGAACAGCAACAACATCGTCACCAACATCTTCCTCTACCACCTCCAGCGCCACTCGGACCACCACGCGAACCCGACCCGTCGCTACCAGGCCTTGCGTGACTTCAAGGAGTCCCCGGCCCTGCCGACCGGCTACGCCGGCATGATCAACCTCGCGCTGATCCCGCCGCTGTGGCGCAAGGTCATGGACAAGCGGGTCCTCGAGCACCTCGACGGTGACATCACGCTGGCCAACATCAAGCCGGGCAAGGAAGCGACGTACTTCGCCAAGTTCCCGCCGCCGGCCGAGCACGTGCAGCACGAGGACGCCTTCGCGCAGGACCAGTCCGGTGAGGTCCTCGCCGCGAAGTGCCCCGGCTGTGAATACACCTATGTGGTCGAGGCCGGTGACGAGCACCAGGGCTTCGCCGCGGGCACCGCGTGGGCTGACATCCCGGCGGACTGGTTCTGCCCCGACTGCGGCGTGCGTGAAAAGATCGACTTCGTGCCCGTCGACCCCGAGACCCTGAAGGTTGTGAGCTGATGAGGATCGTCGTCGACCGGGACAAGTGCGAGGGGCTCGGCATGTGCGAGTCGATGGCGCACGACTACTTCGAGGTGGATGACGACGACCAGGTGATCATCCACGACGAGAACCCGCCGGAGGAGGACCGCAAGATGGTCCTCGCCGCGGTCAACTCCTGCCCGGTGCTCGCGCTCTCGCTCGAAGGCTGACGTGAGCATCGATCTCGGGGCGTCGGCGCTCGGCGAGGTGGTCACCCTGCGTGACCGCCTCGTCGACGCTGCGACCGCGCTGACGACGACCGACGGCTGGTCGAGCGTCACGATGGCGCGGCTCGCGGAGGCCGTGGGCGTCAGCCGCCAGACGGTCTACAACGAGATCGGCACCAAGCCCGCGCTCGCGGAGGCGATGATCCTCCGCGAGCTCGCGCGCTTCCTCGAGTCCGTCGACCGGGCCTTCATGGCCCACCCCCGCGACCTGTACGCCGCCCTGGGCGCCGCGGTCACCGGCGTCCTCGAGTTCGCCGAGGGCAACGAGCTGCTCAAGGCGATCGTCTCTGCCACCCACGGTGCTGACACCGAGCTGCTGCCGCTGCTCACCTCGCACTCCGAGACGCTGCTCGAGACCGCGACGGTGGTCGTCGGCGAGCACCTCGCGGCGTACGAGATGGGCATCGAGCCGGAGCGCCTGCACGGCATCATCGAGACCATCATCCGGGTCGTGCTCAGCCACGTCATGCAGTCGAGCGTGCCCCCGGCGGAGGTTGCCGACACGCTGGTCTGGATGGCGCGTCGCGTTCTGGATCACGAGCCGCCGGCCGCGGGATAGTCTCGACCACGGGAGAGTCGTCCGGGCAACCGGACCGAGTGGGGAGTTCGTTGATGGCACGTCGGGATCGCGGCCGCGCTGCGGTGGTGGCCGCCCTGGTGGGTGCCGTGACGATCGCGGCCTGCGGCACGCCTTCGAGCAAGGCAGGCGAGAAGACGCCGGAGCCGACGTCGACGCCGAAGCCCGAGGTCTCCGTGCCGGTGGTCAGCGAGGACCACGCGATGCCCCAGCCGCCGAAGCTGACCGGCGGACTCGCTCAGACCGACGTCCTGATCTACGCAGCCAAGCCGTTGTCTTCCTCGATGGTGAAGAAGATCGAGGCGATCAGGGTCAAGGGCAAGCAGGCGGTCCACGCGACCGAGCTCTTCTCCCTCGCCTCGCCCTCGATCCAGGGCCAGACCTACCAGGTCGCGGCGGTAGACCCCGCGACGTTCCGACGCTTCTCGCCGGCCGGCACGCAGGCCGAGATCTGGTCGCGGCTGGCCGCCGGCGAGATGGTGGTCAGCAAGAAGCAGGTCACCGAGCAGATCGAGCTCGAGCCCAACTTCGTGGAGATCGGCTCCGACGACGAGGCCGAGGTGGTGCACGTCGGCGCGTTCGCGCCCCAGCCCGCCAACGTGCAGATGGTGGTCAACGAGAGCTGGGGTGACGACCTCTTCGACGTCCACGACAACGCGCTGCTGATCTCGGCCGGGGACTACGCACCCCAGGCGATCCGTGGTCAGATCGAGAAGATCGTGAAGGGCACGGATGCGTCTGTCCAGATGCTCGATGTCGCGTCGGTGCTCGGGCTCGACCCGGACGCCACCTACACCGCCGTCGCCGGCTCGGGCTCGGTCTCCCAGGCGATCGGCGTCTACCGCTACCGGGTCAACGGCACGACAGTCACGCCGGACTCCGGCTGGGTGGCGGCCAACCTGCGCACCGAAGTGATGCCGATCGTGGGTCGGGTCACCTGCCACAAGGTGATGCTGCTGCAGCTCCGTGCCGCGATGAACGAGCTGGTCCAGCGCGGCCTCGACACGTACATCCGCACGACCGCTGGTTGCTACAACGCGCGCTTCATCGCCAACACGACGAGCCTCTCCAACCACGCCTTCGGCATGGCGATCGACTTCGACGCAGCGCAGAATGGTCGCGGCACCTCGGGGCAGATCCCGCCGGTCGTGGTCGACGTCTTCAAGAAGTGGGGCTTCGCCTGGGGCGGCGACTGGAAGTGGACCGACCCCATGCACTTCGAGCTCGTCCGGATCATGAAGGTCGTCTGACCAGGCTTTCGTCCTCCGCCTCCTCCTCCGCGAAGTGGGGCTTGTGGCGTGCCGAGGTGTGGCTTGTGGTCACGCGAGGTGGGGCTTGTGGTCGTTGTCCACAGGTGTACGCCGAGGCCGAGCGCGGGCCGGCCTGCTCGGCGTACACCTGAGGGGTGGATTGGCCTGAGACTCCCTTCCTCGTGACCGCGACCGGCGGCGCGGGCGCGACGCGTGCCGAGGTTCGTTCGGCACGTCGCCGTGGCGAGATCCGGCGTCTTCTCCGGGGCGTCTACGTCGCCGCTCACGTGGAGGACTGCCAGCAGATCCGTGCGGCCGCGGCGCGGCTGGTGCTGCCGGAGCATGCGGTCGTGTGCGATCGCAGCGCGGCTTGGCTGCATGGGGTCGATGCGTTCGATCCGGTCAGCCTCGACATTCCGCCTGACCTCGAGGTCGTCTCGATCGGTGGCGCTGACCGCTCGGTCCGCGCAGGTGTCGACGGCGGCAAGCGTGCCCTCGCGTCGGACGACGTCATGGAGCTGCACGGCGTCCGGGTGACTACACCGGTTCGAACTGCCGCGGACCTCGGCACGCTTCGGGGGCGGCTCGGGGCGTTCGCAGCGATGTCGATGTTGGCGCGTGGTGCTGGTTTCGAGGTGGTGGACCTCCTGCGGGTGGTTGCCGGGTTCGCAGGGCGTCGGGGGGTGCGGCAGTTGCGCGAACTCGCGCCGCTGATCGAGCCTTTGTGCGAGTCGATGGCGGAGTGCTGGACGCTGCTGCACATCCTCGATGCGGGGCTGCCCCGTCCGCGGCCACAGTGGGAGATGTGGATCGATGGCTGGGGGCCCGCGCGCCTGGACTTCGTGTGGAGATTCGTGAAGGTCTGTGTCGAGTACGACGGAGAGGAATTTCACGACGACGACGAGGCGAAGGCGCGTGATCGACGACGCCGTGAATGTCTCCGATCCATGGGGTGGACCGTCATCGTCGTGCGCAAGGACGACCTCGCCGGTGCCGCACTGGATGCGTGGCTCTCCGAGTTGCGCTCGGCGCTCGCGGTGAAGCGCCGCCGCTCCGCGCGGGCTCCGCGGTGGTGACCACGAGCCCCACTTCGGGTGACCACAAGTCCCACTTCGGCGAGCCACGAGTCCCACTTCGGAGTGCGGGCTAGGGTCGCTGCGTGAGCATTCTCGACGACGCACGTCCCGGCTTCGACCACTCCGTCCGGCCGCAGGACGACCTCTTCGGCCACGTCAACGGCACCTGGTTGGCGACCGAGGAGATCCCGAGCGACCGCAGCAGCTGGGGCCCCTTCGTGACGCTGGCCGACCAAGCAGAGGAGCAGGTCCGGGCGATCATCGAGGAGTTCGCCGGCGAGCTGACCACGACTCCCACCTCGAGTGACCACAAGTCCCACCTCGGCGAGCCACAAGCCACACCTCGGCGAAAGATCGCGACGCTCTACGCCTCGTTCATGGACGAGGAGACCGTCGAGCGCCGCGGCATCGAGCCGATCCGCCCGCTGCTCGCCGCGGTCGCCTCGATCAAGGACACCCGCGACATCGCGGCGCTGCTCGGCGAGCTCGAGCGCGTCGGCGGCGCCGGTCTCTTCGGCTCCTACATCGACACCGACTCCAAGAACTCCGACCGCTACCTCTTCCACCTCACGCAGGGCGGCCTGGGCCTGCCCGACGAGAGTTACTACCGCGACGAGAAGTTCGCGGAGATCCGCGCGGCGTACGTCGCCTATCTCGAGCGGATCCTGTCCCTCGCGGACACCCCCGACGCAGCCGGCGCGGCGCAGCGGATCATGGCGATCGACACGCTGCTGGCCAAGGGCCACTGGGAGCGCGCGGAGACCCGCGACGTCCAGAAGACCTACAACCTCAAGACGCGGTCGGAGCTCCTGGAGCTGGCACCGGGCTTCGACTGGGCGGCCTACCTCACCAACCTCGGCGCGAAGCCGCAGACGCTCGACGAGGTCGTCGTCCGCCAGCCCAGTTACCTGTCGCACCTCTCCACCGTCCTCGCTGAGGTGCCGATCGAGCAGTGGCGCGAGTGGCTCACCTCGCGCGTCCTCCGCAGCACGGCGCCGTACCTGCCGAGTGCCTTCGTCGAGGCCAACTTCGACTTCTACGGCCGCACCCTCTCCGGTACGCCGGAGCTGCGGGCCCGCTGGAAGCGCGGCGTCTCCCTCGTCGAGGGTGCGCTCGGCGAGGCCGTCGGCGAGGAGTACGTCGCCCGGCACTTCCCGCCGATCGCCAAGCAGCTGATGGACGACCTGGTCGCCAACCTCCTGGCCGCCTACCGCTCCAGCATCGAGAAGCTCGACTGGATGACGCCGGAGACCAAGGAGCGTGCCTACGAGAAGCTCGCGACCTTCCGGCCCAAGATCGGCTACCCGGAGAAGTTCCGCGACTACTCGGCGCTCGTCGTCGGCGACGACCTGGTCGCCAACGTGCAGGCCGCGGCGGCGTTCGAGAGCGACCGGCAGCTGGCGAAGATCGGCTCGCCGGTCGACCGCGACGAGTGGTTCATGCTGCCGCAGACGGTCAACGCCTACTACAACCCCGGCACCAACGAGATCTGCTTCCCCGCGGGCATCCTGCAGAAGCCGTTCTTCAGCCCTGACGCCGATCCGGCGGAGAACTACGGCGGCATCGGAGCGGTCATCGGCCACGAGATCGGCCACGGCTTCGACGACCAGGGCGCGCAGTACGACGGCGCGGGCAACCTCAACGACTGGTGGACCGCGGCCGACAAGGAGGCGTTCCAGGTCAAGTCGCAGGCGCTGGTGAAGCAATACGACGGGTTCGAGCCGCGCAACCTGCCCGGCGAGCAGGTCAACGGGTCACTGACCGTCGGCGAGAACATCGGTGACCTCGGTGGCCTGACGATCGGCCACACGGCGTACGCGATCTTCCTCGGCCGCACCCCCACGGCGGAGGAGTCGCAGACCCTCTTCTCCAACTGGGCCTACTGCTGGCGGACCAAGCGTCGCCTGGAGCAGGAGCGGCAGTACCTCACCATCGACCCGCACAGCCCGCCGGAGTTCCGCGCCAACATCGTGCGCAACCTCGACGAGTTCCACGAGGCGTTCGGCACGCAGCCGGGCGACGGGCTCTGGCTGGAGCCGTCGGAGCGCGTGCGGATCTGGTGACGGTGGAGGTCCGGCCGGTCGCGTCCGGGGACCGGGAGGCGTGGGCAGAGCTCTACCGCGGCTACGCCTCGTTCTACTCGCTTCCGGTGCCGGACCTCGACGTGCTGTGGGGCTGGATCGGCTCCGGGCAGATGACCTGCCTGGTGGCGACCGTCGACGGCGAGGTGGTGGGGATGGCGCACCTGCGCGAGTTCCTCCGACCCGTGCACGCCGGGGTCGGCGGCTTCCTCGACGACCTGTACGTCGACGAGTCGGCACGCGGGCGGGGCGTCGGGCGCGCGTTGATCGCGGCTGCGTCGGATCTCGCGCGCGAGCGTGGCTGGATCGTCCTGCGGTGGCTGACGTCGGACTGGAACACCTCGGCGCAGGCGTTGTACGACAAGGTCGCGCGGCGTACGGAGTTCGTCACCTTCGACCTGGATCCGCAGGCCTGAGCCGACGCCTGCGAAGCGGGCAGTTCTCCCCATTCCGATGGCCACACCGGTGGACTAGAAAAGGCACCGTCAGGGCGCATCGGGCGCCCGCGTCACCGAGGGGGCACCATCATGAAGAAGCTCGTCCGTTCCGCGCTCGCGGTGGTAGCGGTGGTGTCCGGAACGTCGGTGGTGGCCGGGGCGGGGGCTGCGGAGGCGATCACGGCCCAGCGCCTCAAGTTCTGCGCGAACGACAACTACGGCCGCTACTGCGAGAGCCGCGAGTACTACGACAGCTCGCTCAAGAACGACTGCTTCGAGTGGCTCCCCGGCCAGACTGCGCGGGACGCGCGCTGCGAGTTCCTGACCTACAACATCCACAGCATGAACGACGAGATCTCGAGCGTGAAGAACAACAGCGCTTACTGGTGGAAGATGTTCGAGCACACCAACTACGGCGGTTACGCGCTCTGCATCCGTCCGTGGGGCTACGACACCGACCTCGGCAACAACACCCGGATGGAAGACGAGATCTCCAGCATGAAGCGGCTCGGCAAGACCCGGCCGTCCGGCTGCGACAAGGTGATCGGCTGACCGAACTGTGGTCGTCGGCTGTGGAGGACGCGCGGGGGTTGTCACTGCCCGCTGGTAGACAGTCCGCATGAGCTCTCCCGCAGCTGACCTGGCCGCCGCCACCCTCGACCGGACCGCCGTCCGTGTCGAGGCGGAGGGCCGCCTGCGCGCGCTGGTGGGCCGCGACGACGCGGTGCTCCGTGAGGACCAGTGGACGGCGATCGAGGCGCTCGCGGTCGACCGGCGGCGTTCGCTCGTCGTGCAGCGCACGGGCTGGGGCAAATCCGCCGTCTACTTCGTGGCGACCGCGCTGCTCCGGGCCCGCGGAGCCGGGCCGACGGTGATCGTCAGCCCGCTGCTGGCGTTGATGCGCAACCAGATCCAGGCCGCCGAGCGGGCCGGCATCCACGCGGTCACGATCAACTCCACGAATCCCGAGGCGTGGTCGGCGATCGAGGAGCGCATCGCCGCAGGTGAGGTCGACGTGCTGCTGGTCAGCCCCGAGCGGCTCAACAACCCGGGCTTCCGCGACGACGTCCTCCCACGCCTCGCTGCGACCACCGGCCTCCTCGTCGTCGACGAGGCCCACTGCATCTCCGACTGGGGCCACGACTTCCGGCCCGACTACCGGCGGATCCGCACGATGCTGGAGGACCTCCGGCCCGGGATCCCGGTGCTCGCGACCACCGCGACCGCCAACGCGCGGGTGACCAAGGACGTCGCGGAGCAGCTCGGCGACGACGTCCTGGTGCTGCGCGGTTCGCTGGACCGCGAGTCCCTGCGGCTCGGCGTCGTGCGGCTGCCCACCGCTGACATGCGGCTGGGGTGGCTCGCGGAGAATCTCGGTTCACTCCCCGGTTCGGGCATCGTCTACTGCCTGACGGTCGCCGCGACCCAGGAGGTCGCGGCCTACCTGCGCGACCGCGGCCACGTCGTCGCCGCCTACTCGGGGCAGACAGAGACCAGCGAGCGCGAGGCGCTCGAGGCCGACCTCGCAGCCGGTCGGGTCAAGGCACTGATCGCGACCAGCGCGCTCGGCATGGGCTTCGATGCGACGCTCGGCTTCGTCATCAACCTGGGTGCGCCGAGCAGTCCGGTCAGCTATTACCAGCAGGTCGGCCGTGCCGGGCGCGGCACCGACGACGCGGTCGTGGTCCTCCTCCCGGGCATCGAGGACCGCGACATCTGGGCCTACTTCGCCTCGCTCGCCTTCCCGCGTGAGGAGCTCGTCCGGCAGACGCTCTCGGTGCTCGCCGAGGCCGGTCGGCCGATGTCAACGGCGGCCCTGGAGACGTACGTCGACCTCAACCGCACCCGCCTCGAGACCATGCTCAAGGTGCTCGACGTCGACGGGGCTGTGCAGCGGGTGAGCGGTGGCTGGGTCGCCACGGGCCAGGAGTGGAGCTACGACCGGGAGCGCTACGCGAGGGTCGCCGAGGCCCGCCAGCGCGAGCAGCAGGCGATGCTCGACTACCTGACCCACGAGGGGTGCCGGATGGCCTACCTCCGCGGTCAGCTCGACGACCCGGCTCCGGAGCGCTGCGGCCGCTGCGACAACTGTGGCGGCCTGCCGACGCCGACGACGGTCTCCGAGTCGTCGGCCGCCGAGGCCCGCGAGGCGCTGGCCCGACCCGGTGTGGCGATCGCCCCGCGCAAGATGTGGCCGACCGCGCTGGCCAACCTCGGCATCGAGCTGAAGGGCAAGATCGCCGACGGTGCGGAGGAGGGACGGGCGATCGCGCGCCTCACCGATCTCGGCCACGGTCAGGCGCTCCGCGAGCTCTTCCGCGACACCACGCCCGATGGTGCGGTGCCGCTCCCACTGATCCAGGCCATGGTCACGGTCCTGCAGGACTGGCGGCCACGCGTCGATGCCATCGTCTTCACCGAGTCCGCCCGGCGCCCGGGCCTGGTCCGCGACCTCGCCGAGGGGCTGTCGCGCTACCTGCAGGTGCCGATCGTGGGCCGCTGGTCGATCGTCGACCCCTCGGTCGACCCGGGCCGCGGCGCAGCCAACTCCGCCCAGCGTGTCGCTGCCGTCCTGCGCCGCTCCGCGCTCGAGGGGCAGGTCCCCGAGGGCGCCCGCGTGCTCCTCGTCGACGACCGCACCAGCACCGGTTGGACCCTGACCGTCGCGGCGCGGGCGATCCGCGCGGCGGGTGCGGAGTCCGTCGTACCACTTGTGCTGGCGACCGACAGTTGAGGCATCGCTCCCCGAGCTCGCGTTGCGCATGTGCAAAGCGAGGGCGGCGTCTGCGAGTCCGTGACCGGGCACGACTTCGCATGTGCGCAGGTGTGGTCCCGCGGCCTCGCGAACCGGGAAATGCGCAGCGCCCCGCCGGCCGGAGCCGACGGGGCGCGTGATCTGCAGCGTGGGTCAGTGACCCATCATCGCCGCCGGGTCGACCGGGGCGACCTTGTGCCGCGGCAGGAAGAGCGCCGGGATCAGGCAGAGGCCGACCAGGATCGTGGCGACCAGGAAGACGGTGCTGAACGCGCCGCCGAAGGCGACCAGACCGTCGGGCATAGCCGCCATGAACTGCTGCACGAGCGACGGGTCGGCCTTCTCCGGGCCGCCGGCGTTGGTCACCTTCTCCGCGGCATCCATGAACGTGACCGCGTCGGGACGGCTCATGAAGCCGTTGGTCAGGATGACCGCGAAGATCGCCGTGCCGATCGAGGCCGCGATCTGCTGGGTGACGTTGAGCAGCGTCGACCCGCGGGCGATCTGCTCGTGGCGCAGCGTGGCGAGGGCCGCGCTGAACATCGGCATCATCGTCATGCCCATGCCGAGACCCATCACGAAGAGACCGCTGAGGATGCGGAGCGTCGACGGGTCGTGGCCGATGTTGATGAAGAACGCGAGACCGATCGTGTCGAGCACGATGCCGGTCAGGACGATCTTGCCGGGGCCGATCTTGTCGGACAGGACGCCCGCGACCGGCATGGTGAGGATCGCTCCGACACCCTGGGGGATCAGCAGCAGGCCGGAGTGGAGCGCGTCTTCGAGACGCACCTGCTGGAAGTAGAGCGGGAAGAGCAGGCCCGCGCCGAAGAAGGCCATCGCGAAGAGCGCCATGGCGACGACGGCGACGGTCATCTGGCGGTCCTTGAAGAGGCGCAGGTCGATGAGCGGGTGCTTGTTGGCCTTGCCGAGCGCCCACGGGATGAACGCCGCAACGAGGAGCGCGCCGATGATGGTCGGGACGACCACCTGGGTCGTCCAGATCGTGCCGTCCTCCGCCTTGGCACCGGGGATCGACGAGATGCCGTAGAGCAGTGTCGCGAGGCCGGGGGAGAGGAGCAGCATGCCGATGAAGTCGAAGGTCTCCGACGGCTCGGCGTCGTCCTTGGGCAGCGCGAAGAACGCGTAGGCGATGGTGAAGACGCCGATCGGGACGTTGATCAGGAAGATCCAGTGCCAGCTCGCGGAGTCGACCAGCCAGCCGCCCAGGATCGGGCCACCGATCGGGCCGAGCATCATCGGGATACCGAGGATCGCCATGACGCGGCCGACGTTCTGCGGGCCGGCCTTGTGGGTCATGATCGTCATGCCGAGCGGCATCAGCATGCCGCCACCGAGGCCCTGGAGGACGCGGTACGCGACGAGCGCCTCGAGGCTCGAGGCCGATGCACAGAGTGCGGAACCGGCGGTGAAGAGCAGCACGGCGAGCATGAAGAGACGCTTCGTGCCGAAGCGGTCAGCGGCCCAGCCTGTCATCGGGATGACCGCCGCGAGGGCGAGCGTGTAACCCGTCATCGTCCACGCGACCTCCGCCGAGGTGGCGTCGAAGGTCTGCTGGAAGGTCTGGAGGGCGACCGAGACGACGGTGACGTCGAGGATCGACATGATGGCGCCGAGCACGACGACGCCGGCGACGAGGAACGTGCCCTGGGGCAGCGGCTCCAGCGCGGGCTTCGCCGCGGCGGGCGGGTCTTGGGTGAGGTCAGAAGTCACGAACAACGATCGTAGGCCCGTGCACCGACAGGGGCATCAGACTTTTGGACTACCCAAGGGTGTTGCCGACCACAAGCCCCACTTCGCGTGACCACAAGCCCCACTTCGGCGTACGACGGGGGCTCGGGGGCCGAGGGGTCAGCGGCCGTTGGCCGCCTGGCGGATCGAGTGCATCGGGAGGACGCCCCACATCACCGTGACGAGGGCCAGGTAGAGCACGTCGATGACGATCGTGAGCGTGGGGTTGAAGAGGGAGAGCGTGACGAGCGTCAGGATGCCGAGGATCGACAGCGCGACCAGCACGGTCGCGGCCAGGACATGGAGGTTGCCGCGGACCACGACGCGCTCCTTGTCGCGTCGGCGGAAAGCGAGGCGGTGGTGGACGACGGGTGCCACCACGACGATCGCGGCCACACCGCTGACCAGGAGGGTCAGGTAGTAGACGATCTCCTCGAAGGGCGTCGCCTTCTCGAAGCGGGGGCTGAAGGCGATCACGAGCAGGAAGCCGACCAGCAGCAGGATGCCGCCCTGGATCACCCGGAGCTCCTGCAGGAGCTCGTTGAGCTCGCGGTCGAGATGCGTCGGGGACGCCGACGACGTGCCGCTGTGCCGGTCAGTCATGACCGCACGCTAGACCTCCGCGGCCCGCCCGGGAAGGGAATCAGAGCAGCGCGTCGATGACCGCGAGGACCTGCGGGTCGTCGGGCACGACCTGCGGGCTGAAGCGCGCGATGACGGCACCGTCGGGGGCGATCACGAACTTCTCGAAATTCCAGCGGACGTCGCCCGCCTCCCCAGCCTCGTTGGGGGTCTTCACGAGCTCGTCATAGATCGCGTGACGGGCCTCGCCGTTGACCTCGATCTTCTCGGTGAGCGGGAAGGTCACGCCGTACGTCATGGAGCAGAACTCCTTGATCTCCTCCGACGAGCCGGGCTCCTGGCCACCGAACTGGTTGCACGGGAAGCCGACGACGGTGAAGCCGCGCGCGGTGTGGTCCTCGTGGAGCTTCTCGAGCGTCTCGTACTGCGGGGTGAGGCCGCACTTCGAGGCGACGTTGACGAGCAGCGCGGCGCGGCCGGCGGTGATCTCGCCGAGCGTGGAGGCGGTGCCGTCGAGGAGGGCGATGGGCGTGTCCAGGATGCTCACGCCGTCGAGCGTAGCGGGCGCCCGAACGTCGTCGGTCGGGCCATGCGGGTCGCGCCGCTGGGTACCGGGGCGCATGCACACCGCTCTTGGAGGAGGAACGATGGCGACGTTGCCCAAGCCCCGCGGCCCGTTGAGCGAGGCGCTCGTCGCAGCGCTCGTCAGCGGCCGATCCGACGCGGCGAACGGCGCTCCCGACAGCCCGGAGGACGCGGCGCTGAGCCTGTGGATCCTCTACGAGCTCTCCTACCGGGGCTACGCGGAGGTCGACGACCGCCTCGAGCACGACCCCGACCTGGTCCGGTTGCGGCTGGCACTGCAGGACGACCTCGAACGGCGTCTGCGCGCCCGCTGGCCGGGCCGTCCGGCGTACGGCGAGGGGGAGGGCTTCTCCGAGGCGTTCTTCGCCTGGGTCGCGGAGGACGACGGGCCGTCGCTGGCTCGCTTCGTGCAGCGGGAGGCCACCGCCGACCAGGTCGTCGAGCTGGTCCAGCACCGTTCGCTCTACACGCTGAAGGAGGCGGACCCGTTCACGTGGGCGCTGCCGCGGCTGCCGGCGGCGGTGCGGGCGGCCTTCGCGGAGCTGCAGTACGACGAGTACGGCGGCGGGCGGTCGGAGCGGCTCCACGCGCACCTCTTCGCCGAGGGGATGGCGGCACTGGGGCTCGACGCCACGGAGGGCGGATACGTCGACGAGGCACCGCTGGAGGTGCTCGAGCAGAACAACGCGATGAGCCTCTTCGGCGTCAACAGGCGGCTCCGCGGCGCCTCGATGGGCCACCTCGCAGCGTTCGAGGCGGTCAGCTCCCTGCCGTCGCGCCAGGTCGCTCAAGGACTGGAGCGGCTCGGTCTGCCCACCGAGATCCGGACCTACTACGAGGAGCACATCGAGGCCGATGCGGTGCACGAGCAGCTGGCGGTCCGGTTGATCTGCGCACCGCTGATCGCGGCCGAGCCGGACCTCGAGGACGACGTGTGGTTCGGGGCGTGGTGCTGTCTCGACCTCGAGGCGAGCGTCGCCCACCACCTCCTCGCGAAGTGGGAGGCCGCATGAGTGCCGACGTGATCCTCTGCCCCGGTGGTCCGATGCTGCTGCGCGGCGACCACGTGATCACCGACGAGGACGGCGTCGAGCACGCGACCATCCGCCCGGTGTCCGCGGTCTGCCGCTGCGGCAAGTCCGCCAGCAGGCCGTGGTGCGACGGGACGCACAAGCTGCTGCCGGAGAATCGGGCTCGCTGACCTTCCGCGAGCGGGAACCCCTTGTCGGTCCCGCGCGTTAGCCTCGCGTCTCCCGCATTCCGCGGGACGAGGTCATCGAGCCGGCTACCGCCGGCAGGTGCGGGCCGGGGCTGTCTGCCGAGGCTGTCGAGGCGTACGACGAGGGGTGGTTGCGTGGGGTTCGTCCCGGTCACCGGCCCGGCGGCGTTCCGGCTGGGTGAGCCGCCCCGCGAGAGCGTCGTGGTCTTCACCGACGACGCGGGGCGGCGCACGGTCGAGCTCCCGATGCGGTCGGCCCTGCCCGTGCTCGCCAAGGCCCGGGTCGACGAGAGCGCCCACCCCTCCGTCGGCCTGATCGGCGGAGCGGTCGTCTTCGGCATGCGACTGGTCGCCGACGGGCGGTTCGAGCCCTCCGCCGACGGTCCGTGGTGGCAGCCGGTCGAGCTCGACGCCGAGGAGACCGACCGGCTGGAGCGCCTCGCTGCGTCTCGCGCCTACGACTCGCTCGATGCGGCGGCCGCCGAGGGACTCGCCCGGCGGGTGGTCGCCGCGGTCGTCGACGCGATGCCGCGTTCGGCCCCGTCAGGGTCGGCCGCTTCGCTCATCGCCGGCTCGGACGCCGGCGGCTCGACCGGTCCCGGCCTGCGGCCCGGAGGTGCCCGGCGTACGACGGCGCGGGGTGGGGACCCGGCCGCGTTCCAGGCACGGCTGGCCGACCGGCTC
>NZ_DATIHB010000108.1:0-12651 GCF_035481145.1 Nocardioides sp. | reverse complement strand
GGTCGGAGAGCTCCAGCCATTCGAGCTCGAGGCCGTCGGCCTCCGCCTGGAGTGCGGCGACCTGCTCGGCCAGCGATCCGAGCTTCGCGTAGTCGTCGGCTGCGGCCGCCATCTGCGCCTCGAGGTCGGCCTTCTGGGCGTCGAGCTTGACCAGCTGGCGCTCGATGCGGGCGACCGCCTTGCGTGCCTCGCGCTCTTCGGCGCCGCCTGCCCGGGCCTTCGCCGCCTGGGCGGACACCGGCGCAGCAGCACCGGCGCCACCGGCACTGCCCGCCCCGCCGCTGCTACCAGACGACGTGTTGGCGGCTGACGTGGCCGCAAACGGCGCGGCTCCGGCACCGGCGGCGCGGCGCTCGAGGTACTCGTCCACACCCCGCGGGAGGTGGCGGATCTGGCCGTCGCCCATCAAGCCCCAGACCGTGTCCGTGACGCGCTCGAGGAAGTACCGATCGTGGGAGACAACGATCAGCGTGCCCGGCCAGCCGTCGAGGAAGTCCTCGAGGACGTTCAGCGTCTCGATGTCGAGGTCGTTGGTCGGCTCGTCGAGCAGCAGCACGTTGGGCTCGTCGAGCAGGGCCCGCAGCAGCTCGAAGCGGCGGCGCTCACCACCCGACAGGTCCGCGACGCGCGCGGTCAGCCGGTCGCCGGTGAAGCCGAAGCGCTCCAGCATCGACGTCGCGGAGATCTCCCCGTCGGCGGTCTTGGCCACGCGGCGTACCCGCTCCACGGTGCCGAGCACCCGGGCGTCGGCCGGCAGGTCGTCCAGCGCGGACTGGCGCAGCTCGCGCAGGGCGATCGTCTTGCCCCGCTTGACCCGTCCTGCCGACGGCTCGAGGTCGCCGGAGATCAGCTTCAGCACCGAGGACTTGCCGGCACCGTTGACGCCGACGATGCCGACGCGGTCGCCGGGACCGAGCCGCCACGTGGCATGCGACAGCAGCTCCTTCGAGCCCCGCACCAGCGACACGTCCTCGAGGTCGACGACGTCCTTGCCGAGGCGCTGGGTGGCGAACTTCTGCAGCTCGAAGCGGTCGCGCGGCGGCGGCACGTCCTCGATCAGCTGGTTGGCGGCGTCGATGCGGAACTTCGGCTTCGACGTACGGGCCGGAGCGCCACGGCGCAGCCAGGCCAGCTCCTTCTTCATCAGGTTCTGCCGGCGTGCCTCGGTGGCGGAGGCCTGACGGGCGCGCTCCGCCTTCGCCAGGACGTACGCCGCGTAGCCACCCTCGAAGGAGTCGACGACCCCGTCGTGGACCTCCCAGGTCGTCTCGACGACCTCGTCGAGGAACCAGCGGTCGTGGGTGACCACGATGAGCGCGGAGGACCGCTCGCGCATGTGGCGGGCGAGCCAGGCGACGGCTTCCACATCGAGGTGGTTGGTCGGCTCGTCGAGGACCATCAGGTCCCACTCGTCGAGCAGGAGCGCCGCGAGCGAGCAGCGGCGGCGTTCGCCGCCGGAGAGGCCGTCGACGATCCGGTCGAGGTCGAGGCCGGCGAGCAGCACCTCGACGACCTCGCGCGTGCGGTAGTCGGCGGCCCACTCGTGGTCGGCCTTGCCGCGCAGCACCGCCTCGCGCACGGTGTGGTCGTCGTGGAGCGCGTCGCCCTGGTGCAGGTAGCCGATGAGCAGGCCGCGGTTCATCGCGACACGACCGGAGTCGGGCTCCTCGAGGCCGGTCATCACCTCGAGCAGGGTGGTCTTGCCGCCACCGTTGCGGCCGACGATGCCCACGCGCTCCCCCACCGCGATGCCGAGGGAGACCTCGGTCAGCAGCGGGCGGATGCCGTAGGACTTGGAGACCTTCTCGAGGCTGATCAGGTTGGCCATGGAATTGCTCAGAGTCCGTTCACGAGGTGGGCGCCGGCGACGGGGCCGTTGGCGACGAGCGCCGTGTGCCCGTCCTCCTGGAGTACGCCGGCGAGGCCGCGCGCCGCGTCGGCGTCGGCACAGAGGAAGACAACGGTGGGGCCCGAGCCGCTGACGAGGCCCCGCAGGGCGCCCGCTGCCTCACCGGCCGCGATCAGGTCCCCGAGATCGGGGCGCAGGTCGACGGCCGGAGCCTGCAGGTCGTTGTGGAGCGCTGCCGCAAGGGCCACGACATCCCCGGCACGGAGCGCGCTCAGCACCGCCGTCGCCGGCGCGGGCTCCGGTGACACGGACGGCGACAGCTCGTCATAGTGGCGGTAGACCGCTGGCGTCGAGAGGCCCCCGGAGGTCGAGGGCACCACGACCCACCACAGCACGGCATCGCCCGCCGGCAGGGGCGTGACGATCTCGCCGCGGCCGGTGCCGAGCGCGTGGCCGCCGTGGAGCGCGAAGGGGACGTCGCTGCCGAGCTCCGCCGCGAGCCGGAGCAGGTCGTCATCGGCGGTCTGCAGGTCGAGCAGCCGGTCGAGTGCGACCAGCGCCGCGGCGGCATCGGCGGAGCCGCCTGCCAGACCACCCGCGACCGGGATGCCCTTCGTGATCGTCACGGAAGCCGTCACCGGCACACCGTGCAGCGCGGCCAGCGCACGCGCAGCCGCGGCCACGATGTTGGTGTCGTCGAGCGGCACGGCCGAGGCGTCGACGTACGGCGCGGCGTCCAGCCCGAGCGACCACTCCGACGAGGCAACGGCGGCCACGTCGTCGTACAGGCCGATGGAGGTGTAGACGGTCTCCAGCGGGTGGAAGCCGTCCTCGCGGGGTGCGCCGACGCCGAGGTGGAGGTTGATCTTCGCGGGCGCCCGGACCGTGATCCGCTCACTCATCGACGGCGTCCAGGTTGCGCGTCGCGACGATGCCCGGGAGGCCCTCGGCGATGCGGATGAAGTCCTCGATGAGCAGCGACTCGCCGCGCGCGAGCGGGTCGATGCCGGCTGCCTCGAGGGCTGCGTCGATCTCCTCAGCCGTGCCGACGGCGCCCCGCAGCGCACCGCGCAGGGCCTTGCGGCGCTGGGCGAACGCCGCGTCGATGACCGCGAAGACCTGCTCACGGCTCGCCGTGGTCGCCGGCGGCTCGCGGCGGGTCCAGGCGACCAGACCGGAGTCGACGTTGGGCGCAGGCCAGAAGACGTTGCGGCCGATCGCTCCCGCGCGACGTACGTCGGCGTACCAGGCCGCCTTGAGGGAGGGGACGCCGTAGACCTTGGTGCCGGGGCGCGCAGCGAGCCGGTCGGCGACCTCGGCCTGGACCATCACCAGGCCGCGCTCGAGCGACGGCAGCAGCGCCAGCATGTGCAGGAGCACGGGAACGGAGACGTTGTAGGGCAGGTTCGCCACGAGCGCCGTCGGCGCCGGGCCGGGGACCTCGCGCACCCGCAGGGCGTCCTGCACGACGAGGGCGAAGTTGGCCGCCTGGGCCGGGGCGAACTCCGCGATCGTGCGCTCCAGCCGCGACGCGAGCAGCTCGTCGATCTCGATCGCGGTGACGTGGCCGGCGACCTCGAGGAGCGCGAGGGTCAGCGAGCCGAGCCCGGGACCGATCTCGACCACGACATCGTGGGCACCGATGCCCGCCTCACGGACGATCCGGCGGACCGTGTTGGGGTCGATGACGAAGTTCTGCCCGCGCTGCTTGGTCGGGCGGACGTCGAGCTCGGCGGCGAGTGCGCGGATCTCGGCGGGGCCCAGGAGGCGCGGGGCGTCGGATCCTGTCGTCACGCGCAAACCTTAGTCGCCCGGGACGCAGTACGCCGACCCGGTGCACGAGGCACGGGGTCGGCGTACTGGGTGAGCGGGGTGGAGCTGATCAGCGGAGGCCGAGCTGCGCCGAGCAGTGCGGCCACTGGCCCCAGCCAGCGCGCGACTGAAGGATCTGGCCGCGCTTGATCTGCTCCTCGCGGCTGTGCTCGTGCGGGAGGCCCGTGCCGCCGACGGAGTGCCAGGTCGAGGCCGAGAACTGGATGCCGCCGTAGTAGCCGTTGCCCGTGTTGAGGGCCCAGTTGCCGCCCGACTCACACTGTGCGAGGCGGTCCCAGACCGTGCTGCCACCGGCGAAGTTCGCGGCGACGACGCGCTCCTTGGTGCCGACCTTGACGATTGCGTCGACCGGCTCGCGAAGCACCTTCTGGGTCACGACCTTCTTGGCCACGAGATCGCCGTTGTGGAAGACCAGGCGGTAGGTGACGTCGCGCAGGCCGTTCTTGCCGGCCTTGACCGTCTCGGTCTCGTCCTCGTACATCGAGGAGTCGGACTGCTTGATCGTCCGGAAGGGGACGACCTCGCCGTCGACGCTCTTGCTGGTACGGCGCACCTTCGTGACCGTGATGGTCATGTCGTCCTCGACGAGCGCGTCGCGCTTCGGCTTGACGATGTCGTCCTTGTCGACGCTCGCACCGAGCGCCTCGAGGACGTCGGCCACGGTCTCGCCGGCGATCTGCTTCTTGACCTTGTCGGCCTTGCCGACCTTGATCGTGAGGTTCTTGGGGGTGACCACCGTCAGCTTCATGCCGGTGCGGTCGATCGAGGCACCACGGCTCGCGGAGAGGTCGGCGCCGAGGTACCGGCGGCCGATCTCGGCCAGCGCGTCGGCGACGTTGGTGGAGTGGACCCAGTGGGTCTGCTGCTGGCCGTCGACGGTCAGCTCGAGCGGGCGACCGAAGCGCACGGTGATGCGGGCGCCGTCGGCGACTTCCTCGTCGAGACCGGGAGCGACGATGTCGTGCTCACCGATCTCGATGCCTTCGCCCTCCAGGACCTGGCTCACGGTGCCGCTCATCGTGTGGATCGACTCGGACTGGCCATCCAGGGAGAGCGTCATCTGACGCGAGAGGGAGGCGTAGCCGACGGTGGTGCCGACGACGGCGATCACGGTGGCTGCCACGAGGGCGATGAGCAGGTGCTTGCTGTTGCTGATCAGCGCGAGGGGGCGCACGGGTCTCCAGACTTTGCAGCTTCCGGTCCTCGGGGGCCCTCCACCTGACCCGAGTCAGAGTCGTGGAGCGCGGTGGTGGGCCTCGATGGACCCGGCCCGATACCGGCTGTTGGAAAGACCCTAAGCGCTCGTGACGCCGATTGCTAACTCTTGCAAGCAGGGTCACACGGGGCATGTGGGACACGTCACGGACATACCCGGACATCTGCCCCAGAGGTCACACCCACCCCACGTCGTACGCCGCAGCGCGCGGCGCCGGCCGCTCTCACCAAGCGCCGTAGACCGCGTCGGTGCTGGCTGCGACGGCCGCACAGAGCTCGCCCAGGTCGTCTCCGCGCGCCTCCGCCATCGCCCGCATCGTCAACGGGATCAGGTAGGACGCGTTGGGCCGCCCGCGGAACGGAGTCGGCGTGAGGAAGGGGGCGTCGGTCTCGACCAGGATCCTGTCGCGCGGTGTCACTCGGAGGGCGTCACGCAGGCCCTCGGCGTTCTTGAAGGTGACGGTGCCGGCAAAGGAGAGGTGCGCGCCGCGGTCCAGGCAGGCCTTCGCGAAGTCGGCGTCGCCGGAGAAGCAGTGCATCACCCAGCGCTCGGGGGCACCCTCGCTGTCGAGCACCCGCAGCACCGCGTCATGGGCCTCGCGGTCGTGGATCATCAGCGCCTTGCCGTGGCGCTTGGCGATGTCGATGTGGCGGCGGAAGGACTCCTCCTGCGCCGCCAGCCCGTCCTCCGACGTACGGAAGAAGTCGAGGCCGGTCTCCCCGATGCAGCGCACTCGCTCGTGGTCGCGGGCGATCTCCTCGATGCCGGCCAGGTGCTCCTCGAGCAGCCCCCGCTCAGCGAGGCGAGGCGCCTCGTTGGGGTGGAGCGCCACCGCGGCGAGGACCCTCTCCTCACGAGCCGCGAGCTCGGCCGACCAGCGCGAGCTCTCCAGGTCGACGCCGACCTGCACGATCTTGGGTACGCCGGCCTTCTCAGCAGCCTCGAAGGCCGCTTCCGGAGAGAGCCAGTCGTCCCCGTCGGCGATGTCGAGGTGGCAGTGGTTGTCGACGACCGGGTGCGGCAGCGGCTCCGGCGCGGGCGGACGCTCTCGGTTGCGCTTCGCGCCCGACTTCTCCTCGGTCGCGGCGCGCTGGCGCAGGGGCTGGTCGCTCATGCCGACGAGGTTAGTCGGGTGGTCCCCCGCACCGCGCCGCGCGCCGCGGACCCGGCTGGATCGCTCGCTCGCTGCGCTCGCTAACACGCCCAAGTGCCGGGCCTCACGGCCCGCCACGCGGCACAGGCGACCACCTCACCCCTTGTGCACCGCGTCGTACACCTCACGCTTGGGGACGCCGGCCCGGCGCGCGACCTCGAGGATCGCGTCCTTGCGGGTGGCCCCTTCGGCCTCGATCTCGGCGACGAGCCCACGCCAGGCGTCGGGGTCCTGGGGCACGTCGGAGCCGGGCGCGATGCCCTGGACGACGAGGGTGATCTCGCCGCGGACCTCGCCCTCGGCCCAGGTGACCAGGTCGGCGAGCGGGCCGCGGATCACCTCCTCGTAGGTCTTGGTGAGCTCGCGGCAGACGGCTGCTGGACGGTCCGGCCCGAAGGCCTCGGCCAGTGCCGCCAGGACGGCGCCTGTGCGGTGCGGGGCTTCGAAGAAGACCATCGTCCGCTCTTCCTTCGCCAGCGAGGCGAGCCGGCGGGAACGCTCGCCCGCCTTGCGCGGCAGGAAGCCCTCGAAGCAGAACCGGTCGACAGGCAGGCCGCTCACGGCGAGCGCGGTCAGCACCGCGGACGGTCCCGGCACCGCCGTCACGTGGACGCCGTGCTCCACGGCCGCCGCGACCAGGCGGTAGCCGGGGTCGGAGACCGACGGCATCCCGGCGTCCGTCACCAGCACCACCCGGGAGCCCGACAGCAGCATCTCCAGCAGTTGCGGCGTACGGCCGGCTTCGTTGCCCTCGAAGTAGGAGAGCACCCGAGCGGTCGACTCGACACCGAGATCGGTGACCAGGCGGCGCAGGCGCCGGGTGTCCTCCGCGGCGATGACGTCGGCCGCGATGAGCTCGGTCGCGAGCCGCGGCGGCGCGTCCTCGACCCGGCCGATGGGGGTGGCGGCGAGGATGAGGGTGCCGGAAGTCATGGGGCGATCATCGCAGGGCCACACGTGCGGGCCCGCGTGACCACACGCGCAGACTCGCGTGACCACACCTGCGAGTTCGGCACGGGAGACTGCAGGGATCCGTAAGGTTGCGACGTGTCCGAGCCCTCCCCCGCCGCCCACCGCGGCCGTCCGCCAGCGCTGGAAGGGCCGCTTGCCGGATGGCTGGCCAGCCTGGCGGTCTTCGGACTGGCGCTCTTCCTGCGACTGTGGCACCTCGGCCGCCCGCACGAGTTCGCCTTCGACGAGACCTACTACGCCAAGGACGCGTGGTCCCTGCTCCACTTCGGCTTCGCGCGCAACTACGCCGAGGGAGCCGACAAGGAGATCCTCGCCGGCCACACGAGCGGCCAGTGGGCGAGCGGACCCGAGATGGTCGTGCACCCCGATGTCGGCAAGTGGCTGATCGCGCTCGGCGAGAAGGCCTTCGGCATGGACCCGTTCGGGTGGCGCGTGGCGTCGGCGGTCACGGGCGCCCTCATGGTCCTCGTGATGGTGCGACTGGCCCGGCGGATCACCGGCTCGATGATGCTCGGCCTCGTCGCGGGCCTGCTGCTCTGCCTCGACGGCATGCACCTGGTCCTGTCGCGCCTCGCCCTTCTCGACATCTTCGTCGCCTTCTTCATCCTCCTCGGCGTCCACTGTGTCGTCGCCGACCGGCAGTGGATGCGGCACCGCCTGATCGTGCTGGGGCGCCAACGGCTCCTCCTCCGCCCGTGGCTCCTCGGCGCCGGCGTCAGCTTCGGCCTGGCGTGCGGCACGAAGTGGACCGCCATCTACCCCCTCGCGGCGTTCGGGATCGCGGTCTGGCTCTGGTCAGCCGGCGCCCGCCGCGCGACCGGCATGCGCTTCCCCGTCGCGAAGTCCGCGGTCCTCGACGGCATCCCGGCCTTCTTCCACCTGGTGGGCGTCGCCCTCGTCGTGTACGTCGCCAGCTGGGGCGGCTGGCTGGCCCACGCGCACACCTACGAGGAGAGCCTCTCCTCGACGCAGTACCACCGCTACGTCAGCTGGGACGGCACGTGCACCGGCGGCGACGAGTCCGAGCTCAAGGACGTGACGTACGACGACGACCGCCAGTGGTCGACCGCGAAGGCGAAGGATGCGAGCGGCCTGGGCGAGGTCACGCAGTCGCTGCACTCGCTCTGGCTCTACCACCAGGACATGTACCGCTTCCACACGACGTTCCTGAACTGCAGCACGCACACCTACGCCTCCGACCCCGGCGGCTGGATCCTGCTCAGCCGCCCGGTCTCCGCCTCGGTCCAGAACGACATCAAGCCCGGCACCGACGGCTGCCAGGCCGCCCGCGACAGCCACTGCATCCGCGAGGTGCTGATCCTCGGCAACCCGGTGATCTGGTGGACCGGCGCCGTCGCCCTCATCGCCTCGGCGGTCATCTGGATCGGCCGGCGCGACTGGCGCCACGGCGTCGCGGTGGTCGGCGTGCTCAGCACCTGGCTGCCCTGGCAGCTCAACGACGAGCGGCCGATCTTCAGCTTCTACGCCTCCGCCTTCGTCCCGTTCCTGGTGCTGTCGCTCGTGCTGCTGATGGGGCACCTCCTGGGGCCCGGCCGCGGCCCGTCGTCGCGGCGTACGACGGGGACGATCGTCGCCGGCACCTTCGTCGTGCTGACGATCGCCGCGGCTGCCTGGTTCTGGCCGGTGTGGACCGGCGAGCTGCTGACCTTGCGGGAATGGCAGGCCCGCATGTGGTTCAGCCGCTGGATCTGATCGGTCTGCCTTAGGGTCGGGCCATGGAGCACGAGAGGCAGTTCCCCTACGAGGAGTTCGGTCGCCGGTTCTTCGCGCTCGCGGTGACCGAGGAGCGCATCCTCGCGGGCGTCAACACCCTCGCCGGGCAGCCCATCGACGTCGGCCCGCTGGGCGTCGGTCCGGGCAAGCTCGCCAAGGTCACGGCGAAGGGCCAGATCGGCGCCGCCACCGCCCGTCCGATCGCGGGTGACGCGATCGCCTATCGCGTGACGCTGCCCGTCGAGCTCACCTTCGAGGTCCACCTGCAGCTCGACCGTCACCGTTTCCATGCCGAGCTCGAGGTGCCGCTGATCCTCACGGCCCTCGCCATGGAGGAGCTGAAGATCTTCATCGACGTCGCTCCCCCGCTGCCCAACCAGGTCCGGGTCAAGCTCCGCGCAGAGGGCCTGCGCGCCTCCCTGCTCAACCGCGTCGTCAGTGTCGACACCGAGCTGCAGCGGTTCGTGGCGAAGTACGTCAAGCGCGAGCTCTCCAAGCCGGAGGTGCTCGCGTCCCGCACGATCGACGTGCTCGCGGCGGTGGAGTCGTCATGGACGGCGTACGCCCCGACGCCCGGCGCTGAGCCGGGCATGATCGCCGCCGACCTCAGCGGCGCACTGGAGGCCGAGATCCAGCAGAGCGACCTGATCTCGGAGCTGACCAGCGACCTCCCCGCACCCGACGCCTGACGAATCCGGACAAAGAGCCACAAAAATCCGCAAGGAAAAGGTGCGCGTTCCTCTTTTTCGCCGACTAGCAGAAGCGCGCCCTTTTCGGGCCAGAATGCGGAAAGAAATTGTTTCCAGATTTCGATTGACACGTGGTCCAGACCACCGCTTGAGTTTTCGCGGACGTCGGGGGAATTCGGGTCACCCAAAGGCCGGAATGCGTCCTTTTCTCATTCATTGCTCGAGAGAAGGAAATAGGCCATGTTCGGTTCAACTGAGTGGGGCAGTTCGAAGCGCAGCAGGACCACGCGCCGGGTGTTCGCCGTCGGCGCACTCACCATCACCGCGGTGGCTGCGAGCAGCCTTCCCGCCTCCGCACACTGCGACGGCCTGACGGCCCACGCCTCGGCGAGCGTCATCGGCCAGGGCACCGACGGCGCCGGCCACTCCGAGGCGACGTGGCCCACCAACGCCGGGCCGAACACGAGCGGCCCGGTCACCACCGTCCCGCTCGGCGACGTCGTCGACTTCGGTCAGGGCGGCGGGATGCAGTCGGTCTCCACCACCACCGGTCCGTACGACGCGAGCGCGCTGTCCGGCTTCATCGGCTCCGACGGCCAGGTCACGTTCGACCGCGCCGACGGCGGCTTCGCGCCCGCCAGCGTCGACCTGCTGGCGTACCTGAAGAAGGGCGGCGCGGACCTCTCCGACGCTCTCGTCGATGAGGCGACGCTCCGGTTGGGAGTCGGCGGTTCCGAGGTCATCACCCGCGACGGTCGGGTCATCGACCAGGACGGCGTCGGCGGGCTCGGGCGCTATCGCCTCGGGCAGGCTGACCTCGAGCTCGGCTCACCGCAGATCAAGGAAGCCGCAGCACAGCTCTACGACGCGGTCGGCAACATCGACGACGCCACCGAGACCCAGGTCAACAAGCTCCTCGACCTCACCAAGCTGACTGCTGCCCTGCCGACGGGTGCGTCGCTCACCGCGCGGGTCCACTCCGACATGCAGGACCAGATCTTCAAGCGGATCCTCGCCCAGCCGATCACCACCAAGAACAAGGTGCTCACGGTCGACTTCTCGACCGGCCGCGCGACGATCCACCTCGACCAGATCCTCCACGGCGAGGAGGACGTCGACGGTCCGCTGCTGCCCGGCCAGACCGTGCGCCCGGGCGACCCCACCGGCCTGAACAGCCAGAACCCGAACACCGAGATCATCGACGACGAGATCTACCCGATGATCGCCGAGACCATCCACGACCTGATCGACGAGGTGGTCACCATCGCCGTCGGCTCGGTGGCCGGCGCGCTCGGCTCGGTGACGGTCGACTTCACCGCCACGCTCAAGGGGATCCTGGGCAGCAGCGCGATCTCGACGTGGAGCGTCAACCTCATGGGCGCGAAGGTCAGCCCGGCCACCTGTGCCCCGACCGGCCTGGCCGGACCGACCCTCTGCAGCGTGCTGACCGCCGTGGTCAACACCGCGGTCGTCCCCCTCGCCAACCAGCTGCTCGTCCCGGTGCGCGACCTGCTGCTCGGCGATGCCGGCGCCAACCTCTACGGCCTGGCCATCCAGGACGTGAAGACCGCCCTGATGACCGCGCCCGTGCGCGCGGCTATCGATCCGTTCCTCGAGATCCTGTCGCAGAACGTGTCGCTCCAGCTGAACTCCCAGCGGCTGCAGACCTGCACCCTCGCCGACGGGACCCAGCACACCTCCGGCCTGCAGCTCTCCGCGCTGAGCCTGGCGTTCCGCCGCGCTGCGGCGGGCCCGCGCATCGACTTCGGCAACGCCGAGGCCAGCGCGAAGTGCGACGGCACCTGGTCCGGCTGATCCACACCTGACCGAGGGGCCGCATCTACTTCGGTGGGTGCGGCCCCTCCTCGGTCCCTCTCCCCTAAGGTCACCCTCATGCGTCGCCTCCCCCTGGCCACCGTCGTGCTGCTCGGCATCAGCGTGAGCGCCTGCAGCAGCGACACGCACGACAGCGCACCGACCATCGCAGGAGCGACCGCGGAGGCCGGATCACTCGGCGGCCAGGGGTCGGCCGTGGACGAGAAGGCGCAGTGCGGCGAGCGGGAGGTCGGGCTCGCCCGCCGGCTCTCCAGCGGCGCCACCTGGACGCTCTGCCTCCAGGTCGAGGCCAAGCGCGGCATGGTGCTGCGCACGATCACGCTGATGCCGCCTGGTGGCGCTGCTACCCCGATCGCGCACGATCTCTCCCTGGCGCAGCTCGAGGTCCCCTACGACACCGGCGCCCGGCTGACCGAGGACATCACCAGCGCCGGCTTCGGCGGACTCAAGATGCAGGACCTCGACACGTCGGAGTGCGCCGGAGAGCTGGTCACCGTGCCGGTCCCCACGATCGGCGACGGCTCGACGTTCGGGGAGATCCAGGACCGCGAGGTCGTCTGCAGCGAGGTCACCGACGCGGGGCTCGCCTATCGCTCCGCCGAGAACGGCGATGTCGTCGCCGCCCGCAAGGACCAGTGGACGCTCGCGACGGTCTCGAAGGTCGGCTGGTACGAGTACGTCACGCGCTACACCTTCGGTGCCGACGGCTCGATCACCCCGGACCTCGGCGCCACCGGCGACCTCTCCCCTGTCGACTTCGACGGCAAGCCGGGCCGCGGCTCCGCCGTGGGCAAGGGCGACCACGACCACGCAGCCTCCCACGCCCACAACGCCGTCTGGCGGGTCCACTGGGCGCTGGGTGACGGCCCCCTGGCCGTCGAGCAGTACGACGCGTCCCCCACCGGCGCGTCGGGCGAGAAGGCGCCGGTCCTCGACGGGCGGCTGCAGCGGCTGGAGCGCCCGACAACGGCCGAACGGGCCAGCCGTCGCTGGTGGCGTGTCCTCGCGCCCTCGCTGAAGAACGCGGACGGCCACCCGGCGTCGTACCAGATCGACCTCGGCGCCTCGGACGCCTTCACGTTCGTCGAGGACGCCTCACGCGGGGCACGGAACGGCTATGACGTCGCCTTCACCAACGCCGACGAGTGCGAGGTCTTCGCGACCGGCAACGACGGCGCCTGCGGCGACGGCGTGCTCGACTACGTCGCCGCAGACAAGGCCCCGCTCACCGACGTGGTCTCCTGGATCGCGGTCGGCTTCCACCACGTCCCGCGTGACGAGGACCAGTCGCCGATGGAGCTGCACTGGCAGGGCTTCCGGCTCACCCCTCGCGACCTCACAGCGACGCGCTTCGACCCGCCGTCCTCCC
>NZ_DATIHB010000107.1:0-2593 GCF_035481145.1 Nocardioides sp. | reverse complement strand
CCGCCGAGCGGGAGCCGACGACATCGCCGATCAGGGTGGCGACGGGACGGGGCGGGGTCACGTGAAGATCATACCTTCACATCGACAGAATGAAGCCAAATGCTTCATTGGATGATCAGCCGAGAAGCTCGTCCAGCTGCTCGTAGCCCTCGATGATCCCCGCCTCCATGCCCGAGGCGATCATCTGGTCACGCGCCTCCACGCTCTCGCCGACCGACAGGGCACGGAGCCGGCAGCGACCGCCGTCGAGCTCCTCGAGGGTCAGGATCTCGAGGGCCACGCTGTCGGGCGCCCCCTCCCAGGTGAAGGTCTGCACGATCCGCTCCCCCGGCCGCACCTCGTGGAACGACCCGAAGAACGTCGCGACCTCCTCGCCGTCGCGCTCGGCGACGTAGCGCCAGCGCCCGCCCGTCGAGCAGTCCCACTCGACGACGCGGGTGTCGATGGAGCGCGGCCCGATCCACCGCGCGAAGAGCTCCGGCTCGGCATGCGCCCGGAAGACCGCCTCCGCCGGGGCGTCGAACTCGCGGGTGATCTCGATGATCGGCAGTCCCGCAGGGGCGTCGATCGCGGTCTCGTGGTGGACAACGGTGCTCATGACACATCTCGCTCTCGGTCGGATCCGGTCAGGGTCTCCAGCACGGCATCGAGGCGGCCGTAGCGCTCCTCCGCCTCGCGGCGGTAGCGCTCGATCCACTTCGTCATCAGGTCGAAGACGCCCGCTTCGAGATGCGCCGGACGACGGCGCCCCTCCTGCGAGCGAGTCACCAGGCCCGCCTCCTCGAGCACCTTCAGGTGCTTGGAGACGGCCTGCAGGCTCATGGCGTACGGCGCACCCAGCTCGCCCGGGGTCGCGTCACCGTCCGCAGCGAGTCGCGCCACCAGGTCACGCCGAGTGGGGTCCGCCAGGGCGGCGAACGCCCTCGAGAGCTGGTCCGTCACAACGCCTCCTCGATCAACCGACTGGTTGTACATCAGTCAACGCCCCACCGTGAGAATTGTCAACCATTTGGTTGAGCAGTCGGTTCAGGCAGTCCAGTCGAGCCAGATGTCACCGACGATGACGATGCCGAACCAGAGGACCAGCGACACGACCGGCAGCCAGGCAAGCCGCACCGGGTGCGGTGTCCACCAGCGGAAGCCGAGCAGCAGCAGTCCGAGCCAGACCAGGAGCAGCACGACCACGCCGTACCAGGGCGCGAGCAGGCCGGAGGCGGCGTTGAGGAAGAAGGTGCCGGCCATGCCGGCCATGCCGACGAACGGCCAGGGCGAGATCTTCTCCGCGACCGGCTGGCCCTTGGGGATCGTGCTCAAGCCTCGTCGTTCTCCTGGTTGTCGTTCCAGGCGGGGTCGTTCTCCCAGGCCTCGTTGCGCTCGGCGACCTTCTCCAGCGCGCGTGCAGCCTCGGCCTCGGAGGGATAAGGCCCGAGCCGGTCGTTGGCACGACAGCCGGCACCCGGCTCCACGGCGTGGTGCTTGAGGCAGAACCAGTACTCCGAGTCGTTCTCGCTCATGGTGCGAACCTACACTCAGCACATGCCCGTCGCAGCCCCTGTCGCACCCGGAACCATCTCCCCGCGCCGCCCCGTGCCCGCCTCCATCCCGCGGCCGGAGTACGTCGACAAGCCGGCGCCGGCGAAGTTCACCGGCTCGGAGATCAAGGACGCCGAGACGATCGAGAAGATGCGCATCGCGGGCCGGCTCGCCGCCCAGGCACGTGAGCTCGTGGGGGCCGCCATCGTCCCCGGCGTCACGACCGACGAGCTCGACCGGATCGGCCACGAGTTCCTCTGCGACCACGGCGCCTACCCCTCGACCCTGGGCTATCGCGGCTTCCCCAAGTCGCTGTGCTCCAGCGTCAACGAGGTGGTCTGCCACGGCATCCCCGACAGCCGGATCGTCGAGGACGGCGACATCGTCAACATCGACATCACGGCGTTCCTCGACGGCGTCCACGGCGACACCAACGCGACGTTCCTCGCGGGCGACGTCGACGAGGAGTCCCGACTGCTGGTCGAGCGCACGCGCGAGGCGCTGCAGCGTGGCATCAACGCCGTGAAGCCGGGGCGGCGGACCAGCGTCATCGGCCGGGTCATCGAGTCCTACGCCAAGCGGTTCGGCTACGGCGTCGTCCGCGACTTCACCGGGCACGGCATCGGCACGTCGTTCCACAGCGGGCTGATCATCCCCCACTACGACCAGTCGCACTACGACGACCTGATCCAGGTCGGGATGACCTTCACGATCGAGCCGATGCTCAACCTCGGCACCCACGACTACACGATGTGGGCCGACAACTGGACCGTCGTCACGAAGGACCTCAAGCGCAGCGCGCAGTTCGAGCACACGCTCCTGGTCACCGCCGACGGCGCGGAGATCCTGACCAACCCCTGATCCACGTACGTCGCGTAATCGCGGCGAAAATTTCCCTGCGGAATGCAACCTGTGGGGCGACTCGGGCGTCGTAGCAGTGTCACTCTTCCCTGGAGGTCACCATGCCCGACGCCCGCGCCACCAGCTCCCGTTCCGCGACCCTCTCCGTCATCGGAGCCGTCGCCGCCAGCACGCTGCTCGGCGCCGGGCTGCTGACCGG
>NZ_DATIHB010000106.1:0-3486 GCF_035481145.1 Nocardioides sp. | reverse complement strand
GACCCACAGCGCGAACCCCACGGCGAGCAGGAACGCCGGCAGCATCACGATCGCGTACGCCGCCACGAAGGCGCGGCCCCCGGCCAGGGTCGCCGAGGTGTTCCACGCGGCGTGGCAGAGCACCGCGAGCACGTAGCCGAGGAGCGGCCAGCCCATCCGGCCGGCCAGGCCGCGGCTCTGGATCGCGAGCCCGACGCCGATGCCGATCATCGCGGTGAAGAAGGGGTGCGCGAACGGGCTCGCCAGGCAGCGGATCACGAACGTCGAGGTGAGACCGACCAGGCCACCGGGCGCACCGTCGGAGCCGTTCCACGCCACCGCGAGGTAGAGGACGTTCTCGGTGAAGGCGAAGCCGACCCCGACCATGCCCGCGTAGACGATGCCGTCCAGGACGCCGTCGATCTCGTGGCGCCGCCAGAGCAGGAGCAGCACGAGGAAGAGTCCCTTGGCGAACTCCTCGGTCAGGGGCGCGACCACGACCGCGCCGGCCTGCTCGGAGAGGGACAGGATGATCGTGCCGACCTCCTGCGCGACCAGCGCCATGAAGGTGGCGACGCACGCGCCCCAGGTCAGGCCCAGGGCGAGGAGCACCTTGGGCTCCGGCTCGTAGCGATCGAGCCAGAGGTACGCCGCCACGACGGGGCCGACGGGCACGAGGGCGAAGCAGGCGGCGACCACGACGATCGGACCGCCACCGGCGAGGAGGATCGCCAGGCCGGTCGGGATCGCGGCCAGGGCTGCGATCACGGCGACCACCACGGTGAAGAGCACCGTGTCGCGCGTGGCGCGAGGCTGCGGCACCGTCACTGACATGGGGCGCAGCCTATCGGCACGGGTGGCACCCGCCCGTATCGTGGGGAGCGTGACCGAACCCGACAACATCGCACCGGAAACCACGACTCCCCAGCCGGAGACCCCGCGCACAGAGTCCCACGACCCCGCCGTGCCCGCGGCCTACGCCGCGTTCATGCGCACCGGATGGGGAGACCGCGAGCTCGACCTGCCGCCGCACCCCGTGGCAGGACCGGCCGGCGACCGCCGCAAGCGGTTGGCCGAGGCCTTCCCCGGCGAGCGGCTCGTCGTCCCCGCCGGCGGCTACAAGGTGCGCTCCAACGACACCGACTACCGCTTCCGCCCCGACACCGCCCACACCTGGCTCTCGGGCAACCAGACCTCCGACGCGGTCCTCCTCGTCGAGCCCGACGGCTCGTCCGTCCTCTACGCCCGACCCCGCTCCTCGCGGGAGACCGACGAGTTCTTCCGCGACCGGCAGTACGGCGAGCTGTGGGCCGGTCGCCGGCCCTCGCTCCACGAGATGAGCTCGTCGCTCGGTGTCGAGGTCCGCCACCTCGACGAGCTCGACCGGGCCCTCGGCGGCACGACTCCGACGCGGGTGCTGCGTGGTGTCGACCAGCGCGTCGACACCACGGTCGCGCCGGGCACCGGCGACGACGAGCTCGCCCAGGTGCTGTCAGAGATGCGCTTGGTCAAGGACGCCTGGGAGCTCGGCGAGCTCCAGCAGGCCTGCGACATCACGACCCTGGGCTTCAGCGACTCGGTCCGCGAGTGGGACCGCGTGCTCGAGTTCGGCGAGCGCTGGATCGAGGGCACCTTCTTCCGCCGTGCCCGCGCCATGGGCAACGACCTCGGCTACGACTCGATCGTCGGCGGGGGCGCCCACGCGACCACCCTGCACTGGATCGAGAACTCCGGCCCGATCGTTCCCGGCGAGCTCGTGCTCCTGGACATGGGCGTCGAGGGCCGCAACCTCTACACCGCCGACGTGACCCGCACGCTGCCGGTGTCGGGCCGCTTCACTCCCCTGCAGCGCGACCTCTACACGCTCGTCTTCGAGGCCCAGCAGGCCGGCATCGACGCCGTCCGCCCGGGCGGCCGCTTCCTCGCTGCCCACGAGGCGGCGATGCAGGTCCTCGCCGAGGGCCTCGACGGGCTGAGCCTGCTGCCGGTCTCCGTCCAGGAGGCGCTCGATCCCGACTCGAAGGTCTACGCCCGCTGGACCCTCCACGGCACCTCCCACATGCTCGGCATGGACGTCCACGACTGCGGTCGCGCCTCGACCGACGTCTACCCGCGAGGCGACCTCGAGGAGGGGATGGTGCTGACCGTCGAGCCTGGTCTCTACTTCCAGTCCGACGACCTGCTCGTCCCCGAGGAGCTGCGCGGCATCGGCATCCGCATCGAGGACGACATCGTCGTCACCGCCGACGGATCGCTCAACCTCTCCGACAGCCTCCCGCGCACCGCGGACGACGTCGAGGACTGGATGAGGCAGCTGCTGCCCTGAGCCGGCCGCGACCACGCGGCGTACGGAATGCAGAAGGCCCCCGGAGATCCGGGGGCCTTCTGGCGGTCTGGGGTGGATGACGGGACTTGAACCCGCGACAACCGGCACCACAAGCCGGGGCTCTACCAACTGAGCTACACCCACCATGGCTCCGACGTCGTCGAAGCGCGAACGGAACTCTACTGGGTGGAGGCCGTCTGGTCCGAATCGGCCCCGGTGTCCGGACGTCCGAGGCCCGTGATCGAGCCGCCGTGCCGCGCGGCGATCGCCTTCGCAGTCTCGCTGTCCGGCCCGGGCGACGGCACGAAGACGGCCTCGCGGTAGTAGCGGAGCTCCTCGATCGACTCCTGGATGTCAGCCAGCGCGCGGTGGTTGCCGCGCTTCTCGGGCGACTGATACCACGCCTTCGGGAACCAGCGGCGTGACAGCTCCTTGATGGAGGAGACGTCGATGATCCGGTAGTGCAGGAACGCCTCGAGCTCGGGCATGTCGCGCGCGATGAACGCCCGGTCCGTGCCGACCGTGTTGCCGGCGAGTGGCGGCCGGCTGCCCTCGGGGCAGTGCTCCCGGATGTAGGCGAGCACCTGCTCCTGCGCCTCGGCCAGCGTCAGCCCGCCGTCGAGCTCCTCGAGCAGCCCCGACTTCACGTGCATGTCGCGCACGAAGTCGTTCATCTGCTCGAGCGCGGCCGGCTCCGGCTTGACGATGATGTCGACACCCTCACCCAGCACGTTGAGGTCGAAGTCCGTCACCAGGGCGGCGATCTCGATGAGCGCATCGGCTCCGAGGTCGAGTCCGGTCATCTCGCAGTCGATCCACACCAGCTTGTCGTTCACGGGCCCGACCCTACCCGTCGTACGCCGCACGGTTCTCCTGGCGAACCCCCGCCGATCCCGGCATCGATCTGCGCCCGGATTGCTTGCCGATTTCACGCGTTCGTTTCAGCGTGCACTCAGCCAGCCGCCCTAGCGTCGAAGCCATGGCCAGCTGGATCGGGCTCCTCGCCCGCGTCGTCGTCGGCGCCGTGTGGGTGGTCGCCGGCGCGCTGAAGCTGCCCGACCCCGCCGCAAGCGTCCGCGCGGTGCGGGCGTACGAGCTGCTTCCCGAGGTCGTCGTCCCCACCGTCGGCCACCTGCTCCCGGTCCTCGAGGTCGTGGTCGGGGCCTGCCTCCTCCTCGGCC
>NZ_DATIHB010000105.1:0-4510 GCF_035481145.1 Nocardioides sp. | reverse complement strand
GGAACGCGGGACTCGATCCACGCGGTGGTGGTGCCGCCAGCCAGCGACACCAGCAGCTGTCCGGGGCGCAGCTCCGGAGCGATCTCCTCGAGCAGGAGCGCCATGTCCTGCGGCTTGACCACGAGGGCGAGGGTGTCGGCCTTGCGGGCGGCGTCGCGGTTGGACACCACGGTCACGCCGTACCGCTCCTCGAGCTCTCGCGCGCGCTCGGGACGCTTCTCGCCGACGATCAGGTCGTCGACGCGTCGGCCGGCGCGGACCAGCCCGGAGAGGAGGGTCTCCCCCATCACCCCGGCACCGAGGATGGCGGTCTGCGACATGCGACCTCCCGGGCTACTTCTTGGACACCAGCGACTTGACGAAGAATGACAGGTTCTGCGGCTTCTCGGCGAGGCGTCGCATCAGGTAGCCGTACCACTCGGTGCCGTAGGGGACGTACACGCGCATGGTCTCGCCGCTCGCGGCCAGGCGCTTCTGCTCCTCCGGCCGGATGCCGTAGAGCATCTGGAACTCGTAGGTGCCCGGCTGCCGGCCGTAGCGGCTCGCCAGGGACGAGGCGATCTGCACCATGCGCGGGTCGTGCGTGGCGATCATCGGGTAGCCCTGCCCGGCGAGCAGCACCTTGAGGCACCGCACGTAGGAGCGGTCGATGTCGACCTTCTCCTGGTAGGCGACGGACTCCGGCTCGAGGTAGGCGCCCTTGCACAGTCGCACCCGCGAACCCTCGTGGGCGAGCGCGCGGCAGTCGGCCTCGGTGCGGTGGAGCGCCGACTGGAGGACTGCCCCGGTCTCGGGGAAGTCCTTGCGCAGCTCGCGCAGGATGGACAGCGTCGAGTCGGTGGTGGTGTGGTCCTCCATGTCGAGGGTCACCGTGGTGCCGGCGTTGCGCGCGGCGCGGCAGATGGTGCGCGCGTTCTCGAGCGCGATCTTGTGACCCCCCTCGAACCCGGTGGTGTCGGGAAGGAACTGGCCGACGGCCGAGAGCTTGACCGACACCTCGGCGCCGCGGGAGAGGCCGCGCGCCGACAGGCTCTCGAGGAGGTCCTTGTAGGCCGCCACGGTGGCCTCCGCCTGAGCGGCGTCGGTGGTGTCCTCGCCGAGGAAGTCGAGGGTGACGACCAGTCCGTCGTCGATGAGCTGCGCCGACGCATCGACCGCCGACTCGGTGGTCTCGCCCGGGACGTAGCTGGTGACGATGTGCGAGGAGACGGGCATGGTGCCGACGAGCTGCTTGATCCGCTCGCTTCGGGAGAGCATGAGGATCGGCTGACGGAGCAACGACATGGGCACGATGCTACGGGGTCTGTGACGCCGCCCACTCGTCGGTGCG
The DNA here is from genome assembly GCF_035481145.1 of Nocardioides sp. Lineage (GTDB taxonomy): Bacteria > Actinomycetota > Actinomycetes > Propionibacteriales > Nocardioidaceae > Nocardioides. The sequence continues at coordinate 3,180 of NZ_DATIHB010000105.1, read as the reverse complement.
GACGGTCACGGAGTACGGCGTCGCAGCGTCACCGCGCCGAGCGCCAGGCCAGCGGCGGCAATGGCCGCGACGACGCCCACGTCGCCCCACACCTCGCCCGTCTGCGCCGTGGTGGTGAGGGCCTGCATGGCGTCGACGGCGTAGGACAGCGGCAACACGTCGCTGATCGCCTCCAGCACGTCGGGCAGCGACGACCGGGGGACGAACAGTCCGCACAGCAGGATCTGCGGGATCACCACCGCCGGCATGAACTGGACCGCCTGGAACTCCGTGCGGGCGAACGCGCTGACGAGCAGGCCGAGCGCGGAGCCCAGGACGGCGTCGGCGACCGCGACGATGGTCAGCAGCCACAACGGCCCCTCGACGTCGAGGCCGAGGAGGGTCACGCTGAGCGCGACGGCGAACGCGGACTGGACGGCGGCGACGAGGCCGAACGCGAGGGCGTAGCCCACCAGGAAGTCCAGCTTGCCCATCGGCATGGCGAGCAGTCGCTCCAGGGTGCCGCCGGAGCGTTCGCGCAGCGTCGTCACGCTGGTCACCAGGAACATGATGATGAAGGGGAACATCGCCAGCAGGCCCGGTGCGAAGCGGTCGAACGTGCCCGGAACGTCGTCGAGCATCCACCACAGCAGGGCCATGAGCGCGCACGGCACGACCAGGAGCATGGCCATCGTGCGGTGGTCGCGGCGCAGCTGGGTGAGCACGCGCACGGCGACGGCCAGGGTGATGCGGAGGCTCATCGGGCGCTCCCCTCGTCGGCTTGCCTGGTGGCGTCCTGGTCGGCGGACTGGTCGACGATGTGGAGGAACGCCGTCTCGATGTCGGCGGCACCGGTGCGCTCGCGGATCTCGTGCGGCGCGCCGTCCGCGATGATGCTCCCTTCCCGCATGAGGAGCAGGCGGTCGCAGCGCTCGGCCTCGTCCATCACGTGGCTGGACACGAAGACCGCTGTGCCGCCGTCGGCCAGCTCGTGGAAGAGCCCCCACAGGTCCCGGCGGAGCACCGGGTCGAGGCCGACCGTCGGCTCGTCGAGCACCAGCAGGTCGGGTGCTCCGAGGAGTGCCACCGCCAGGCTCGCCCGGGACCGCTGTCCGCCGCTGAGGTTGGCCACGACCGAGTCCTGGTGGTCGCGCAGGTCCACGTGGTCGATCGTCCGGTCCACCTCCTCGCCGGCCAGTCCGAGCACCCGGGCGAAGAACTCGAGGTTCTCGCGCACCGACAGGTCGTCGTACACGCTCGCTGCCTGCGTGACGTAGCCGACCCGGTCGCGCAGCCCGGCACTGCCGGCCTCCTCGCCGAAGACCTGCACCGAGCCCGAGGCGATCTCCTGCACGCCGACGAGGCAGCGCATCAGCGTCGACTTCCCGCACCCGCTCGGACCGAGGAGCCCGGTCACGCCCCCTCCGATCGACAGGTCGAGCCCGTCGAGGACCGTGCGGGACCCGCGCACGACCACCAGGTCGCGCACCTCCACCGCGGAATTCACCATGCGTTGAATTGTGCGCCCGCCAGGGCCGGCCGTCAATCCCCCTCGATGGGGAGGTCGCCCGCGAGGTAGCGCTGGAGCGTCGGTGCGAAGGTGGCCACCACGTCGTCGGCGGTCATCGAGGCGATCGGCTCCAGCCGGATGACGTACCGGGTCATGATCAGGCCGATCACCTGGCTGGCCAGCAGCGGCATCCGGTGCTCGGGGTGGTCGATGCGCAGCGCCTGGCCGATCGGCAGGAGGATGATCGGGACGAAGCCGGAGCGGAGCAGCTCGACACCACCGGGATCGAGGACGCTGCGCACCAGCCCGAGCAGGGGTAGCTGCATCTCGGGGTCGTCCCAGACCGAGAGGAAGACGCGGAGGAACCGCTCGGCGGCGCCGTCGATGCCGCCCTCGAGCGCCGGCGCCAGGACCACGCGCGGGTCGACCGGCAGTGCGAGGGCGGCGAGGAAGAGGTCGTCCTTGCTGCCGAAGTAGTGGTGGACCAGGGCCGCGTCCACGCCGGCCGCGCCGGCCACCGCGCGGATCGTGGTGCCCGCGTAGCCACGCTCGGCGAAGGAGGCCCGCGCCGACTCCAGGATCGCCAGGCGGGTGTCGGCGCTGCTCCCCGGGCGGCGACCGCGCCGGCCGGCCGGGGCGCTCATGGTGCGCTCATGCGGCAGGCACCTTGAAGTGGGCACGGGCGAACTCCAGCGACTCGACGAGGTCGACCTCGCGCTCCTCGCGCGTGGCGCAGCGCCTGGTGTTGATCTCCAGCACGATGTCGCCGGCATAGCCGGACGCCACCAGGTGGTGCAGGAAGCGGTCGGCGCCGGTCGTGCCGCGCCCCGGCACCAGGTGCTCGTCCCGGGCGGAGCCGCTGCCGTCGGTGAGGTGGACGTGACGCAGCTGGTCGCCGAGCCGCCCCGCCATCTCCACCACGTCGGACCTCGCGATCGCCGCGTGGGAGAGGTCGATGGTCGTGTTGGCGTAGTCCTCCTCCGACGGGTCCCAGCCGGGCAGGTACATCTCCATCCCGCGTCGCGTCGAGGCCCGCCACGGGTACATGTTCTCCACCGCGAACGACAGCTCGGTGGACGACTCCAGCGCCGCGATCCCGTCGACGAAGCCCGCGGCGTACTCCTTCTGCCAGCGGAACGGCGGGTGTACGACGACCACGTCGGCGCCGACGGACTCCGCCATCGCGGCGGACCGCTCGAGCTTGCCCCACGGGTCCGTCCCCCACACCCGCTGGGTGAAGAGGAGGCAGGGGGCGTGCACCGCGGAGACGGGGACCTGGTGGTGCTCGGAGAGCTGCCTGATCGCCGAGGTCTGCTGGCTCAGGGAGTCGATGCCGACCATCACCTCGATGGCGTCGTAGCCGAGGCTCGCGGCCCAGCCGAAGGCATGGGCGGTCGACTCGGGATAGACCGAGGCCGTGGAGAGGGCGATGCGTCCGGACACGTCAGCCGAGCACGCTCATCCGGTCGATGCGCTCGAGGATGACGCCCTCCCGGAGCGCCCAGGGGCAGATCTCGAGCGCGGGCAGGTCGAAGATGTCCATGCAGGCCTCGGCGACGAGGGCACCCGGCACGATCTGGTGCGTCCGGGTCGGGGAGACTCCGGGCAGCTCCGCGAGGGGGAGGGAACGCGAGACCAGCGGTCCGTCGCCGGAGGGCGCGGCGCCGCAGATCCGGGCCAGGGACCGGAAG
>NZ_DATIHB010000104.1:0-8653 GCF_035481145.1 Nocardioides sp. | reverse complement strand
TATCGGCGGGCGGCCGTCTCGTGGTCCCCGTTGGCGGCGGCGATGTCGCCGAGGGCGTGGAGGGCGTAGGCCGCCAGGAGCGTGCGTTCGCCGGCGATCCGCTCCAGGCTCGACCGCCACGGGAGGGTCTTCTCGAGCTCGCCGCGTGCGATGTGGCCGTCGACGAGGCCCGCGAGCACGAAGCCGAGGCCGGCGTTCCAGCCGTGGGTCCGCTGGTCGAGGGTCGCCTGGAAGTCGCGCTCGGCCTCGGCGGTGAGGCCCATCCGGGACCGCGCGGTGCCGCGGCACGCGGCGATGTTGGCGAACTCGAGGACAGATCCGCGCCGCTTCGCGTTGTCCATGGCCTGGGTGAGGAGCCGGTCGGCCTCCTCGAGGGCGGAGGACCAGATGAGCGAGCAGCTGGCCATGAAGACGGCCGTGCCATCGGCGTTCGCGTGCTCGAAGAGGGCGCCGCGATCGATGGACCGGAGCGCCAGCCGCCGGGCCTCGGCGGCGGTTCCGCCGTCGGCGACGGCGAGAACAGCGGCGGCCGCGAGCGCGCGGCGGTCGTCGGGCGTGCTGTTGTCGCGGGGCTCGCCGACGAGGCGCTCGAACTGCTCACGGGTCTCGCTCGCCGGGGAGCCCATGATCAGGTGCGAGAAGACGGCGCGCTCGGCGAGGACGTGCGCGGCAGGCGTCCCGTTGCTGGGCATGTCGTCGAGCGAGCCGAACGTCGATCGGGCCTGGGCATGCTCGCCGGCGACGAGCAGCGCGTCACCCTCGGCCGCGCGCAGTGAGGCGAGGACCTCGGGGTCGTCGGTCAGCGAGCGCGCCCGGCGCCAGGTCTCGCGCGCCGCCTCGATCTCGCCGAGTGCGGCGAGGGCGGCGGCTGTGCTGGCGAGCAGGGGGGCCTCGGTCGCCGTCACGGGTCCCTCCGCGAGCGCCCGTTCGAAGCAGCGGCGTGCATGCTCGGGGTCGCCTGCCGAGAGCGAGTGGCGCCCCTGCTCGGCCAGTCGCTCACGCGTGTCGGGGTCGTCCCCGGGCGTCGTGAGGCAGAGGTGCTCGGCGACGACGGAGCGTGGGGCGCCGCGACGGGAGAGCACGCCGGCACACCGTCCGTGCAGGTCGGCCGTCTCTGCTGCACTCAGTGCGGCCAGGACGGCGTCCGCGATCAGGGGGTGGCGCAGCCGGTGGGCGCCCTCGACCCGCTCGGCGAGCTGGGCGGTGGCGAGCAGGGCGAGGTCCTGGACGACGGTGGCCGGTGGCAGGCCGGCGAGCTCGGCGACCGCCCCGGTGGCGCCGTGTGTGCCGAGCACCGCAACCGCCGAGGCCGTGTCGAGCGCGGTGGCCGAGAGCCTCCGCAGGCGGCCGGTGATCGCGCGGACCAGCGACTCGGGGACGTCGTCGCCGCCGTGCGTGATGACCTCGCCGACGAAGAGCGGCACGCCCCCGGTGACCGTGTGGATCCGGTTCGCCTGCGCCGGGTCGAGCCGGTGCTGCTCCAGGAGGGTGGCGACACCGCCGACCGTCAGCGGCCCGGGCCGCAGCACCCGGCTCACCTCACGCAGCCGCGCCAGCGACTCCGGGCAGGTGGCCTCCTCGCCCACACGGACGGTGTAGGCCAGCACGCACGACAGCTGCCGCAGCGCGGGCGCGAGGAGGTCGAGGACCTGGAGCGAGGCCTCGTCAAGCCACTGCGTGTCGTCGACCGTCAGCAGGAGCGGGCGATCCGCGCAGAGGTCCTCGAGCACCCAGCGGGCGCCGTACGCCAAGTCCCCCAGCGTGCGGGATGCCCCGTCGGCCAGGGCCGCCAGCGCCGCGCCGGGTCCGTCGAAGGGGTGCTCGCCCGCTCGGTGGCGGTGCGCGAGCGGGCCGAACCAGTCGCGCAGCACGCCGTACTCGAGGGTGTGGCTCATCGGCGTCGCGCGCACGTCGAGGGTGCGCCAGCCGTCGCGAAGGGCGGCGTCCCGTAGATGCCACAGGAGCCGGGACTTGCCCATGCCGGGAGGCGCTTCGAACACCACCAGTTCCCCATGACCGCCCCGGGCGCGGTCGAGAAGCCGCCCGAGAGTAGCGGTCTCCGCGTCCCGCTCGATAAGTCGGGAGCGCATCCTTCGATGATGGACCTCTGGGGGACATCTGGGGAGTGCAACTGTGCAAATAGGTCGACCGGACTAGACCGATACTGGGGTCACCCCAGTGCCATGCTTGACCGGTGACGTACACACTCCTGGTCAACCCACGTGCCGGCGGTGCCGCCGTGGCTGCCGCGGACGATGCCCGCGCTGTCCTCGAGGGAGCCGGCCGTTCGGTGGAGGTGGTGAGCTGCGAGGGCTCCGCGGCCACCCGTGCGGCTGTCTCCGCAGCCTGTGCCCGGGGTGACGTCGTGGTCGCGGTGGGCGGCGACGGCACTGTCTCGTCGGTCGCAGGCCTCGTGACGGAGCGGGGTGGCGTGCTGGGCCTCGTGCCGGCGGGACGCGGCAACGACTTCGCGCGGATGCTGGCGATTCCGGGCGAGCCCGGCGATGCCGCGCGCGTGTTGCTGGATGGCCGGGTGGAGCAGGTCGACCTGATCGCGTGCACCGTGCCGGGGGTGGCTGGGGGCGCCGCTCATGCGGTGGTCGGCTCGGTCTACGCAGGCGTCGACGCGCGGGCCGTCGAGCTGGTCGAGCGGATGCGATGGCTGCCCACGTTCCTGCAGTACCCCGTCGCCGCGGTCCGAGCGCTCGCCACCTACACGCCCGTCGACATGGAGGTCGTCGTCGACGGCGTCAGCCACTGCTTCGGTGCCGCGACGGTGGTGGTCGCCAACTCGGCGTACTACGGGGCGGGGATGCAGATCGCGCCCGACGCCTCGGTGACCGACGGCCTGCTCGACGTCGTGGTCGTCGCCTCCTCGTCGCGTCGCGCCTTGATCACCGCGATGCCGACGATCTACCGCGGGCGCCATGTGCTCCGTGACGATGTGGTGGTCCTGCGCGGCAGGGTCGTGGAGGTCCACGGCAGTCCCCGCGTGCCGATGGGAGGCGACGGTGAGCCGCTGCCCGACCTCCCCGCACGCGAGGCCGCCCCCGCCCGGATCGAGGCGCTGCCCGGGGCCCTGAAGGTGCTCGTCCCCGCCTGACGGTTCCGGTGGGAGAGGACCCGGGTTCTGGTGGGGGAGGATGGAGCCATGTCCCTGGAGGTACGCCGCGGCGGCGCGCGCTTCGTGACCGTCGAGGCCGGGCGAGAGACCCGGCACTCGTTCTCGTTCGGACCGCACTACGACCCCGCCAACCTCGGTTTCGGCCTGCTCGTCTCGCACAACGACGACCTGCTCGCGCCGGGGGCGGGCTACCCCGACCACCCGCACCAGGAGATCGAGGTCGTCACCTGGGTGCTCTCCGGAGCGCTCGCGCACCGCGACTCCGTGGGCTCGTCCGGCGTGCTGACGCCTGGCGAGGTGCAGGTCATGTCGGCGGGCACAGGGGTGGTGCACTCGGAGCTCGCCGCGCCCGATGCGGGGGAGACCCGCTTCGTGCAGACGTGGGTACGACCCGATGCCTGGGGAGCGACGCCTTCCTACGCTTCGGCCGTCGCCGACCCGGGGCCCGGCTGGACCGCGGTCGTCGGCGGGGACGGTCTCCCGATCGGCGCATCGGGAGCGACGCTGTGGATCTCCGCGGCCGCCGCCGGCGACGCGCTCGTCGTACCGGAGGTGGCGCACGCGCACCTCTTCGTGGCGACCGGAGCCGCGTGCCTGGGGGACCTCGAGCTGGCCGAGGGGGACGCCGTCCGCTTCACGGGTGAGGGCGGCGACCTGCGTGTCGTGTCGCCGGGCGGGTTGATGCTCTGGACCTTCGACGCCTGACCCAGACGCGGGTCTCAGTGCGCCATGACCCGGGTTTCGGCGGACCAAAACCCGGGTCAGCACTCGCTGCGCTCGTGCACTCCGCCCTCGCTCGGCCGAGATCGAGCAAGCTCGACTCGGCGCTCGCTCAGTTGCCGTATCGACGGTGCATCAGAGAGCGGCGGCGGTCTCCGTGCCCTGGAGGATCGCGCGCTTGGCGTCCAGCTCGGCGGCAACATCGGCACCGCCGATGATGTGCAGCCCGGGGCGGTCGGCGACGTGGAGCTCGTCGTACAGGCCGCGGACCGACTCCTGGCCGGCGCAGATGACGACGTGGTCGACGTCGAGCACCTGCTTCGACACCTCGCCGTCCTTGGTGGTCACCGTGATGTGGAGGCCGGCGTCGTCGATCAGGTCGTACGACGCACCGCTGATCTGGTGGACGCCGTCCTGCTTGAGGTGGGCCATGTGCGCCCAGCCCGACGTCTTGCCCAGGCCCTTGCCGATGCGCTCGGCCTTGCGCTGCAGCAGCCAGACCTCACGGGCGGGCGTGCGCGGCTTCTTCTCGGTCAGGCCCGCGGGGTCCATGGTGGCGTCGCCGACGCCCCAGTGCGCCTTCCACTCGTCGAGGGTCTCGTCCTCGTGCGTCAGGAAGACGGAGATGTCGACACCGATGCCGCCCGCGCCGATCACGGCGACCTTCTTGCCGGGCACGACGCGCCCCGCGAGCACGTCGGCGTACGACACGGCCTTGGGGTGGTCGATGCCCGGGATCGCCGGCGTGCGCGGCTCGACGCCCGTGGCGATGATGACCTCGTCGTACGCCGCGAGCGTGGCCGGGTCTGCCGTCGTGTTGAGGCGGAGGTCGACGCCGAGGACCTCGAGCATGCGGCCGAAGTAGGCCACGGAGTCCTTGAAGTCCTCCTTGCCCGGCACCTCCATGGCGAGGCGGAACTGGCCGCCGATCTCGGCGTTCTTCTCGAAGAGGGTGACCGCGAGGCCCCGCTCGGCAGCGGCGACCGCAGCGGAGAGGCCGGCGGGGCCTGCGCCGACGACGGCAACGGTCTTCTTCGAGCGCGTGGGGGAGAGGACCAGCGTGGTCTCGCGGCCGGCGCGCGGGTTGACCAGGCAGGAGACCTTCTGGTTCTTGAAGGCGTGGTCGAGGCAGGCCTGGTTGCAGGCGATGCAGATGTTGATCTCGTCCTCGCGGCCCTCGGCGGCCTTCTGCACGATGAAGGAGTCGGCGAGGAACGGGCGCGCCATCGAGACCGCGTCGGCCTTGCCGTCGGCGAGGATCTCCTCGGCCATCTGCGGGGTGTTGATCCGGTTGGAGGTGATGACCGGGACGTTCACGTGCGGCTTGAGCGCCGCCGTGGTGTCGACCCAGGCGCCCCGGGGGACCTGCGTGATGATCGTGGGGACGCGCGCCTCGTGCCAGCCGATGCCGGTGTTGAAGATGTCGACGCCGGCCTTCTCGAGCTCCTTGGCCAGGGTGACGATGTCGTCCCAGCTCTGGCCGCCCTCGACGAGCTCGAGCAGCGAGATGCGGTACTGGAGGATGAAGTCCGGGCCGACCTTCTCGCGTGTGCGCTTCACGATCTCGATGGGGAAGCGCATCCGGTTGGCGGCCGAGCCGCCCCACTCGTCGGTGCGCTTGTTGGTGCGCTCGGCGAGGAACTGGTTGATCAGGTAGCCCTCGGAGCCCATGATCTCGACGCCGTCGTAGCCGGCCTTCTGCGCGAGCCAGGCCGAGCGGGCGAAGGCGTTGATCGTCTTCTCGATCCGCTTCGCGCTCATCGCCTTCGGCTTGAACGGGTTGATCGGCGCCTGGATCGCACTCGGGGCCAGCGAGAACGGCTGGTAGGAGTAGCGTCCGGTGTGCAGGATCTGCATGACGATCTTGGCGCCGTGCGCGTGCACGGCGTCGGTGATCTCGCGGTGGTGCATCGCGTCCTTGCGGGTGCGCATGCCACCGGCGAACGGCTTCACCCAGCCCTGCCACTCCGGCGCGTAGCCGCCGGTGACGATCAGGCCGACGCCGCCCTGCGCGCGCTCGGCGAAGAACGCCGCCTGCTTCGGGACGTCGGAGACCTTGTCCTCGAGGCCGTTGTGCATCGAGCCCATGACCACGCGGTTGCGCAGCTCGGTGGTGCCGACCTTGAGGGGCGACAGGAGGTGGGGGTAGTTGCTCATCGTGATTCCTTCTCGGGTCGCCCTGCACGGCGCTCGTGGGTGGAGATGTACTCGTCGAGGAAGCCGATCCAGCCTTCCTCGACCCGGACGCCGGCACGCAGGACCAGGTAGCGGTCCAGGTGGGTGTCCGAGAGCTCTTCGGGGTGGGGGAACTGCCGCTCGAGCATCTGCTCGTACGCCGCGTGGCGCGCCTGGTGCTCGGCCCGCTGGGCGCGGGCCATGTCGAGCACGGCGGCCCGGTCCCCGGCGTACGACGCACCGCGGAGCTTCACGGCCAGGTCGCTGCGGAGGGGGGCGGGGGCGGGTGCCTCGACCAGCCAGGCGGCGAGGACCTTCTCGCCGAGCGGGGAGACGGCGTACACCTTGGTGTCGGGCTTGCCGTGCTGTGGGACGACGGTGGAGGTGAGCCAACCGTCGGTCTCCATGCGGGCCAGCGTCCGGTAGATCTGCTGGTGGGTCGCGGACCAGAAGTAGCCGAACGACTTGTCGAAGCGGCGGGTGAGCTCGCTGCCGCTCGCCGCGCGTTCGCGCAGGGAGACGAGGAGAGCGTGCTCGAGGGCCATGGGTCGAGTGTGCGACACCTATGCAACAAGTTGCAAGCCCTGCGGCGCTGCGATCCGCGCCACGTCTTGGAATATACCCCCGGGGGGTATATGTTCTCCTGTCGTGAACACGAACTCCTGGCGCACCGCGATCTCGGCGACCCTCCACTGCCTCACCGGCTGCGCGATCGGCGAGGTGCTCGGCATGGTGCTGGCCACCTGGTGGGACTGGGGCGACGCCGCCTCGATCGCCCTCGCCGTCGGTCTGGCCTTCTTCTTCGGCTACCTGCTGACCTTCGTCGGCGTACGACGCTCGGGCGCCGACGTGCGTACGGCGGTCCGCACCGCACTCGCGGCCGACACCGTCTCGATCCTGGTGATGGAGGTCGTCGACAACGGGATCCTCCTCGCCGTGCCCGGTGCGATGGACTCGATGCTGACCGACTGGTTCTTCTGGGTGTCGCTGGGTGCGGCCCTCGCCGTCGCGTTCGTCGTGACCGTCCCGGTCAACCGCTGGATGATCGAGCGGGGCCTGGGCCACGCGGCGGTCCACCACCTGCACGAGGGTCCCGGCGCGGGTCACGCCGGTCACGCCGGCCACTGACGGCCACTGACGGCGGCTCGGACCGCTTCCGCGCGGCAACTGGTCTTGATCGGCAGCAATCCGGCGCGAAAAGCTGCCACTCAAGACCAGTTGCTGGAGCAAGTGCCGGGTACAGTCCGTACCCATGAGCATCGAACTCGGTCAGGGCACCGGTCCACTGCGTGGCATCAAGGTCGTCGAACTCGTCGGTATCGGCCCCGGGCCGCACGCCTGCATGACCCTCGCCGACCTCGGCGCGGACGTCATCCGCGTCGACCGGCCGGGCGGGCAGATGCTGTCGTTCGGCGAGAAGGACTTCATGGCCCGCGGTCGGCCGTCGGTCGCGCTCAACCTGAAGGACCCCGCCGGAGTCGAGGCGGTCCTCCAGCTGATCGCGGACGCCGACATCCTCATCGAGGGCAACCGCCCTGGGGTCACCGAGCGCCTCGGCCTGGGCCCGGAGGAGTGCTGGGCCCGCAACCCGAAGCTCGTCTACGGCCGGATGACCGGCTGGGGCCAGGACGGGCCGCTCGCGCCGACGGCGGGCCACGACATGAACTACATCTCGATCGCCGGGGCACTCTTCGGCCTCGGCCAGGACGCCGCGAAGCCGCACTTCCCGGCCAACCTGCTCGGTGACTTCGGCGGCGGCTCGTCGTACCTCGTGATCGGCGTGCTCGCGGCCCTGCTCGAGGCGCGCGTCTCGGGCAAGGGCCAGGTCGTCGATGCAGCGATCGTCGACGGCACGGCGCACCTCAACGCGATGGGCGCGATGATGGTCGGCACCGGGCTGGCGCAGGCCGACCAGCGTGCGGCGGGCATGCTCGACGGCGGCGCCGCCTTCTACGGCGTCTACGAGACTGCCGACGGCCGGCACATGAGCGTCGGCGCGATCGAGCCCCAGTTCTACGCGGCCATGGCGGCCCTGCTCGAGCTCGATGAGGACGGTCCGCAGCAGTTCGACGCCGACGCGCTGCGCCCGGTGCTGGTCGAGAAGTTCAAGTCGAAGAGCATGGCCGAATGGGCTGCGATCTTCGACGGGACCGACGCCTGCGTGGCCCCGATCCTGACGATCCCGGAGGCCGCGGAGCACCCGCATATCAAGGCCCGCGGTGTGTACGCCGAGGTCGGCGGCATGCTCCAGCCCGCTCCCGCCCCACGCTTCTCGCGCACCGAGCCGACGCTCAGCACGCCCGCGGTCGGAGCAGGTGCCAACACCCGTGAGGCGCTCGCGGCCTGGGGCGTCGAGGACGTCGACAAGCTGATCGAGTCCGGCGCCGCCATCCAGGCGTGACCACAACTGCACGTTCGACTGACCACACGCGCACGTTCGGCGCCGAACCTGCAGTTGTGGTCAGTCGAACCGTTCGTTGTGGTCAGCCGACGGAAGCGGGGACCGGCGCGTAGTCCTCGGCGCGGAACTTCGCCCGGGAGCGGTACTGGACGCCGAGCCAGGGCCAGTTGGTCGTGATCCGGCCGTCGGCTTGGCGGTACCAGGAGTGGCAGGCGCTCCAGACCGAGCCGGTC
>NZ_DATIHB010000103.1:0-28493 GCF_035481145.1 Nocardioides sp. | reverse complement strand
GGCTCGAGCTCGCCGAGGAACCGTGACGGCTGCTCGCCATCCGGGTCGGGCGAGGCGACGGCCGTCACGACCAGCCGCTCGGTCGCGCGGGTGGCGGCGACGTAGAAGAGCCGCCGCTCCTCGGCGAGCAGTGCCGCACGGGCGGGTGGCGGAACCAGCCCGTCGGACCCGATCCGGTCAGCACCGAGCAGCGACGAGCGGGTGCGCAGGTCGGGCCAACCGCCCTCCTGGACGTGGGCCACCACCACGAGCCGCCACTCGAGGCCCTTGGAGCGGTGTGCGGTCAGCAGGCGCACCGTCGCGCCGCGCACACCACGCTCGGCGAGGGAGTCACCGGGGATCTCCTGGGCGAGCAGGGTGTCGAGGAACGCGGCGACACCGGCATGGTCACGCTGCTCCTCCACGCGGGCCGCGGCCTCGAAGAGGGCACACAGCGCATCGAGGTCACGGTGGGCGAAGCGCGCCGCCTGTCCACCGCGCGCAACGGCATCGCTCAGTCGGGCCGACCAGTCCGAGCCCTGCCACAGCGTCCAGAGCAGCTCCTCCGCGGGGGCTCCGTCCAGGTGCTGGTCGCGGGCCCGCGCCATGGTCGCACCGAACGTCGTTGCGGGGTCGAAGACCGCGGCCCGCAGGAGCTCGTCGTGCGGTGCATCGGGCGACGCGAGTCGCAGCCGCCGTGACAGCGCCCGCACCTCGATCGCGTCGAGCCCTCCGAGCGGTCCGGTGAGCAGCTCCTCGACGCCCGGCTGGTCGGGATCGACCACGGCTCGCAGCGCGGCGAGCAGCGCCGCAACGGCCGGCTCACGCACCAGCGGAAGCTCGTCGGACGCCACATCGACCGGCACGCCGGCAGCCGCCAGCGAGCGCCGCAGCATCGGGATGGTCGCCTGCCCGGACCGGACGAGAACGGCCATCTCGTCCCACCCGACACCCTGCTCGAGGTGGGCGCGGCGGAGCAGGTCGGCGATGTGCTCCACCTCCGCGCGCTCGGTGTCGAAGGTGCGGACCTGCACCACCCCGTCGTACGCCGCCTCGGCTCGCGGCGCCAGGAACGCCTCCCGCGCCGCCTCCGGGAGGGCACCGCTGAGCGGCAGCCGCGCGGCCAGGCGCTGCGATGCCTCGAGGATTCTCGGGCCGAACCGGCGGGTGGTCGCCAGCGCGACGACGGCCGCGGGCGCGCCGGAGCGCTGCGGGAAGACCGTGGGGAACTCGAGGATGCCGCGGACGTCGGCTCCACGGAACGCGTAGATCGACTGGTGCGGGTCACCCACCACGGTCAACGACCGGCCCCCGCCCGCGATCGCCTGGAGCAGCGCCACCTGCCCCGGGTCGGTGTCCTGGTACTCGTCGACGAAGACGTGCGTGTAGCGCTCGCGCAGCTCGGCACGGTGCGCCTCGGCCTCGATCGTTGCCCGCCGGATCAGGTCGGAATAGTCGGTCGCACCCTGCGCGTCGAGGACGGTGAGGTACTGGTCGAGGAAGGCGCCCGCGGCCACGAACTCCGGCAGACCGTTGTCCCGGCCGAGCGCCACGAGGTCGGCCGGGTCGAGCCCCTTCTCCCGGGCCCGGCCGAGCACCGCGTGGACCTCGCGCGCGAAGCCGCGCGTGCCGAGCGCGGCACCCAGCGACGCCGGCCAGCGCACGGACTCGGGGTGGTCGGCGAGCAGCTCGCGCAGGACGACGTCCTGCTCGGGGGCGGCCAGCAGCCGCAGGGGTGCGTCGTAGAGGTCGCGCGGTGCGTAGGCCCGGATCAGACCATAGGCGAAGGAGTGGAAGGTGCTGCACATGGTCGCCGTCGTCGTGCGCCCGACGCGCGCGGTGACCCGATCGCGCAGCTGCTCCGCGGCCTTGCGGGAGAAGGTCAGCGCGAGGATCGACTCGGGCGGCACCCCGTCACGCTCGATGCGGGCCGCGATCGCCTCGACCAGGGTCGTGGTCTTGCCCGTCCCCGGACCGGCCAGCACCAGCAGCGGACCGTCGCTGTGGTCGACGACCGCCTGCTGCGCAGCATCCAGCACGACGGCTCGGGGAGCCGCCGCGAGCGCAGGTGCGAGCTGATAGGTCGTCACGGGGCAACCCTTTCAGACACCACCGACACACGAAGCACGAACGCCCCGGACCGACGAGGTCCGGGGCGTTCGCACGCGTGACGTCAGCGCATCAGTACGACGGCTGCGACGGGTCGACCTGGTTGACCCAGGCCACGACGCCACCACCGACGTGGACGGCGTCGGAGTAGCCCGCGCCCTTGAGGATCGCCAGCACCTCGGCCGAGCGGACACCCGACTTGCAGTGCAGCACGACCTGCTTGCCCGAGTCGACCGACGGGATCTTCTCCAGCGCCGAGCCGTTGAGGAAGTCGCCCTTGGGGATCAGCGTCGCGCCCGGGATCCGGTTGATGTCCCACTCGACCTGCTCGCGCACGTCGATCAGCACGAAGTCGTCGCGGTCGTCGATCCACTGCTTGAGCTGGTGGACCGAGATCGTCGAGCCGGCAGCCGCGTCAGCAGCCTCCTCCGAGACCGCGCCGCAGAACGAGTCGTAGTCGATGAGCTCGGTGACGGTGGCGTTCTCGCCGCAGAGCGCGCAGTTCGGGTCGCGACGGACCTTCAGCTTGCGGTACTCCATCTCGAGCGCGTCGTAGATCATCAGCTTGCCGACCAGCGGGTCGCCCATGCCGGTGAGCATCTTGATCGCCTCGTTGACCTGGATCGAGCCGATGCTCGCGCAGAGCACGCCCAGGACGCCGCCCTCGGCGCACGAGGGGACCATGCCCGGCGGCGGCGGCTCGGGGTAGAGGCAGCGGTAGCAGGGCGCCTCGGCGGCGGCCTCGCGCATGACCGGGTCCTCGGAGTTGCGCAGGCCCGCGGCGTAGACCGAGGCCTGGCCGTCGAAGCGGTAGATCGAGCCCCAGACGTACGGGATGCCCAGGAAGTACGCCGCGTCGTTGACCATGTAGCGCGTGGCGAAGTTGTCGGTGCCGTCGACGATGAGGTCGTAGCCCTCGAAGATCGCGTAGACGTTGTCGTTGTCGAGGCGCTCGCCGTGGACGACGACGTTGACCAGCGGGTTGATCTCCTGGACCGACTCCTGCGCCGAGATCGCCTTCGGGCGACCGACGTCGGACTGGCCGTGGATGATCTGGCGCTGCAGGTTCGACTCGTCGACCTCGTCGAACTCGACGATGCCGATCGTGCCGACGCCGGCCGCGGCGAGGTACATCAGCGCCGGGGAGCCGAGGCCACCCGCACCGATGACGAGCACCTTGGCGTTCTTCAGGCGCTTCTGCCCGACCATGCCCACGTCCGGGATGATCAGGTGGCGGCTGTAGCGGCGGACCTCGTCGACGGTCAGCTCGGCTGCCGGCTCCACGAGTGCGGGGATGGACACGCAAGGCTCCTCGGGTCAGAAAACTTTCTGCGACGTGCAGGTCGGGCCAACACGACGTACGCCGCCATTGTTCCCCACGGCCCGTGGGCCGACGTGCCGTGACCGAATCGCAACCAGCAGATGGCTGGACACTGCACGTGTCGCGCGCTTGAGTCGAACCTGGCTCACGCCACCCCGCCCCGGCCTGCCTGACCGGTGCGGACAGCACTCTCGGAAGGCGTACACGTGAAGAGATTTGCCACCGGCCTCCTGGCCGGCACCGCCTCGCTCGCGCTCGCAGTCACCACACTGCCCGCCGCGGCGCAGGAGTCCACACCACTCCAGGCGGAGCAGCAGCAGGCTCAGCGGTCCGACAACCGCCCGGGCCCGCTGACGAAGAAGCAGGACCGCCTCAAGAAGAAGGCGCTCACCCTGCTGCAGAACGGCAAGGCAGAGCTGGAGGCCCAGCCGGACGGCGGCTCCGTCGTCCAGCTGAGCTCCGACGAGTTCGTCGAGTTCCCGACCGAGAAGACCGATCAGGTCTGGACCGTCCTGTCGGAGTTCGGCACGGCGTCCGCCGGTCGCTACGGCCGCGAGCCCGGACCGCTGCACAACCAGATCCCGCAGCCGGACCGCACCAAGGACAACTCCACCGTCTGGACGTCCGACTTCAACAAGGCGCACTACGACGAGATGTTCAACGGCAGCGGCGAGTCCTTCGCCGACTACTACGCGAAGCTCTCGGGCGGGAAGTACACCGCGCTCAACACCGTCGAGGACTGGGTCACCGTGCCCTACAACGGCTCGTACTACGGCGCCAACCCGCGTGAGGACAACGGAGGCTCCTGGGACTTCATCTCCGACACCGTCGACAGCTGGTACGCCAAGCAGGTCGCCGCCGGCAAGTCCGCTGCCGAGATCGACGCCTACCTCGCGAAGTTCGACGTCTGGGACCGCTACGACTTCGACAGTGACGGCGACTTCAACGAGGGCGACGGCTACATCGACCACTTCCAGGCGGTCCACGCCGGCGAGGGCGAGGAGGCCGGCGCGACCGAGGACGCGATCTGGTCCCACCGCTGGTACGTCGACGGCAACCTCTACGGCCAGACCGGCCCGTCCGTCGGCGAGACGCCCAACCTGCTCGGTGGCACGCGCGTCGGCGGGTCGAAGTACTTCGTCGGCGACTACACCGTCGAGCCGGAGAACGGCGGGCTCGGTGTCTTCGCGCACGAGTTCGGCCACGACCTCGGCCTGCCGGACTACTACGACACCGCGGGCGGCGAGAACGGCACCGCGTTCTGGACCCTCATGTCTTCGGGCTCGTGGCTCAACCACGGCACCGAGGACATCGGCTCTGTCCCCGGCTTGATGGGCCCGGAGGAGAAGCTCTACCTGGGGTGGCTCGACCACAGCACCGTCGCGACCGGCCAGTCGGGCACCTTCACGCTCTCGCCGAGCCAGCTGACCCTCGACGGCCAGGACCAGGCGATCAAGGTGGACCTTCCCGACGCGGTGACCAGCACGACGTACACCACTCCCCCGGAGGGCACGCACGCCTGGTGGTCCGGACGCGGCGACGGGCTCAACAACAAGCTCACGCGTCCGGTCCCGGCCGCCAGCCGGGTCACGGTCACGGCGGACGTCTGGCACCAGATCGAGGCCGGCTACGACTACCTGTACGCCGAGTACTCCGTCGACAACGGCGCCACGTGGAAGGCCGTCGGCACGCCGATCGACGGCGCCTCGAAGGGCTGGACCGGCAAGCGCTGGTCCTACAACGCCGGTGGCGCTGCATCGCTCTTCCGGTTCCGCTACCAGACCGATGGCGGCGTCAACGAGCCCGGCGCGTTCCTCGACAACGTGAAGCTCGCCGCGGGCACGACCTGGTCCGTCACCGACGGCGCCGAGGCGGGCGACAACGGCTGGACCGCACAGGGCTGGACCGTCTCGACCGGCACGGAGACGAAGAGCTCCAAGCGGTACTACCTCATCGAGAACCGCCAGTACGTCGGCTACGACGCCACCCTCGAGACCGGGCCGTACCAGTTCAGCGAGGCGGTCAGCCGCCCCGACTGGGTCGAGCACTTCCCGTTCCAGGACGGCATGCTGGTCTGGTACGTCGACGGCCGCTACGCCGACAACAACGTCAGCGCGCACCCCGGCGCAGGCGCGGCGATGGTCGTCGATGCGCACGCGACGCCGCTGACGTACGCCGACGGCACCCGCCCGTCCAACCGTCGCCAGCCCTTCGACGCGACGTTCGGCCTCGACCCGGTCGACCCGGTCTGCCTGCACAAGCAGGTCCCGGACTCCTCGACCGCGGGCTACACGACGTACGAGGCATGCGCGAAGGACCTCGCCGCGAAGGCGACGTTCGACGACACCAACCCCGACGCCTACTGGTCGGCGGAGAACCCGCAGAACTCGGTCAAGGTGGCCGGTCACGGCGTCCGCGCGACCGTCACGGGCCAGTCGGGCAACGCCCTGACCGTGGAGGTGACCAACCCCGCGGCGTGACCGCGCCGCACCGTCATGGGGACCCGACCGTCTAGGCTCTGCACGAACCACGGAGACGGGAGGGTCGCCATGACTGCTGGCGAGATCGACGGCGTGCGTGCTCGGGGTGCGCGACTTCCCCGCCATGCCCGTCGGGCACAGCTGCTGGAGTCGGCCCTCGACGTCTTCGCCGCCCAGGGCTACCACGCGGCCGCGATGGACGACATCGCCGCGAAGGCGGGGGTCTCGAAGCCGGTGCTCTACCAGCACTTCCCCGGCAAGTTCGAGCTCTACCTCGCGCTGCTCGAGACCGCGTGCGACCGGGTCATCGAGAGCACCAACGCGGCGCTGCGCTCCACGCACGACAACAAGCTTCGTGTGGCCGGCACGATGGCCGCCTTCTACGACTACGTCGCCGCCGACACCGGCGCCTTCCGCCTCGTCTTCGAGTCCGACCTCACCAGCGAGCCCCTGGTGCGGGCGCAGGTGGAGCGCGTGACCACCGAGTGCGCGAGCGCGATCACCGAGGTGATCGCCGAGGACACCGGTCTGCCCACCGAGGCGGCCCACCTGCTCGCGGTCGGCCTGGTCGGCATGGGTCAGGTCAGCGCGCGCTACTGGCTCAACGACCCGGGCTCGCTGACCCGTGAGGACGCCACCGCCCTGATCGCCGGCCTCGCCTGGCGGGGCATCGGCGGCTACCCCCTGCACTGACTTTCCCGCACCACAGCATCTGATGAAGGAGGACCTCATGGAGGTCAAGATCGGTATCCAGAACGTCGTCCGCGAGGTCGTCATCGAGACCAGCGAGACGGCGGCAGCGGTCGAGAAGCTGGTCAGCGACGCGATCGCCGACGGCGGCGTGCTGAGCCTCACCGATGGCCGCGGCCGCCGGGTGGTCATCCCCGTCGCGACCCTCGCGTACGTCGACTTCGGCGGCGGCGTGCAGGGCCACGTCGGCTTCCGCTCCTGACCGGTCCCCCGCGAACGCCGCCACGCGGGCGTCAACCGTTGCCAACGGCACCTGTTGACGGCAGTGTGGCGGACAGCAGGACTCGCCAACGGGGGCGAGTCCGCGGCGAAAGGCCCCGTCCCATGATCGGCACCATCCTCACCGCACTGATCGCAGGCACGGTCATCGGCATCCTCGGCAAGTTCCTGGCTCCGGGCGGACGCGACAACATCCCGCTCTGGCTGACCGTGCTCTGCGGCATAGGCGGTGTCTTCATCGGCAGCTACGTCTACGCGGCGCTCTTCGACTGCGCCGACATCAACAACTGCACCAACGGCATCGACTGGTGGCGTCACCTCTGGCAGATCGTCGCCGCCGCCGTCCTGGTCGTGATCGCTGCCGGGATCACCGGTCGCAAGCGCGCCTGACCCCGCACGACAGGGTGCAGCCCCCGACTCGCCTCGCGGCGAATCGGGGGCTGCTGGGCATTTCGGTACCATCGGGAACGTATGTGCGCGGTTGACCCCATCAGAGCGGTCGGCCGCTGAGCCCCCTCAGATGGAAGAACTTCACACCGTGACCACTTTCCGCGAACTCGGCGTGCTGCCGCAGATCTGCGACGCCCTCGAGCGCAAGAACATCATCGAGCCCTTCCCGATCCAGGAGATGACCCTCTCGGTCGCCCTGATGGGCACCGACCTGATCGGCCAGGCCCGCACGGGTACCGGCAAGACGCTGGCCTTCGGCATCCCGATCATCCAGCGCGTCGTCACCAAGGACGACCCGGCGTACGCCGGCCTGGCACAGGGCAAGCCGCAGGCCCTCGTGGTCGCCCCGACCCGCGAGCTGGCACTCCAGGTCTCGAGCGACCTCGAGCTCGCCGGCTCCGACCTGGGCGTGCGCGTGCTCACCGTCTACGGCGGCGTCCCCTACGAGGGTCAGCTCGATGCCCTCATCGCGGGCGTCGACGTCGTCGTCGGCACCCCGGGCCGCCTCATCGACCTGATGAACAAGCGCGCCCTCGACATCTCCCACGTGAAGTCGCTCGTGCTCGACGAGGCCGACGAGATGCTCGACCTCGGCTTCCTCCCGGACGTGGAGCGTCTGCTGCGCGACACCCCGGAGACGCGTCAGACGATGCTCTTCTCCGCCACCATGCCGTCGGCGATCATCACCCTGGCTCGCCGGCACATGCGCCACCCGATGAACATCCGCGCCGAGTCCGCCGCCGACGAGCAGACCGTGCCTGCCACCGCGCAGTACGTCTACCAGGTCCACGACCTCGACAAGCCGGAGATCATCGGCCGCGTCCTGCAGGCCGACGACGTCGACAAGGTCGTCATCTTCACGCGCACCAAGCGGCAGGCGCAGCGGGTCGCCGACGACCTGACCGAGCGTGGCTTCAATGCCTCCCCGCTCCACGGCGACATGGCGCAGGTCGCCCGCGAGAAGGCGATGGACAAGTTCCGCGAGGACAAGGTCAAGATCCTGGTCGCCACCGACGTCGCCGCTCGCGGCATCGACGTCCGCGGCGTCTCGCACGTGATCAACTACAACTGCCCCGAGGACCACAAGACCTACGTGCACCGCATCGGCCGCACCGGTCGCGCCGGCGCCACGGGCACCGCGATCACCTTCATCGACTGGGCCGACCTGCAGAAGTGGAAGTCGCACAACAAGGAGCTCGACCTCCCCTTCGACGAGCCGGTCGAGACCTACTCCACGTCCCCGCACCTCTTCCAGGAGCAGGGCATCCCCGAGGGCACCAAGGGCCGGATCAAGGCCGCTGCCCCCGTCGAGCGCAAGCCGCGCACCGAGGGGTCCGGCCGCAACGCCGGAGGCAGCGGATCGCGCCGCGAGGGCGACCGTCCCTCGGGCAACCGCGACCGCAACCGGACCCGCACGCGGGGCGGCCAGCAGGTCGCCGGCGAGGCCAACGCCGAGGCGACCACCGCGCCGAAGCAGGCCGACGGCACCAAGGCCGAGGCCACCGAAGGTGCCCCGTCGGCCAGCCGCAACCGCAACCGTCGCCGCCGTCGTTCAGGTGGCTCCGGCGGGCAGGGCGGCTCGGCGGCCCAGGGCGGTGCCTCCGCTCCCGCGCAGGCCTGACCCACAGACGCAGAACGCCGCGTTCCCCTCGGGGAGCGCGGCGTTCGTCGTTGGCTCAGCGCGCAGCGCGCTCGACGAGCCCCTTGGCCACCTCGCGGTACGCCGCGGCACCCTTGCTCGCCTTGCTCGTCGCGAGGATCGAGCGTCCGGCAGCCGGGGCCTCGGCGAACTTGATGGTCTTGGGGATCGGCGGCTCGAAGACATCGAGCTCGTAGACCTCGGAGATGGTGTCGAGGACCTTGCGTGCGTGGTTGGTGCGGCCGTCGTAGAGCGTCGGCAGCACACCCCAGACCTCGAGGCGACGGTTCGTGAAGCGGCGCACGTCGTGGACGGTGTCGAGCAGCTGGCCGACGCCACGGTGCGAGAGCGTCTCGCACTGCAGCGGGACCAGCACGCCACGGGCCGCCGTCAGCGCCGCCACCGTGAGCACGCCCAGGGAGGGCGGGCAGTCGAGGAGCACCCAGTCGTAGTGCTCCCCGGCCTCCTTGAGGTCCTCGAGCACCCCCTTGAGCACCTGCTCGCGACCCGTGCGGGTGAGGAGGTCCGCCTCGGCACGCGCGAGCTCGATGGTCGCGGGCAGCAGGTCGACGCCGTCCTCGGTGGCGATGATGACCTCACGGGCATCCAGCCCCTTGGTCAGCACGTGGTGCACCGAGGCGTCGAGGTCCTCCGGGTCGATGCCCAGCGAGAAGGTCAGGCAGGCCTGCGGGTCGAGGTCGACGAGCAGGACCCTGTGCCCGGCCTCGGCCAGGGCAGCACCGAGCGAGGCGACGGTGGTCGTCTTGGCGACGCCACCCTTCTGGTTGGCGATCGCGAGCGTGGTGGTCATCGCGGCCATTGTGCCCGAAGGGTGGGCCAGATCACGCGGCGCCCGCCCTGTGTCCCCCGCGAACGGTGCATGACTACGCTGGCGCGCATGGCTGACCACGACCACACGCACGACCACGCGCTCCTCCCGCTCGCTGAGGAGGAGGCCGGCGGCTGCGGCGACGGCTGCGCGTGCGGCCAGCCGCAGACCGCGCTGATCACCGGTGCCACGGCCGGCATCGGCCACGAGTTCGCGCGCCAGCTCGCGTCGTACGGCTGGAACCTCGTGATCGTGGCCCGCGACGAGAAGCGCCTCGCCGAGGTCGCGGAGGAGCTCCACGCGGCGTACGACGTGAGCGTCGAGGTGCTGGCTGCCGACCTCGCGGATCCCGCTCGCCGCGCGGCGGTCGCCGGCCGGCTGGCCGACCAGGCGCAGCCGGTCGACCTGCTGGTCAACAACGCCGGCTTCGGCCTGAAGCAGCGGTTCCTCGACAACCCCTTCGCCGAGGAGCAGCGCATGCACGACGTGCTGGTCACCGCCGTCGTCGAGCTGTCGCACGCCGCCCTCGGCACGATGGCCGAGCGCGGCCACGGCGGCATCATCAACGTCTCCAGCGTCGCCGCCTTCCTCCCGCGCGGCACCTACTCGGCGGCCAAGGCCTACGTGAACAAGTTCAGCGAGTGGGCCCACAACGAGTACGGACCGCGCGGCGTGGCCGTGATGGCGCTCTGCCCGGGCTTCGTGAAGACGGAGTTCCACGAGCGGCTCGGCATCGACCGCGACGCCTCCGCACCGAAGTGGATGTGGCTCGAGGCCGACCGGCTCGTCGCCGACGCGATCAAGGACTTCGAGAAGGGGAAGGCCTTCTCGATCCCGTCGAAGCGCTACAAGGCCCTGGTGACGGCCTCGCGCGTGGTGCCGGGTGGCGTGAAGCAGCGACTGCAGTCGCTCGGCCGGAAGTGACTCGGGCGGAAGCAGATCAGGCGGCGAGGAACGCCCGCACCGCGTCGGCGACCATCTGCACCGCGATGGCGGAGAGCAGCAGGCCGGCGATCCGGGTGACGAGCAGGACGCCGCTGGGCCGGATCACGCGCAGGATCGGCACCGAGAAGCGCATCGCCAGGTAGATCGAGGCGTGGACGCCGACGATGCCCAGCACCACCGCGCCGAAGCTCGGGCCCGAGTCGATCTCCTTGACGAAGAGCATCGTGGCGACGATCGCACCGGGGCCCGCGAGCAGCGGTGTGCCGAGCGGGACGAGCGCGACGTTCTGGTCGTGGGTGCCGCTGAGCGGGCCGCCCTCGTCACCGGTGAGCAGCTCGAGCGCGACAAGCAGGAGGAGCAGACCACCCGCGCACTGCAGGGCCGGCAGCGTGATGTGCATGTAGTCGAGGATCTGCTGGCCGAAGACCGCGAAGACGCTGATCACCAGCAGCGACACGGCCGGCGCCTGCCAGGCGGCGCGGCGTACGGCCTGCGGCGTGCGGCCGGAGGTGAGGGCGAGGAAGATCGGGATCGAGCCGGGCGGGTCCATGATCACGAAGAGCGTCACGAAGACCTCGGTGAGCA
This sequence comes from Nocardioides sp., assembly GCF_035481145.1. Taxonomy (GTDB): domain Bacteria; phylum Actinomycetota; class Actinomycetes; order Propionibacteriales; family Nocardioidaceae; genus Nocardioides. The sequence goes on along the minus strand of NZ_DATIHB010000103.1, from coordinate 17,187 downwards.
GGACGACGTCGAGGACAGAGCTCATCGGGTGACCACCTCGGGAGTCGCACGGCCCGACACTGCTGCCGCGGTTGCGGCACGCTCGAGGAGTCGGGCGTACTCCTCGGGGCTGGTGGTGTTGCAGCCGAGCGCGTGCCCGGTCTTGCCGGTGCCGTGGTGGTCGCTCGAGCCGGTCACGACCAGGTCGAGGTCCCGCGCGATCGCACGCAGCTGCTCACGGGCGCCCGGCTCGTGGTCCTCGTGGTCGACCTCGATGCCGCTCAGTCCGACGGCTGCCAGCTCCGCGAAGCCGGCTGCGTCGAGCGGCCCGGGGTCGTTGGCCCTCCCCCACGCGTGCGCCACGACGCTGACGCCGCCCGCCTCCATCACCGTGCGGATCATCGGCTCCAGGGGCGCTGCGTAGCGGTCGACGTACGCCGGACGGCCCGGGCGCAACAGCTCGTCGAAGGCCTGCTCCCGGTCGCGCACGACGCCCGCAGCGACGAGCGCGTCGGCCACGTGCGGGCGTCCCACCGCCGCAGCGTCGCCGGAGACTCGGCGTACGTCGTCGGGGGTGAGCGCGATGCCGAGCTCGTGGAGCCTGGCCAGGATCCCGGGGACCCGGGAGTTGCGACCGTCGAGGATCTTCTGCAGGGCGTTGACGAGCGGCTCGTACGCCGGATCCGGCAGGTAAGCGAGCAGGTGCACGTCGCGGCCCCGGTGGCGGCAGCTGATCTCCATGCCACGCACGAGCTCGATTCCGGCACTCGCGGCCGCACTGACCGCCTCGTCCCACCCGCCGGAGGTGTCGTGGTCGGTGAGCGCGAGGACGTCGAGCCCGGCGGCCGCGGCCGCCTGCACGAGCTCCGTCGGGGACTGCGTCCCGTCACTCACCCGCGAGTGGGTGTGGAGGTCGATGATCGGGCCAGGGCGCACGCGAGCAGCCTAGGGGAAACCACAGGCTTCACACGTCCTGGAGTCGGCGCCGTCGACTCCGGGAAGCCAGCACCGAGCCTCACCGCGCCGGCGGCTCACCACCGAACGGGAGCCCCACGAGCGGCGCGCCGATGCCGGCCGCATCGGTGAAGTGCCACGGCGACCCCAGCATGAGGAGCGCCGACGCCGGTCGGAGGACGAGCCAGATCCAGCGCCCCTCGGCCTCTCCGGCCAACACCGAGCGATCGAGGTCGCCCGCGACCTCGTGCGTCGACAGGGCCCACAGCGGGACGGTCGAGGTGCCCACCCGCACCCGCGCGTCCGCCGGACGGTCGCCGATGTCCGCACCCGGGTCGGAGTGCACGGTCCCCGCAACGTGGGCACCGAGGCCGGAACCCGGCTCTTCGGCGATGACCGTCATCGCGACGCCGCCGTCCTCCGGGCTGGCCCCGTGCACCGCGATCATGGTGGCGCGCGGTCTCCCCGGCTCCCCCAGCGCACCGAAGTCGGCGACCCGCCACCCGGGCTCGAGCGGCCAGGGCAGGTAGGTGGGGAAACCAGCGGTCCGCGCGAGGTGCTCCGTCAATGACGTGTACGACGCCTCCGGGGGCCGCCAGAGCTCGTCCGGCGCCATGGGCCCACGGTAGCCCCGCGAGGTCGGTCGCCGACAGGGCGTCAGCGGGGCGCGATAGGTTCACCGCATGCACCCAGAGCTCTGGCTGGTCCGTCACGGCGAGACCGAGTGGAGCCGCTCGGGCCGCCACACGTCGACGACCGACCTCCCACTGACCGCTGAGGGCGAGGCCGTCGCCGGCTCCCTCCCGGCCCGCCTCGCGGGCCACGAGTTCCAGCGGGTTCTCACCAGCCCACGCCTCCGCGCCCGTCGTACGGCGGAGCTGGCAGGGTTCCCCGAGGCCGAGGTGAGCGACGATCTCGTCGAGTGGGACTACGGCAGCTACGAGGGCATCACGACGCCCGAGATCCGCAGGTCCGTCCCGGACTGGACCGTCTGGACGCACCCGTGCCCCGGCGGCGAGTCCGCCGACCAGGTGGCCCAGCGGCTGCACCACATCGTCGACGGCGCGGCCGAGGGCCGCACCCTCGTCTTCGGCCACGGGCACGCGCTGCGGGCGCTGACCGCCCTCTGGCTCGGCCTGCCCGTCAGCGACGGGCGGCTCTTCCTGCTCGACACCGCGACCGTCAGCATCCTCGGCCAGGAGCGCGAGACCCGCGCCGTCCTCCGCTGGAACGCCTGAGACGGCGCGGGCTCAGCGCGGGATGAAGACCCAGTAGTCGAGGTCGAGCAGCACGCCGTCGGCGTACTTCCCCTCGTCGTTGCGGAGCGTCATCGACTCGTCCCGGCCGCTGGTGGCGACCAGCCGGAGGCGGAGGGCACCGACGGTGTCGGAGACCTCGGCCTTGTCGAGGACCTCCGACCACGCGTAGACGGTCGTCCCCGCGAACGCCGGGGCGACGTGCGAGCCGCCGTTGATCGCGGCGATCAGCTGCGCGTTGGCCAGGCCGTTGAACGACAGGGCGCGCGCCATGGAGATGACGTGGCCGCCGTAGATCAGGTTGCGGCCATCGGGACGCGCCTCCTTGTTGAAGTGCACCTTGGCGGTGTTCTGCCACAGTCGCGTGGCCTGCTGGTGCTCCGACTCGGTCAGCGTGACGCCGTCGACGTGGTCGATCTTCTCGCCGACCGCGTAGTCGTCGTAGCGGAACGGCTCGCCCGCGAGCGCGAAGTCGTACGCCGCGAAGTCGAGGCCGGCCGGGACGACGAGGTCCTCGACGGCGAGGTTCTTCTTCAGCTCCGGCAGCACGACCTCCGGAGCCGGGGCCTCGACGTCGCGCTTGTGGACCATCACCCAGCGGACCCAGTCGAGGGCCACCTCACCGCGCTGGTTGGTCGCGGTGGAGCGGACGTAGACGACGCCCGACTTGCCGTTGGAGTTCTGCTTGAGGCCGATCACCTCGGACTTCGTGGAGAGCGTGTCGCCCGGCACCACCGGCTGGTGGAAGCGGAGCTCGGCGTAGCCCAGGTTGGCGACCGCGTTGAGCGAGATGTCGGGGACGGTCTTGCCGAAGGCGATGTGGAACGCGATCAGCTCCTCCACCGGGTGCACGGCCAGGCCCGAGGCCTTGGCGAACTCGGCGGAGGACGGCACCGCGAAGCGCGTCGGGTAGAGCGAGCCGTAGACGGCGCGGTCACCCTCGGTGACGGTGCGCGGCACGGCGTGCTCGATCACCTGCCCGATGGTGAAGTCCTCGAAGAAGTTGCCCGGGTTCGTCTTGCTCGCGGTCATGGGGAGAATCCTGCCGCACCACCTCCGGGAGTAGGCGCGCTGTCCGCCGTGACATCGGCCTCAGGCACTGCGTCCCGCACCTAGAATCACGCCGTGCGTCCCCAACTCCGCCAGACCCTGGCCACCGTCGGCCTCGTGCTGGTCCTCGTCGTCGCCGGCGGCGCGCTGCTCCTGCTCCCGCGCCTGACCGACACCTCGTCCTCGCAGCCGACGGGCACCCCGTCAGGCACGCCGTCAGCCTCCCCCGGCCCGGCCACGGGCCTGCCCGCGCCCGGCACGGACGCGTTCGACGAGCTGCTGGCCAACGCCCCGACCCCCGCCGCGCTGAAGCGGACGATGGGGCGTCGAGGCATGCGCCAGGTGAGCGGCCCCCCGCCCGCGCACGACCTCGCCGTACGCGTCGCGACGTTCAACCTGCTCGGGGCCTCGCACACGATCGGCCCCCACCGGCGCAAGAACTACGCCGTCGGCATCCAGCGCGTCCCCGGCCAGGTCGCCATGCTCGAGAGCAAGGGCGTGACGGTCGCGGGCTTCCAGGAGTTCCAGCGGAGCCAGGTGCAGCGCTTCCGTGAGGTGACGCGGGGCCAGTGGGCCCTCCACCCCGGCATGAGCCAGGGGCCGTGGCTGGCGGAGAACTCCGTCGGCTGGCGCAAGGACACCTGGCAGCCCGTCGAGACGCACATCATCGACATCCCCTACTTCGCCGGGCACCCCCGCGGGATGGCGTACGCCCTGCTGCAGCACCGTCAGACCGGGCACCGGATCTGGATCGCGAACTTCCACAACCCGGCCAACATCGGCGGTGACTTCGCGCGCTTCCGCGCACAGGCCGTCCAGATCGAGGTGGCGCTCGCCAAGCGCCTCCGTGCCACCGGGATCCCGGTCGTCTTCACCGGCGACATGAACGACCGGTCCGCGTTCGCCTGTCCCTTCACCGCCGGGAGCGGCATGCACTCCGCGGACGGGACCCACACCGACGCCAAGGGCCGCTGCCGTACCGCGTCACGCCTCGAGATCGACTGGATCCTCGGCAGCCGCCAGGTGACGTTCTCGCAGTTCGAGGTCGACAACTCATCGCGGGGCCAGCGGCTCACCGACCACCCGCTGATCACCGCGACGGCGACCCTGCCGGCCGCGCGTAACGCGTCGAAGTGCACGGTCCGCGCCTCGACCAAGGGCTATCTGTGGTTCTGCCCGCGCAAGAACGCGGGCTGAGGCGTCAGCTGCTCTTGAGCGGGTCGCCGACACCCTCGCGGTAGCGGTCCAGCAGGTCGGTGATCGCCTTCTCGTCGCGCTCAGCGACGGGGAGCAGCAGCTCCATCATCACGTCACAGAGCTCGGCGACGCGCAGGTTCACCCGACGACACTCCTGGACCTCCTGCTCCAGCGCACGAATGCGCTTGCGGAGACTCGAGCGGTTGCGGGCCCGCTGCTTCAGCGACTCCATGACATCACCATCCTGACGATCGACTTCTCGTTGCTGCCGCCGGCAAATCCCGCCTGGGGCTCGGACAGGCGCTCGAGCAGCTCGACCTGCCCACCCGAGGCCGCCACCTGCGCCGTGAACCACTCCAGCGACACGTCCGTGAGCCCCTGGGCGCGGCTGCGCTCGGTGGGAGCGACGTACATCTGGACGCAGGCCTTGCCGGCACCACGCGTGAGAACCCGGGCCATGCGGAGGAAGTTCTCCCGGCCGAACCGGTCGGTCGCGTCCAGCAGGTGGTGCCCGAGCAGGACCCGCGGCCCCGGCTCGCGCGAGAGCCGGGCGACCGTCTCCATCACCGAGCGGAGCTCGAGCAGGTTGAACCAACGGACCTTGACCTCGGCCTCCTGGCGCGAGGCGATCCGTCGGGCGGCGCGCAGGTCGGGGTTGAAGTTGTCGAGCGCCCACACCGTTGCACCCTGGCGCGCCAGCCACGCGGCGTCGCGGCCGGTGCCACAGCCGACGTCGACGTACGTCGTGGCGCGGCGGGTCTGCCGGCGGGCCCACGAGACGAAGTCGCTGCGCCGGGTCGGGGCCACGTCGAGGCCGGCGGCGCGGCGCGCCCAGCGCTCGTCGAGGCCGACGCGGGTGCCGCGGAACCAGGCATTGAGGCGGCGCTGGGTGCTGACCGGGGTCGTGAACTTGTAGGCCGGGTCCGGCACGCGCCAGCTCTCGCCGTACATCGCGACGAGGAGGTGCTCGGGGACGGCGGGGACCGGCACGGCGCGGCCGGCGAGCTGGGCGGTCGTGCGGGGGTAGAGCCACTCGTCGCGGAAGGGGTGGCCCACCTCGCCCATGAGGTAGAGCATGCCGTCGCGCTGGAAGCCGCCGAAGACGTCGAGGCCGCGCGTGGCGCCGTCGTTCTCGCGGACGATGACCTTCAGGCCCATGCCGCTGTAGCGCTGCACGGTGTAGCCCATGTCCTGCAGGCTGCGCTGCAGCTCGAACGACTCACGGATCACGTCAGCCGGTGCCTCGTACGGGCTGACGTAGCCGATGTCGGCGTCGGAGTCGTGGCCGATGAAGTTGCCGTCGCGGACCGCGCCGAGCAGCGTGCCGTAGGCGACGAAGGGCCGCACGCCCGCCTTCTCCAGCGCGTCGAGGACCTCCTCGAGTGCGTCCAGCAGAGGCGCCATGTCGCTCTCGTCGCGCTGACCGAAGAGGTGCGAGAGGCGCAGGCTCTTGTCGAGGCCCATCGGGTTGCCGCTGCTGTCGACGACCGCGACAGTGCCCTCGCCGTTGCCGAGGACCGCGCTCGTGCGCGCGTACGTCGTGCCGTCGACCGGCGAGACCAGCGCGACGTCGACCGAGCCGTTGAGGAACCGCTTCAGCTGGTCGGGCCAGGCGAAGAAGCGCTCGCTCCCCCGGGACGCGGTGTCGCGCCCGGTCCAGAAGGAGAAGACCCGCTGGTCCCCGAAGGTGACGTTGACCGGGAAGTCGCCGGACCCGGCGACGAAGACGCCGAGGTCATCGACCCGGAGTCGGGAGATTCGACCCTGACGCCCACCGCTCGCTGCCACCCGCGCAGTATAGGGATGCGCGGCCCGCACGAACGCCGCAGGGCCGCACCGTCACGGCATGCTGTGCGTGTGGTGGTCCCACATCCACCACCAGTGCTCGAGGTAGCGCTTGTAGACGTTGGGCATGTCGGTCATGCGGAAGAAGAGCTCGTCGCCGTACTGACCGCCGTCCTGGAAGTTGCTCGACCCGGTCAGCACGATCCGCAGGTTGGTGGACTCGCCGTAGCGACCGTGGATCAGCACGTTCTTCGTGTGGCTGTAGAGGTCGAACTCGCCGTCGTAGTCGGTGTCGTAGGCCGAGCTCCGCAGCGGCACGCGCCCGCGGCCGGTCGAGGCGTAGAGGATCGACTTCACCGTCCGGGGGATGAAGCCGACCGACAGCCGGACGTCGCAACCGGCGTCGTAGAGCGCCTTGAACCGGCGGGCGATGATCTTGCCGCGCTCGCCGTCCCAGGCCTGCATGTCGACCCGGATGACGGTCCGGCCCGTGGAGGTCGTCGCACCCTTGCAGCGGATGGGAGCCAGCAGGCGCATCACCGGGTCGCGCGAGACGGTCCACCTCGTCGCGTCCGTCGCGAGGCTGTCGCGCGGGAACGGCATCACGTCGAGGCGGAGGTGCGTGCCGATCACCTTCGCGATCCGCATCGGGTTGGCGTAGCGGTCCGCCGCCATCTCCTTGAAGATCGCGTCCAGTGTCGCGTGCAGCGTCCGCTGGCGGTTGAACGTGACCCAGTCGTTGAACTGGTTGTCGGTGGCGTTCTGCTTCATGTTCGCCGAGCCGAGCATCACGGTGTTGGTGGTGGCGCCGGTCTTCGAGAAGAGGACGAACTTGCTGTGCAGGATGTCGCTCTGGCCACGACAGCTCGCGGCGCACTGGTAGTAGAAGTTGCGCCTCGACCGGTTGGAGCCCAACGCGTTCTGGAGACGGGCCTGCGCCGACGGCCGCTCGTGACGGTTGACGAGCACCTGGACGTAGACGCCGCGCTTGCGTGCCCGGAGGAGGGCGTCCGTCACGGGATGGCGGTCGTACGAGAACATCGACATCTTGATGTAGGAGCCCGGGGCCGCGTGGTTGATCGCGTCGATGACCTGGCGCTCGATGATGTACTGCCTGTCACCCGCACGGGCGACATTGAACTTCACGCCCTGCTGGGGGACCCACGTCGTCGCAGCATCCGCACCGGGCACCGAGCCGCCGGGCGCCACGAGGCCGACGAGGAGGACGAGCGCCAGCAGGAGGGCGGAAGCCAGCGGTACGCCGGTGCGCGTCGCGCGCGCGCGATGGTGGGCCAAGGCAAACATGCCCAGCAATATACGAAGCGTCGCGAGCCACTTCCTAATCTTCCGCGCGGTTCGGTGTGGTGACGGTGCCCACGCCCCCGGGCAAAAAGCGAGGGCCCTCCGGAATGTCCGGAGGGCCCTGCGTCCGAGGACGACTCAGAGTGCGTACTCCTTGAGGAGGGCGCGACCGATGATCATCTTCTGGATGTCAGAGGTGCCCTCACCGATGAGCATGAACTTGACCTCGCGCATCAGGCGCTCGATCTCGTACTCCTTGGAGTAGCCGTAGCCACCGTGGATCCGGAAGGAGTCCTCGACGACCTCGTTGGCGTACTCCGAGGCGAGCATCTTGGCCATGCCGGCCTCGACGTCCATGCGCTTGCCGGACTCCTTGAGGCGGCCGGCGCGCACCATCATGGTGTGGATGGTCTCGACCTTGGTCGCCATCTCCGCGAGGCGGAAGAGCACGGCCTGGTGGTCGGCGATCTGCTTGCCGAAGGTCTTGCGCTGCTGGGCGTAGGCGACACCGAGCTCGAAGCCGCGCCAGGCCAGGCCGCAGGCGCGGGCGGCGACGTTGATGCGACCGACCTCGACGCCGTCCATCATCTGGAAGAAGCCCTTGCCGGGCGTGCCGCCGAGGATCTGGTCGGCCGAGATCTTGTGGTCCTCGAGGATGAGCTCGGTGGTCTCGACGCCCTTGTAGCCCATCTTGTCGATCTTGCCGGGGACGGTGACGCCCTGGGCGGTCTCGCCGAAGCCGGCCTCCTTCTCGACGATGAAGGTGGTCATGTTCTTGTAGACCGAGTCGGCGCCCTCGTCGGTCTTGGTGAGCAGCATGACGAGCGTGGACGTCGCGCCGTTGGTCAGCCACATCTTCTGGCCCGTGATCGAGTACGACCCGTCCTCGAGCTTCGTGCCCTTGGTCGAGATCGCGGAGACATCGGAGCCGAGGCCCGGCTCGGACATCGAGAAGGCGCCGCGCATCTCGCCGGTCGCCATGCGCGGGAGGTACTTCTCCTTCTGCTCCTGCGTGCCGTGCTGCATGAGCAGGTACGCCGCGATGAAGTGCGTGTTGATGACGCCGGAGACGCTCATCCAGCCACGAGCGATCTCCTCCACGACGAGCGCATAGGTCAGGATCGACTCGCCCAGGCCACCGAACTCCTCGGGGATGGTGAGGCCGAAGACACCGAGCTCCTTGAGCCCGTCGATGATCTCCTGCGGGTACGTGTCGGAGTGCTCCAGGTCCTGCGCGACCGGGATGATCTTGTCGTTCACGAACTGGCGAACGGTGGACAGGATCTCCTGCTGGATCTCCGTCAGGTCCTCGGTCTGGCACAGCTTGGCCATGGGGTCTTCTCCTCTGAGCGCGGGCGCAAAACAGGTCGAGTCTAGGGTGCGACGGGCACCGCGGTCGCGCCGTCCCGATGTGCGATGGCCCACCACATGCCGTTCAGCTCCGGCGCGGGAGCGCGCGGCGCACGGCGCGCCTGGCACGGCGTGACCAGCGCGCGGCGTCCGCCGCCTCCGCCGCTGCCTCGAGCTCGGCGATGCGAGCGGTGAGGCGATTGTTCTCCTGGCGTGTGGCCCGCATGTCGGCCAGCATGCCCCGCGCCACCGTGGCCGAGGCATCGAGCAGCTCGTCCGCGGTGACCGATGCCGGGTCACGACCGGCTGGTTCCCCGGTCACCCGCAGGCGCTCCAGGTCGCCGTGGATGTCGCTGCCGCTCGTCGCGAGCCACGACACCGCGCGATCGGCGCGGGCCCGGAGCTCGGCGACGCGCTCCGGGGAGGGACGGGGTCGACTCCCCTGCCGGGGCACGAGGTGGCGGTGGGCGAGGTAGCTGCGCAGCCAGACTCCGCGGTCCATGGCGTTGTCGAAGTCCTCGAGGCCGTCACAGATCCGACGCATGAGCTCTGCTTCGACCACCCCAAGGGAGCTGTTCTCGCGTGCCTGCTCGAGGTCGAAGGCCTCCGCGCGTTCGATCCCGACGATCGCCGCGAACGAGAGCCAGAGTGCATCCCGCGGCGCCTCCTTGCCGGGGAGGACGAGCAGGTGCATGTGCTCCGGTGGGATACCGGCGCCCCAGCGGCGTACGACCTGCTCGAGGTCGAGGGCGTCCCAGGTCCATTCGCCCGACCCACCTCCGGCCGGAGGGAAGGCGTCCAGGGGAATCCGGCGGAAGCCGTGCTTGACGTACTCCTGCCAGTACGACGCGACGACCGTCAGCATGTCGCGTGCGGTGACGACGACGTGCACCTCGCAGCCGAGATCCGCGATGGCACGCGCGGCCTGCTCGGCGCTCGCCGCACCGAAGAACTCATGGCTGATGATCGCCGGGCCCTCGTGGGCGTGGACCTGCTCGAGGATCCGGGCCCACGACGTGCGCGCTTGGGGCCGGCGGCTGGACAGGCCGGGGCGCTCGCGGACGACGAGGGTGGCCCACATGTGGTCCACCGGCCTCCGGCCGGGAACCAGGATCCCCTGCTCCGCGAGGGCGCGCTTGTTCGCCCACAGCACCGACTGGAGGTACGTCGTTCCGGTCTTGGGCAGACCTACGTGGAGGTAGACCCGGGAGGCCACGCCTCAGACCCTGTTCCTGTGCGATGCCACGCGCCGCATGATAGCCATCCCTCGCGCGACTGGTAGACCACACGAGTCACGTGAGTCACACTGGTGCATGGTGGCCACACGCCGCCCGCCCTTGTCCTGCCATCCCGGAGTGTCGCGATGACTGCCAGCTCGCCCGTCCAGCCCACCCGGAGGCTGGCCCGCTGGACCGCGTCGGTCGCCGTGCCGGTCGTCCTCACGGCAGCACTGCTCATGGTCGGAGCCGGACACGACGAGCCCGGCACGGCACGACCGGTGACCACCACGGTGGCCGCACCGACGAGCTTCCGGGTCGCCACGTTCAACGTGCTCGGCGCGAGCCACACGGGCCCGAACGGCGACAGGACCGGCTACGCGACGGGCCGGCAACGGATGTACGGCGCGGTCGACCTGATCAAGCGGTCCGGCGTCCAGATGATCGGCTTCCAGGAGCTGGAGGGAGTCCAGTACGACACGTTCGCCTCGCTCATGGGCTCCGGGTGGGGCACGTGGCCCGGCCGGGCGATCCATGACTCCTGGTACACGTCGGTCGCGTGGAGGAAGAGCGACTGGACCGCGATCATCCGGACGACCTACGAGACGCCGTACTTCGAGGGCCGCATCCGGATCCGGCCACTGGTCCAGCTGCGCAACAACCACACGGGTCAGCTGGTCTGGTTCATGAACACCCACAACCCCTCCAACCAGACCAAGTGGGCCGGCGACGAGAAGGTCTGGCGCGACGCGTCCGAGCGGATCCAGGCCGCGCTCGCCAACAAGCTGCAGCGCAACAACCCCGACATCCCGGTGATCTTCACCGGCGACATGAACGACAGCCATGACTTCTACTGCCCCGTCACGTACCTGAGCGACCTCGAGTCGGCCGACGGCAGCACGCACAACAACCTCACCGGCGACGCGTACGACTGCACGCTCAGGTCGCCGGGCCTGATCGACTGGATCATGGGCACCTCGAACATCCGCTGGTCCGGCTACACCAGGTGGACCGAGAGCCAGACGACGAAGACGTCCGATCACCCCTATTACTTCGCCACCGCGAACATCGCGCCCCAGCCCGCGCGCGCCGCCGGCGTGAAGCGGGTCGTGGTGGTGGACATCCAGGGGCTGCGCTCCGGCACCGTGGCGGGTGGGCACGCGCCCTATCTGTCGCGCCTGATCAGCCGGGGTGCGTCGACGCTGCAGGCGCGGCCGGACGACGACAACCGCCGCGCCCTGCCCAACACCACCAGCCTGCTGAGCAGCCGACGGGTACCCACGAGCCGCGGCGGCCACGGCGTCACGACCAACACCTACGCCGGCCCTTCGGTGCATGCCGCCGCGGGGCAGTACGTCTCCAGCGCCTTCGACATGGCGCACAACCTCGGCATGAGCACCGCCTTCTACTCCGGCGACCTGCGATCACGCCTGGTTCCCCGCACCTGGGACTCGCAGCTCGCCGGCACCGACAGGTACGGCGTGGACAACGGGCGCGGCAAGATCGACCGGCGCCTGATCAGCGCGACGGACACCGACGCGACGCGCGCCGCGCGTACGTCGCTCCAGGACCGGCCGGCGCGGCTGACCGTCGTCCAGCTCGGCAACGTGCTGCGGGCGGGCGCCGCCCACGGCTGGAGCAGCCCGGAGTACGTCCGCGCGGTCGCGCTGGCGGACAGCCGGCTGCGCCGCATCGTCGGCGACGTGCAGGGCAACAGTGCGTCTGCCGGGTCGACCCTTGTCATCGTCACGTCCAGTGCACCGGGCGCGCCCACGAGGTACGGACACGGCGTCCCCCTCGTCGTCTGGGGACCCTCGGTGCCGCACGCCGACCTCTACGCGCTGAACCGCCAGTACACGCGGCCCGCCCACACCCAGCGGCTTCCCGCGTCGGGGACGCCGATCAACACCGGCGTGGTCGCCAACCTGGTCGCCTCTGCCCTGACTCTTCCCGCGATCCCGCGCAGCAGCCTGAACTCCCGCCTCCACCTCGACGTCTTCGGACGCTGACCCCCACTCTTCCGACCCCGATACGGTGGCCCCGTGAGCACCTCACCCTCCCGCGTCTTCGTCGCCCGCCTCGTCGGGCTGCCGATCTTCGACCCCTTGGGTGACCAGGTGGGCAAGGTCCGCGACGTCGTCGTGACCCTGCGCACCGACGGGCGTCAACCGCGGGTGCTGGGCCTGGTCGTCGAGGTGCTCGGCCGCAAGCGGGTCTTCGTGCCGATGACCCGCGTGACCAGCGTCGACAGCGGGCAGGTCCACACGACCGGCCTGGTCAACATGCGCCGTTTCGAGCAGCGTGGCACCGAGACGCTCGTCGTCGGCGAGATGCTGGACCGTCAGGTGACCGTGCGCGGCAGCGGCACCGCCGGCACCGTCTACGACGTCGCCATGGAGCAGGGCCGCACCCGCGACTGGGTGCTCTCGCGCGTCGCGATCCAGGAGCCCGGCAAGGGGCTGCGCCGCCGCGGCCAGACCCACGTGCTCGAGTGGACCGACGTCGTCGGCCTCACCCACGCCCAGGCCACCCAGGGCGCCACCCACCTGATCGCCTCCCTCAACGAGATGCGGCCCGCCGATGCCGCCAACGTCATCCACGACCTGCCGCCCGAGCGGCGTACGGCGGTCGTGGCGGGCATGGACGACGAGCGCCTGGCCGACGTCCTCGAGGAGCTGCCGGAGGAGGACCAGGTCGAGATCCTCGAGCACCTCGACTCCGAGCGCGCCGCTGACGTGCTCGAGGAGATGTCGCCCGACGACGCCGCGGACCTGATCGCGGACCTCTCCCCCGAGACCGCAGCCACCCTGCTCGAGCTCATGGAGCCGGAGGGGGCCGAGGACGTCAAGCGGCTCCTGTCGTACGGCGAGGAGACCGCCGGCGGCATGATGACCGTCGAGCCGGTGATCCTCGGCCCCGACGCCACGATCGCCGACGCCCTGGCCCACGTGCGCAACCCCGACCTGACGCCGTCGCTGGCCTCCCTCGTCTACATCTGCCGCGCGCCGCTCGAGCCGCCCACCGGCAGGCTCCTCGGGGTCGCCCACATCCAGCGCCTGCTCCGCGAGCCTCCGTCGACGCTCGTCGCAGCCGCGCTCGACGACTCGCTCGACCCGCTCCGCGTCGACTCCACGATCGAGGACGTCGCGGCCCACCTGGCGACGTACAACCTGGTCGCCGCCCCTGTCGTCGACGACGAGGGACGCCTGCTGGGCGCCGTCACGGTCGACGACCTGCTCGACCACATGCTCCCTGCCGGCTGGCGTGACCAGCGCGACCTCGGGGGCCGCCGATGAACGACGTGACACGGCGCCGGCTCGACGTCCCGCGTGACAAGCGCCGGTCGCTGCGGGCCCCGCGCCTCAGCACCGAGGACTTCGGCGTCTTCGCTGAGAAGTTCGCGCGCTTCATGGGCACGGCGACCTTCCTGATCTACATGACCTTCTTCGTCCTGCTCTGGGTCGTGTGGAACTCCGTCGCGCCGGTCGACCTGCGGTTCGACCCGTTCCCCTTCATCTTCCTCACGCTCATGCTGAGCCTCCAGGCGTCGTACGCCGCCCCACTGATCCTGCTCGCGCAGAACCGTCAGGAGCAGCGCGACAAGGTGATCGCCGAGCAGGACCGGCAGGCCAATGCGCGCGCCCACGCCGACATGGAGTTCCTCGCCCGCGAGGTCGCCTCGCTGCGTATGTCGGTGGGCGAGGTCGCGACCCGTGACTTCCTGCGGTCGGAGCTCCGCTCCCTGCGGGAGGACCTGACACCGGAGCCCTCACCGGCTGGCGATGAGGATCACCCGGCCAGCCGCTGATCCGGCGGTCGGTGGACACCGGCGACCACGTACGCTTGGGCCCCATGAGCACCCCCACCCTCGAGCAGGTCACCGCCGCGCTGGCGACGGTCAACGACCCCGAGATCAAGCGGCCCATCACCGAGATCGGCATGGTCGGCTCGGTCGACATCACGGACGCCGGCGCGGTCACGGTGGGGATCCTGCTCACGGTCGCCGGCTGTCCGATGAAGGACACCCTGACCCGCGACGTCACGGCCGCCGTGTCGAAGGTCGCCGGTGTCACCGGCGTCACCGTCGACATGGGCGTGATGGACGCCGACCAGCGCGCCAAGCTGCAGGAGGTCCTCCGCGGAGGTCACGCGCAGCGCGAGATCCCGTTCGCCAAGCCGGGCTCGCTCACCAAGGTCTACGCGATCGCCTCCGGCAAGGGCGGTGTCGGCAAGTCCTCGATGACCGCCAACCTCGCGATCGCCCTCGCCCAGCAGGGTCTCAAGGTCGGTGTGGTCGACGCCGACATCTACGGCCACTCGATCCCCGCGATGCTCGGCGTCGCGGACTCCCGCCCGACGCAGGTCGAGGACCTGATCATGCCGGTCCCGACCCCGTCGGGTGTCTCCGTCATCTCGGTCGGCATGTTGAAGCCCAAGCGCGAGCAGGTCATCGCCTGGCGCGGTCCGATGCTCGACCGCGCACTCGTCCAGATGCTCGCCGACGTCTACTGGGGCGACCTCGACGTCCTCCTCCTCGACCTCCCGCCGGGCACGGGCGACATCGCGATCTCGCTCGGCCAGCACCTGCCCAACGCCGAGGTCGTCGTCGTGACCACGCCGCAGGAGGCCGCTGCCGAGGTCGCCGAGCGCGCCGGCACGATGGCCTCGATGATGCACCAGCGCGTCGTCGGCGTCGTGGAGAACATGTCCTGGATGGTGCTGCCCGACGGCTCCCGCATCGAGCCCTTCGGCTCCGGCGGTGGCCAGCGCGTCGCCGACACCCTCTCGCAGCGATTCGGCTACGAGGTGAAGCTCCTCGGACAGGTGCCGCTGGACCCGTCGCTCCGCGAGGGCGGCGACGCCGGCAAGCCCGTCGTGGAGGCCGATCCGACCTCTGCGGGAGCGCAGGCGGTCACGCAGATCGCCGATGCCCTCTCCGGCCGCGGTCGCGGGCTGGCGGGCATGCAGCTCGGCCTCACGCCCTCCAACAAGTTCTGACCGCGCCTGCCCTAGGCTGACGGCGTGTTCGACATCGGGCTCGGCGAGCTGGCCGTCATCGCGCTCGTGGTCGTCGTGGCCATCGGCCCCGACCGGCTGCCCGAGTTCGCCGCTCAGGCGGGCCGTTTCATCCGCCGCATGAAGAAGTACGCCGATGCGGCGCGCGACGACCTCCGTCGCGAGCTCGGCCCGGAGTACGCCGACCTCGAGCTGCGCGACCTCGACCCCCGGCGCATGGTCCGCAAGCACATCGACGAGGCGCTCCGGGAGAGCGACGACGAGCCCGTGCGCGCCGGCCTCCGGCCCCTCGCGCCCGGCGAGCAACCGCCGTTCGACGCCGACGCGACCTGAGCCCCGGCCTCAGCGGCGTATGGCTGCCAGCGCGGTGAAGGCGACCACCACGGTCGTGCCGCCGTCGGGGTGGAGCTCGACGAAGTCAGCGCCGATCCGGCCCACGCGGCCCTCGTGCTGACCACCTGAGCGGAGCCGGGCGAGCCCCCGCTCGCCCGCCATGGCGCGCAGCGCCGACCCGAGCGCCAACCGGGCCGTCACCGGCCACGCCTCCGGCGGAACTGCGCGCGCGGGCAGCCCCCGGGCCGTCTCCACGGCGTCGATGAGGACCAGCCACTCCGCGCTGCCCTCGGCCAGGAGCAGCCAGCCGTCGGCGACGCGCACGAGCTCGCCTCCGAGGGCGCCCACACCGGTCACCTGGAGCGCGACGCGTGCGCCGAGCCCCGCCATGAAGCGCGCAGCGAGGCCGACCCGCGCGTACTCGGCCCGCGCCCGCTCCGCCACCTCGAGACCTCGGTCGGCGGCCCACGCACCCTGCGCCTGCTGCTCGAGATCGTCGAGTAGCGCCGCGAGACCGCGGTCGTCGTCCTCCATGCCCACCTCCCGAGTGACGGCGCACCCAACCGCCGTGGTGTCGCCCCATCCAAGCCTGTGAAGAGCGATCTTGACAATGATGGAGAACAGACGTGTAGTGACCTAAACAGACGCAAACGCATAGATCGGGGTCGTTCATCATGTCTCGGGATCCTCAGCGCGCACCTGCCATCAGGTGCCTGCTCCTCTGGTCGTTCCTCACCGCAGCCGCGGTCTCTCTCCTCCTGGTCGCTCGTGCAGAGCTGAGCCATGCGCAGCAGCAGCTCGCCACGGCGGGCGGCCTCACCTTCGCGCCGACACTCGCCGTCGCGGCGATCGCAACCCTGGCGCTCACGGTCGTCTGGCTCTGGTGCGCGATGACTGCCGCGACCCTCGAGGCCCTCCACGGCCTCCACCGTGTCGACCTCCCGGGTGTCCGGGGCGCGGTCCGACGCCTGGTGCTGGCTGGCTGCGGTGTCGCCTTGGCCGCGAGCGTCGCGCCCGCCCACGCCGACGACATGCGCGGCGTCGCCGGACAGCCGCCCCAGCCACTCGCGCCGCTCCACACCGCGGCGCAGGCGCCCGCGGCGTCGCGGGTCCACCTCGTCGAGCCGGGCGACTCGCTCTGGGCGATCAGCGCCGAGCGCCTCGGGCCGGGCGCCACCGACGCGGAGGTCGACCGCGCCTGGCGCGCCCTGTGGCGGGCCAACGGCACGGTCGTCGGCGCCGATCCGGACCGCATCGAGCCCGGTCAGCGCCTCGACGTCCCGGAGCCGCGGCGATGAGCGCCGTCGCCACCGAGCGGACCTGGGCGCCGGCTCCCCTGCGGGTCGTCCAGGAAGCGCTCGACCTCGAGGGCGGGCCGCTCGACCGCACGGCGTCACGGCTGGCGGCTCCGGTCGTGCCGGAGACCTCGGTCCTGCGTGGCGCCGACGCCGTCGTCGTGCCGCCCGCCGTGCGCCGCGAGGCGCACCGCTGGGCCCTGGCCTTCGGGCAGGCCAGCGTCGAGGCGGTCCTCGGCGACCGCCCCGTCAACCAGCTCCTCCGCTGGACCACGCCGACGGTCTACCGCGAGCTGGCCTACCGTTCCCGCGTCGTCGCGCAGGCGACGCTCCGCCAGTCAGGCGGTCACGGACAGCGCCGGCCCGCCGTGCGCCCGCAGACGCGCCAGGTCCGGCTCTGCTTCGTCGACGCGGGGGTCGCCGAGGCCACCTTCACCGTGCAGTACGGCCCAC
>NZ_DATIHB010000102.1:0-11194 GCF_035481145.1 Nocardioides sp. | reverse complement strand
GATGTACCCCGGACGCGCCCGCCGCTATCCGCGCAGGAAGCGGACGATGCCGCCGAGCAGAAGCACACCGAGCGCCCCGAAGAGGACGATCGTCCACGGGCCACCGCTGTCGTCGTCACCCGGGCTGTCGGCAGGATCGGGCGCCGGCGACGTCTCCGGCGCGGACGGTGAGGGCGGGCTGCTCGCGCTGGGGTCCGGCGTACCGCGGAGGGCTGCGGTCGCCGACGTGGGGAGCTCGAGGCGCAGGACAGGCTGGTCCGCGCCTTCCGAGCTCACGAAGACGGTGCCGTCGGCACGGACCGCGAGCGCCTCGCCCTGTTGCTGACGCGGCAGGACGAACTCCGCGACGGGCTGCCACCCGGGGAGCGCCAGGACGGTCGCCTTGACGTAGTCGCGGACCAGGACGTGGCGGCCGTCCGGCAGGAAGGCTCCGTCCGTGACCAGCCCCGGCGCCTCGGCGACCCGGGTCAGGACGTTGACGCCGTCGGCCCGCAGTTGCGCAGGAGCCGCGTAGACGGCGCCGCGCATCGGCGACTTGCTCACCACGAAGAGCCGGCCCGTGACGGGGTGCGCGAGCAGCGTCTCCGCGTCCTGCGCGCCATCGGGATAGGCGAGGTGGAAGGTCTCGCCCTCCACCGACCGGTCGCCGCGACCGACGGGCACCCGGGTCACCTCGATGTCGGCGCGGTCCTTGTTGTTGTCGCCCGTGTCGCCGACCCAGACGTGTCCGGCGCCCGCCGGAGCCAGCGACTCGAGGTCGTCGGCATCGCCCTCGAACCGCGTGACGCCGACGGTGTCGCCCGTGCGCAGGTCGACGGTGAAGACCCGGGCCTCGTCACCGGAGTCGTTCATGGTGACGGCGAGGTCGCCCTCGACGACCAGCCCCGACGACTCCACGATCTCGGTGTCGGAGAACGTCGTCACCTCATGGCTGCCGGCGGTGTCGTCGTCCGGGGCAGCGGAGGCCGCTCCCACCGCGAACGGCGCTGCGACCAGCAGGGCCACGAGCAGGCTACGCATCTGCCGGGACATCCTCAGCGGGCGACGTGGCGCCACCATCGGCGATGCCGGTGAGGACGGCCAGGTGGGGGCGGATCGCCCAGGTCGCGACCAGGTCGTCGTACTCCTTGCGGACCGAGCCGCCCTTGACGACACCGCCGGTGCGGACCGCACGGAGCAGGGTGTTGCGCGGGGTGTGCTCCGACTCGACGAACTCCACGACGTCGACCCGGTAGCCCAGCAGCCGCAGGATCGCCGCGCGTACGGCGTCGGTGAGGGTGTCGGCGAACCGCTCACGGAGGATGCCGTGACGGGTGAGCATGGCGTACGGCGAGGGGGTCCGCGCCTTGCGCAGCTGCGCAGCGATGTCGTGGTGACAGCACGGGGCCGCGAGCACGAGGGCGGCCTGCCAGCCGTCGGCGCGGGCGAGCGCCTCGTCCGTGGCGGTGTCGCAGGCGTGCAGGGCGAGCACGACGTCGGGAGCCTGCGCGAGCTCGGCGTCTGCGATCGTGCCGACGACGAACTCCATGTCCAGGCCGAGCCGCTCGGCGACCGCGGTGTTGTGGTCGCGCGACTGCTGCTTCACGTCGACACCTGTCAGGTGCACGGGAAGCTTCGCGCCGAGGTGCGCCTGTGCGGCGAAGGTGAGGTAGGCGTTGCCGCAGCCGAGGTCGACGATCCGCAGCGGGTCGTCCTTGGTCGGGCGCCGCAGGTGACCGGCCTTGATCGCGTCGGTGACGCTGGCGTCGAGCAGCCGGAGGAACTCCTCGACCTGGCGGTACTTCGCCTGACGGCTCGGCTTGATCCGGCCCTGCACGTCGGAGATGCCGAGCTCACGCAGCACCGGGTGGTCCTCGGCGAGCAGCCGCTCCTTGGTCTTGTCGTGACCACGGTCGACGTCGGCGGCCGCCTGGCGTGGTGTGGTGTGCAGCAGCGCCTCGTTCTTCTTCGTGACGCGCAGCTGGTGCTGCTCGGTCAGGGTCTCGATGTGCCAGTTGCCGAACGGGACGTCCAGCAGGGCGTCGACAGCGTCACGGGCAGCCTCGCCGACCGCGTGATTCTGCGTGTGCGCCTGCGTCGCGTCGTACGTGACGATCTGGAGGTGTGGGCCGGCCTTGAGGTCGACGTAGCGCAGCTCGGCGCGGCGCCAGGCCGGCGTCGTGCCGCGCTGGCGGCCGGAGGCGACGGCGCGGACCAGCTGCTGCTCGTCGAGCAGCAGGGCACGCACCCGCATCAGGGCACGGAGGAGCGGTTCGGCCATCAGTTGACGAACTTGGCGACGACCGCGATCAGGATCAGCCCCGTCAGCAGCGCAGGGATGATCAGGCGGCGGTAACGAGGATGCATGGGCTGAATCCTATTGCCCCGCCGAGGTGGGGCTTGTGCCCCGCCGAGACGACGACTGAGCGAGTCCCAGGTCGAGCTTGCTCGATCCTGGGCGAGCGAGGGAGGAGTGCGGGAGCCGAAGCGACCGCTGGTGGGGCTTGTGGTCACGCGAGGTGGGGCTTGTGGTCACTCGACCTTGCGCTTGTGGTCACCGGCGAGCAGCTCCGCGAGGTGCAGCGCCCGCACGCCGGCCAGGTCGGCCAGCTGGTAGCGGCAGGAGAAGCCGTCGGCCAGGACCACGACGTCGCGGCCCACGTCGGGGCCCGCGCTCCGCAGGGCCTCGCGCACCGCCGGCAACAGTGACGTCTCCGCGATCGCCACGCTCACGTCGTAGTGCTCCGGCGTCATCCCGAAGTCGCCCGCGAGCCCGCAACAGCCCTCGACCCGCGTCACGGTGGCGCCGGCGCGGAGCAGCACCTTCTCGTCTGCCTCCCAACCCAGTACCGAGGCGTGGTGGCAGTGGGGCTGAGCGACGACCTCGACCCCCGCGAGGTCCGGTGGAGTCCAGCCGTCCACGCTGGTGAGCAGCTGGGCGAGCGTCTTCACACCGTCCGCGACCGCTCGCGCCCGCTCCCCCGCCACCAGCCGCGGCACGTCGTCGCGGAGCGTCGCCAGGCACGACGGCTCGAGGCCGATCACCGGCACCCCGCTCGCCACATAGGGATGCAGTCGATCGACAGCCCGCGCCGCGATGCGCCGCGCCGCCTCGAGCTGGCCCGTCGTGATCCGGGTCAGGCCGCAGCACGCGTCAGCGGGAATCACCTCCGCGCGCAGGCCCGCCTCCGACAGCACCCGGATCGCGGCGAGCCCCGCCGAGGGCGTCAGGTGGTCCGTGAACGTGTCCGCCCAGATCCACACATCGGGTGACCACAGCTGCGGGTTCGCGTGACCACGAGCGCCAGTTCGAGTGACCACAGGCGCACGTTGGGCACGGAGGGAGCGGGCAGGCAGCTCGGGCAGCGATCGGCGGGGGTCGACGCCGGCGACCCACCGGGCCGCCCGGCCCAGCAGCGCACCCTCCGCCGCCCGGCCCAGCAGTGCACCCTCCGCCGCGCGTGCGGTCATCCGCGCGGCGATGCCGGTCGGCACCAGCCGGAGCCAGGTCGGCAGCCTCCCGAGCGTGTAGTGCGCACGTGGCCGGAGCCGTCCCTTCCACGTGCGCGCCAGCACCTCCGCCTTGTACGCCGCCATGTCGACGCCGGCAGGGCAGTCGCGCGCGCAGCCCTTGCAGGCCAGGCAGAGGTCGAGCGCCTCCTGGACGGCCGGGTCGTCGAGGTCGCGGACCAGCGAGCCGTCGAGCGCCTCCTGCAGCACCCGGGCCCGGCCTCGGGGGGAGTCCTTCTCGTCGCGTGTCGCCTTCCACGAGGGGCACATGACACCAGCCCCGGCAGGGGCGACGCACTTTCCGACGCCGGTGCAGCGGTGCACCCCCTCCCCCAGTGACGGGTCCGCGCCCAGCACCAGGGGCACGGACGCGACCGCACGCGCCGGACGCAGGTCGGCATCGAGCGGCGCGGGGTCGACGAGCACCCCCGGGTTGAGCAGGTTGCCCGGGTCGCAGATCCGCTTGACGGCGGCGAAGAGCGCCAGCGCCCGCTCGTCGTACATCAGGGGCAGCAGCTCCGAGCGCACCCGTCCGTCACCGTGCTCCCCGGAGAGCGAGCCGCCGAGGGCAGCCACCTCCCGCGCGGCCTCGGTGAGGAACGCGCGGAACCGCGCACCCCCGTCGTCGAACGTGAAGTCGATGCGGGCGTGGACGCAACCGTCGCCGAAGTGCCCGTAGGGCACCCCGTCCAGCCCGTGCTCCCCGAGCAGCTCGTCGAAACGCCGCAGCCAGGCGCCCAGCCGCTCCGTCGGCACGGCCGCGTCCTCCCACCCCGAGTACGCCGGACGGCCCAGCGAGTGCCCGGCCAGTCCGGCCCCGTCCTCCCGGATCCGCCAGAGTGCCGCCTGCTCGGCGGGGTCGGTCACGATCCGGTGGTCGAGCCCCTCGGCGGAGGGAGCGAGTCGCGCAGCAAGCGCGACCGCCTCGGACGCCGAGCCGGCGGCCAGCTCGGCGAAGAGCCACCCTCCGCCTCGCGGCAGGTCCGGCACCGCTCCCCCGCGGGCCCGGACCACGTCCACGATCCGTGCGTCGAGCCCCTCGAGTGCGAGCAGCCCGGGCAGCCCCGCAGCCAGCACCGCCGGCACCGCATCGGCCGCCTCGGCCATGGACGGGTAGCCGATCAGCAGCATCACCCGCGCAGCCGGCTCCGGCACCAGGGCCACCGTCGCGGAGAGCACCACGCCGAGCGTCCCCTCCGAGCCGACGACGAGCCGGTGGGGAGCGAAGCGCTCGGGAAGCAGGTGCTCGAGCGCGTAGCCGCTCCCCTGGCGCGCGAAGTGCCCGAAGCCCTCACGGATCGGTGCGAGGTGGGCAGCGCCCAGCGCCGCCAGTTCGGCACTGGTGCGGAGATCGTCCGCCTGAGGCGTACCAACCTGGTAGACCTCAGGCGGACGACCCAGGGCGCCCAGTGTCTCCACCGACCCGTTGCCCCAGAGCACCTCCAGGCCCAGGACGTTCTCCGATGTGCGCCCGAAGCCGAGGGCCCGCGAGCCGCACGCGTTGTTGCCGATCATCCCGCCGAGGGTGCAGCGGGTGTGCGTCGACGGGTCCGGCCCGAAGCGGAGCCCATGCGGTGCCACCGCTGCCTGCAGCTGTGCCTGGACGACGCCCGGCTCGACGACGGCCGTGCGCGAGGACGCCGAGACCGCGAGCACCCGCGAGAGCGCGGAGACGTCGACCACCAGGCCCGGCCCGACCGCGTTGCCTGCGATCGAGGTCCCCGCGCCGCGCACAGTGACCGGCACGCCGACCCCGTGCGCAGCAACGACCGCCGCAACGAGCTCCTCACGTGACCGCGGACGGGCGACCGCAGCAGGCACCACCCGGTAGAGCGACGCGTCGGAGGAGTACAGCGCGCGGTCCAGCGTCGAGGCCGATGCCGACACCCCTGCACGCTGCAGGGCCTCGAGAAGAGCAGCCGCGTCAGACATCCGCGGTCAGCTGGAGGGCGTGGCGTACGACGTCGAGGACCTCGCGCCGGCCCTCGAGCACGTCCGCGACCGGGACCCACTCCACCGCGTCGGTCGTGCCGTCCACCTCGACCACGCGGGGCGTCGCGCCGTCCGGGACGGAGCCTTCGTAGAGCAGGTGCACGCCGTGGTAGTCCTGCGTCCGGCCGTCGGGTGCGGTGCCGACGAGATGCACGTCGTGGACGTCGAGCAACGCACCGACCTCACAGACCACGCCGCACTCCTCCGCGACCTCGCGCGCCAGACCGACGGCGGGCCGCTCCCCGTGCTCGATCCCCCCACCCGGCAGCGTCCAGGCTCCCGGCAGGTGGGCCCGCCCCGACAGCCGGGTCAGCAGGACCTCGTCGCCCCGGCGTACGACGGCGTACGCCGCCACGCGCTGGTGGCGGTGGTGCTCGTGATCGCGGAGCGCCTCCACGACCAGCGGGGTGACCGGGAGGGTGCCGTCGAGGACGTCGCCCAGGGGCTGCCAGGCGGCCTCGGCGGTCGAGCCGTCGACCTCGACCACGCGTGGCTGCGGAGCGTCGGCCGGGACCCAGCCCTCGAAGACGATGCGGATCGCGTGGTAGTCGGCCTTCCCCTTGCCGAACCGCGCCCGGCGGTTGTGCATCGAGTAGAGCCGCGCCTCGCGCGAGACCGTCACGTCGAGGCCGGTCTCCTCGGCGACCTCGCGCACGACCGCGTCGCGCGGGTCCTCGCCGTGCTCGATCCCACCACCGGGCAGCGTCCAGAGCTCACCGCTGGTGACCCGTGCAGCCAGTCGCGAGAGCAGGATTCGGCCGTCGCGGATGATCACGGCGTACGCCGCGACGCGCTGGCGCTGCGGCAGTCGTCCCATACGCCGAGCCTAGGGCAGACGACCTCACCCAGCGGTCGCGGTGTCCGCCGCGGCGACCCGGTGCTTGCGGTGGCGTCGCCAGGAGCCGACCGGGTCGGCGATCCACAGCAGCCGGCTCGCCACCGGGCGCCAGGCGAGAAGGAGCGACAGCGCGATCGAGCCGACGATCGTCAGCCAGATGACCCAGCTGCCCGCCGTCGCTGCCCACTCGTCGTAGCCGGCGTACATCGCTCCCCTCACGACGAACCCGTGGAAGAGGTAGACGACCAGCGACGCCGACCCCAGGTGGGCGAACCAGGAGTCCTGGCGCGGCACGACCATGAGGATCCCGAACGCACCCGCGGTCGCGATCAGGAGCAGGGCGGCGCGGATCAGGATGCCCTCGGTCGCGGGCACACCGAAGTCGGCGTACGCGTCGGAGTAGTAGAGCCACCCGGTCGCGGTCCACTCGTCGGTGAACGCCGCAAGCACGAAGATGCCGACGAGGAGGCCGGCGCCGACCTCGCGCCCGTGGCTGGTGCGCAGGAAGTTGAGCACCTTGGGGTTGGCGTCGTGGAGGTAGAGGCCGATCGTGAAGAAGGGCAGCATGCCGATCGTCCGGTTGAGGTCGAAGAAGGACGACCCCTCGGTCCCCCACCAGAGCGAGGCGACCACGCTCAACGGCAGGGCGATCCAGTGGAGCTTGAGGATGGGCGTGATCAGCCGCCACTGGAAGAGCGCCGCGAGGTACCACATCGGCCAGTGCGGGTTGAGCCAGATGTCGGTGATGCCCTCCTCGTGCCCGACGTGGATCCGGAACGCCGCGAGCAGCCCCTCGAAGATGACGTACGGCAGCGCGATACCGGTGAGCAGGTTGGTGAGGTTCTTGCGCGACCAGGTGAAGTGGCGCGACAGGTAGCCCGAGACCAGCACGAACGCCGGCATGTGCCAGTAGTAGACGAAGTCGTAGACCCGCTCGGTGATCGCCTCCTCGGGCATCAGCGTCAAGGCGTGTCCGACGACCACGAGGGTCACCAGCGTCATCTTCAGGTTGTCGAGCCATGGATCCCGAGTCACGCCATCGACCGTATCCGACGGGCGCCCCACCCCCGGAAATGCCCGAGGGCCCCGCCGCGCTGCTGCGCGACGGGGCCCTCGGTCTGAGGTGGCCGAGATCAGTTCTGGTAGGAACCGAAGTCGAAGTCGTCCACGGCCACGACCTGGCCACCAGCACCGAAGTCGTAGTCGTAGGAGTCGTAGCCGGTGACGGAGTACGCCGCGGCGCGGGCCTCCTCGGTCGGCTCCACCCGGATGTTGCGGTAGCGCTCCAGACCCGTGCCGGCCGGGATCAGCTTTCCGATGATCACGTTCTCCTTCAGACCCAGCAGGGAGTCCGAACGGCCGTTGATCGCCGCGTCGGTGAGGACGCGGGTGGTCTCCTGGAAGGAGGCCGCGGAGAGCCACGACTCGGTCGCGAGCGACGCCTTCGTGATGCCCATGAGGACCGGACGACCCGAGGCCGGCTTGCCGCCCTCGGAGACGACCCGACGGTTCTCGGACTCGAAGATCACGCGGTCGACCAGGTCGGACGGCAGCAGGTTCGTGTCGCCGGACTCGATGACCGTCACGCGACGGAGCATCTGGCGCACGATGATCTCGATGTGCTTGTCGTGGATGGACACACCCTGCGAGCGGTAGACGCTCTGCACCTGGTCGACCAGGTGCTCCTGCGCCTTGCGGATACCGAGGATGCGCAGGACGTCCTGCGGGTCCTCGGTACCGACGATCAGCTTCTGACCGACCTCGACGTGCTGTCCGTCGGCGACGAGCAGGCGCGAGCGCTTGGAGACGGGGTACTCCTGGACCTCGGAGCCGTCGTCCGGGGTGAGCAGGATCTTGCGCGCCTTGTCCGACTCGTCGATCTCGACGCGGCCAGCGGCCTCGGCGATCGGCGAGCGGCCCTTGGGCGAGCGGGCCTCGAAGAGCTCCACGACGCGGGGAAGACCCTGCGTGATGTCGTCCGCGGAGGCCACACCACCGGTGTGGAAGGTACGCATGGTGAGCTGCGTGCCCGGCTCACCGATGGACTGGGCGGCGATGATGCCGACCGCCTCACCGATGTCGACGAGCTTGCCGGTCGCGAGCGAACGGCCGTAGCACTTGGCGCAGGTGCCGGTCCGGGCCTCACAAGTGAGCACCGAGCGGACCTTGAGCTCGGTGATGCCCGCCTCGACCAGCTGGCCGATCTTGACGTCACCCAGGTCCTCGCCGGCCGCGACGAGGAGCTCGCCGGAGGCCGGGTCTGCCACGTCGACCGCCGACGTACGGGCGTACGCGGCGACCTCGACGTGCTCGTGCTTGACCACACCGTTGTCGGTCTGGACGCCGATCTTCTTCGGCAGACCACGCTCGGTGCCGCAGTCCTCCTCGCGGATGATGACGTCCTGCGAGACGTCCACCAGACGACGGGTCAGGTAACCCGAGTCAGCGGTACGCAGGGCGGTGTCGGCGAGACCCTTGCGGGCACCGTGCGTCGAGATGAAGTACTCGAGGACGGAGAGACCCTCACGGAAGTTCGACTTGATCGGCCGCGGGATGATGTCACCCTTCGGGTTCGCCACGAGGCCACGCATGGCGGCGACCTGACGGATCTGCATCATGTTTCCGGAGGCACCCGAGTCGACCATCATGTAGATCGGGTTGGCCTTGTCGAAGTTGACCTCCATGGCCTTCGCGACCTCGTTGGAGGCCTGCGTCCAGATCTCGATGAGCTCCTGGCGACGCTCCTCGTCGGTGACCAGACCGCGCTCGAACTGCTTCTGGACCTTGGCCGCCTGCTCCTCGTAGCCCGAGAGGATCTGGGCCTTGGCGTCCGGCGTGACGACGTCCTCGATGGAGACGGTGACACCGGAGCGGGTCGCCCAGTGGAAGCCGTTGTCCTTGAGGGCGTCGAGCGACGCAGCGACCTCGACCTTGGTGTAGCGCTCCGCCAGGTCGTTGACGATCGCGCCGAGCTGCTTCTTGCCCACCTCGTAGTTGACGTACGGGTAGTCGTTGGGCAGCGCGTCGTTGAAGATGACGCGGCCCAGCGTGGTCTCGAGGATGAACGTGTCGCCCTCGATCTCCGAGCCGAGCGGCGGGACGACGCCCGTCAGGCGGATCCGGACCTTCGACTGCAGGGAGATCTCCTTGCGGTCGAACGCCATGATCGCCTCGGCCGGCGTGCCGAAGACGCGACCCTCGCCCGGACCCTGACGGTCCGTGGTGAGGAAGAAGAGGCCGATGATCATGTCCTGGGTCGGCATGGTCACGGGGCGACCGTCCGACGGCTTCAGGATGTTGTTCGTCGACAGCATCAGGATGCGGGCCTCGGCCTGCGCCTCCGCGGAGAGCGGCAGGTGGACGGCCATCTGGTCACCATCGAAGTCAGCGTTGAACGCCGAGCAGACGAGCGGGTGGAGCTGGATGGCCTTGCCCTCGATGAGCTGCGGCTCGAACGCCTGGATGCCCAGGCGGTGGAGCGTAGGCGCACGGTTGAGCAGCACCGGGTGCTCGGTGATGACCTCTTCGAGGACGTCCCACACGACCGGGCGGGCGCGCTCGACCATGCGCTTGGCCGACTTGATGTTCTGCGCGTGGGACAGGTCCACGAGGCGCTTCATCACGAACGGCTTGAAGAGCTCCAGCGCCATCTGCTTGGGCAGACCGCACTGGTGCAGGCGGAGCTGCGGGCCGGAGACGATGACCGAACGACCCGAGTAGTCGACGCGCTTGCCGAGGAGGTTCTGACGGAAGCGACCCTGCTTGCCCTTGAGCATGTCGGAGAGCGACTTGAGCGGGCGGTTGCCCGGACCGGTCACCGGGCGACCACGACGGCCGTTGTCGAACAGCGAGTCGACGGCCTCCTGGAGCATCCGCTTCTCGTTGTTGACGATGATCTCCGGCGCACCGAGGTCGAGCAGACGCTTGAGTCGGTTGTTGCGGTTGATCACGCGGCGGTACAGGTCGTTGAGGTCGGAGGTCGCGAAGCGGCCACCGTCGAGCTGCACCATCGGGCGGAGGTCCGGCGGGATGACCGGAACGGCGTCGAGGACCATGCCGATCGGCTGGTTGCCGGTCTTGCGGAAGGCGTCGACGACCTTGAGGCGCTTGAGGGCGCGGACCTTCTTCTGGCCCTTGCCGGTCGCGATGGTCTCGCGCAGCGACTCGACCTCGGCCTCGACATCGAAGTCCTGGAGGCGCTTCTGGATCGCCGCGGCGCCCATGTGGCCCTCGAAGTACTTGCCGAACCAGTTCTTCATCTCGCGGTAGAGCAGCTCGTCGCCCTCGAGGTCCTGGACCTTGAGGCTCTTGAAGCGGTTCCACACCTCGTCGAGGCGGTCGATCTCACGCTGCGAACGGTCGCGGATCTGCTTCATCTCGCGCTCGGCGGCGTCCTTGACCTTGCGCTTGGCGTCGGACTTGGCGCCCTCGGCCTCGAGCGCGGCGAGGTCCTCTTCGAACTTCTTGGCGCGGTCGTCGATCGCGGTGTCGCGGCGACCCTCGAGGCGCTTGCGCTCGAGGTCGACCTTGCCCTCGAGCGAGGAGAGGTCGCGGTGGCGAGCGTCCTCGTCGACCGAGGTGATCATGTACGCCGCGAAGTAGATGACCTTCTCGAGGTCCTTCGGGGCGAGGTCGAGCAGGTAGCCCAGGCGCGACGGGACGCCCTTGAAGTACCAGATGTGGGTCACGGGAGCGGCGAGCTCGATGTGGCCCATGCGCTCGCGGCGGACCTTCGAGCGGGTGACCTCGACGCCACAGCGCTCGCAGATGATGCCCTTGAAGCGCACGCGCTTGTACTTGCCGCAGTAGCACTCCCAGTCCCGGGTGGGACCGAAGATCTTCTCGCAGAAGAGGCCGTCACGCTCGGGCTTGAGC
>NZ_DATIHB010000101.1:0-3448 GCF_035481145.1 Nocardioides sp. | reverse complement strand
CTGCAGGTTCGCGCCGCCTCGATGCCATTTCGTTGCAGGTCCGCGCCGCCTCGGCGACAGAGGGACCGGTAGGTTCCCGTCATGGCGCGACCCCTCGACGTACTCCCGAAGGCGCACCTGCACCTGCACTTCTCCGGGTCGATGAGGCACAGCACGTTGCTCGAGCTCGCCGAGCGTGACGGCATCCCGCTGCCCGACGCGCTGGTCGAGGAGTGGCCGCCGGAGCTCTCGGCCGCCGACGAAAAGGGCTGGTTCCGCTTCCAGCGGCTCTACGACGTGGCGCGCTCGGTCCTGCGCACCGAGGCCGACGTACGCCGACTGGTGCGGGAGGCGGCGGAGGACGACGCCCGCGAGGGTGGACGGTGGCTGGAGATCCAGGTCGACCCGTCGGGCTACGCAGCGCGCTTCGGCGGGATCACGGCATTCACCGACCTCGTCCTCGACGCGGTCGCCTCCGCCTCCCGCGAGACCGGTATCGGTATGGCGGTCGTCATCGCTGCCAACCGGACCCGGCATCCGATGGACGCCCGCACCCTCGCCCGTCTCGCGACGCAGTACGCCGGCCGCGGGGTCGTCGGCTTCGGCCTCTCGAACGACGAGCGGCGCGGCGTGACGGCGGAGTTCGCGCCCGCGTTCCGGATCGCAGAGCGGGCCGGGTTGCTCCTCGCGCCGCACGGCGGGGAGCTGCGCGGTGCCGACAACATCCGGGCCTGCCTCGACGACCTGGGCGCGGACCGACTGGGCCACGGGGTACGCAGCGCGGAGGATCCGGCCCTGCTCGAGCGGATCGCGTCGTCCGGCGTGACGCTGGAGGTCTGCCCGGTCTCCAACGTCGCGCTCGGGGTCTACTCCGACCTCACCTCGGTGCCCCTCCCCCAGCTCCTGGCCGGTGGGGCGCGGGTCGCCCTCGGCGCGGACGACCCGCTGCTCTTCGGCTCACGGCTGGAGGGCCAGTACGCCACGATGCGCGCCGCGCACGGGCTCAGTGACGAGACGCTGGCCGAGCTGGCCCGCATGTCGTTCCGCGGGTCACGGGCACCGTCGGACGTGGTCGAGCGGGCGATGAAGGACATCGACGCCTGGCTCGGAGTCTCGAACCAACCCGCGTCCCGATAGCCCGGCGCGCCGGCCACAGGCCGTGGACACCTCGCTGAGGTGTCGCTTCCCCACTCCCCCGCTGCGCTCCTCCGCAGGGAACCGACGCCTCAGCTCCTCAGCGCGGGCTGGGGTTGCTGAGTCGGTCAGAGCTCGAGCTCGTCGGCGAGGGCGCGCAGCGCCTTGGCGACGGGGCGCACGGTCTTCGGGTCGGGACGGCGGCCGTGGCGGTAGCCCTCGCCCAGACCGTCGAGCAGGACGATGAGGTCCTCGATGATCGTGGCCATCTCGTCGGGCTTCTTGCGCTGGGCGTCGCGCTGGTTGCGCGCGACGGACGCGGGGGCGTCGATGATCCGCACCTGGAGCGCCTGGTCGCCACGACGGCCCTGGGCGATGCCGAACTCGACGCGCGTGCCGTTCTTCAGCGAGCTCACGCCCTCAGGCAGCGCCTCGGCGTGGACGTAGACGTCCGGCCCGCCGTCGTACGAAAGGAAGCCGAAGCCCTTCTCGGCGTCGTACCACTTCACCTTGCCAACGGGCACTGCTCTGACCTCTTCCGTGTGCTGCGCGCGGCCCCTGTGGGACGCGAGGCCCAAGGGTAGTGGGCGCCGTTCAGCGCGGCGAGCCGGTTTGCTGACCCAGGTGCGCCTCGAGCCAGGCGGGAAACTCCGCGAGCTCCTCGAGCACGACGTGCGTGCCCGCTGCCTCGAGCTCCTCGCGTGTGCAGCCGCCCGTGAGAACCGAGACGCTGGTGACGCCCGCGGCGAGGGCGCCCTCGACGTCGTGGACGTGGTCGCCGACGTAGATCGAGGCCCCTTCGCGCTGGAGCACGTCGGCCTTGCCCACGCCCCAGACCCAGCCCTCGAGGTGGTCGATGTCGAAGCCGAGGTGGTCGACGTGGAGCTGCGCGTTGCGCGGGAACTTGCCCGTGACGAGCACGACGCGACCACCTGCTGCCCGCACCGCCGCGATGGCCGCGTGGGCGCCGGGGAACGCCGGCGTCGCGTGCACGGCGTGCTCGGGGTAGATCGCGCGGAACCTGTCGCCCGCGGACGGGATCTCCGCGGCCGGCAGGTGGTCAGCGAGGAGGTGCTCCAGCGGAGGGCCGAGTCGCGCGGTCATCTCCTCCGTCGGGAAGGCGATGCCGAGCTCCTCCCCCAGCGCCAGCAGGGTCGCCGCGAAACCCGCTCGGGTGTCGATCAGCGTCATGTCGAGGTCGAACCCGACGACGAGCCCGCCGCCCGGGTCAGGCATCGCGAGTGGCGAACGCGGAGTACGCAGCAGCGACGAGGAGCGCGACGAAGCCGCCGAACACGATCACCCCGCCCCACAGGCTGAGCGGGTCACCGAACGTGTCCAGGTTGCTCTGCAGGCCGAAGTCGCCGCCGGGGAGGGTGCCGAAGGTCTGCATGATCCGCCCGCCCGCGTTGAAGGGGAGGAAGCGCGTTGCCTCGACGTACGCGTCGTTGTTCTGGACGCCGCTGATGATCAAGGCGAAGGTCCGGAGCAGGACCTCGACCCCCATCGGCCACAGGAAGAGCATCACCAGCGCGAACGTCTGGTGGCGCACGAGCACGGTCAGCGACATGGCCAGCCAGGTGACCAGGACGCTGTAGAGCACGTGCCGGCCGATGGTGGCCAGGATGTGCATCGGGGCGTAGCTGACGTCGATGCCGAGGAAGAAGATCGCGGAGACCAGCAGCGACAGCAGGCAGCTGGTCACGACGAGCAGCGCGACCCAGGCGGCGACGACGAGGTACTTCGCCGCGAAGACCGCCCAGCGCTGGGGTACGGCGGTGAGCGTCGCGCGGATCATGCCGTGGCGGTACTCGTGGCCCCAGGCCAGGACGCCGACGATCGCAGCGACGAACGCGACGAGGTAGAACATCGGGTCGACGATCGAGAACTGGGTCATCGCGGCGTCGACGTAGAACTTCGCCATGTCACCGGAGAGCTCCTGCCCGTCGAGGTCGTCGGAGCGGAGGCTGACCCGGATGATCAGCGAGGCGATGGCGGTGAAGCCGACGCCCACGAGCAGCACACCGAAGGTCAGCCACCACGTCGAGCGGAGGGTGCGCAGGCGGGCGATCTCGTAGCGGAGTGCGGCGGTCATCGGGTGCCCTCCTGCGGGGTCGTGGGGGCGGGCGCATGCGAAGGAGCCGGTGCCTGCGCGTTGTACTCGGAGGCATTGCCGGTCATCTCGAGGAAGGCCTCCTCGAGGGTCGCCTGGTGCGTCGACAGCTCGTGGACCCGGATCTGGTTGTCGAAGGCGAGGTCACCCACGGTGCGGGCATCCAGGCCCGTCACCGAGAGTTCGCCCTCGGCGGCGAGCTGCACGCTGCCGACGCCGGCG
>NZ_DATIHB010000100.1:0-2370 GCF_035481145.1 Nocardioides sp. | reverse complement strand
GTTCTGGAACGGCGCCTTGGTGCGCTCGAGCAGGTCGGCGGTGAGCTTCTGGAACTCGCTGCGGGTCAGCTTCTCCTCGAAGTGGAGCGGGCCGCCCTCGCCGTGGGTGATGTAGGGCAGGTGGATCGTGGTCTCGGAGCTCGAGGACAGCTCGATCTTCGCCTTCTCCGCGGCCTCCTGGAGGCGCTGCTTGGCGATCTTGTCGGCGCCGAGGTCGACCCCGTTGTTGTCCTTGAACTTCTTGACCATCCACTCCACGACGCGGTTGTCCCAGTCGTCACCACCGAGGTGGTTGTCACCGGAGGTCGCCTTGACCTCGACGACGCCCTCGCCGATCTCGAGCAGGGACACGTCGAACGTGCCGCCGCCGAGGTCGAAGACGAGGATCGTCTGGTCCTCGCCCTTGTCGAGGCCGTAGGCCAGGGCGGCCGCGGTGGGCTCGTTGACGATGCGGCTGACGTTGAGGCCCGCGATCTCGCCGGCCTCCTTGGTGGCCTGGCGCTGGGCGTCGGAGAAGTAGGCCGGGACGGTGATGACCGCGTCGGTCACGGTCTCGCCGAGGTAGGCCTCGGCGTCGCGCTTGAGCTTCTGGAGCACGAAGGCGCTGATCTGCTGGGGGGTGAAGGTCTTGTCGTCGATCTCGACCTTCCAGTCCTCGCCCATGTGGCGCTTGACGGACCGGATGGTGCGGTCGACGTTGGTGACCGCCTGTCGCTTGGCGACCTCGCCGACGAGGACCTCGCCGGACTTGGTGAAGGCGACGACGGACGGGGTGGTCCGGGCGCCCTCGGCGTTGGCGATGACGGTGGGCTCGCCACCCTCAAGAACGGACACGACGGAGTTCGTCGTGCCCAGGTCGATGCCGACCGCTCGAGCCATGGTGTGTTACCTCCTGCTGTGGGTTCTGCCTGGATGACGTGAGTCTGCTGCCATCCTGCCGCGCGTCGGCGGAGGAGGCAAAACAGTTGAGTCGCTCTGACTCAAGTCTGTTCATGAGGTACAACGCAAGTCGGCCCGCGATGTTCCCCGATCCGGACACAAGTTCGGTGTGACCTGGGTCGCCCTAGCCTTGGGCGCATGATCCGGCACACCGTCGCCTTCCGTCTCCACCACGCTCCCGGCTCCGCGGAGGAGGCCGACTTCCTCGCCGCGGCCCGGTCGCTGGCCGACATCCCCGGCGTCGAGGCGTACGAGCAGCTGCGCCAGACCAGCGCGAAGAACGACTTCACGTTCGGCTTCTCGATGGAGTTCGCCGACCAGGCGGCGTACGACGGCTACAGCTCCCACCCGGTCCACGCGGCCTTCGTCGCCGACCGGTGGGTGCCCGAGGTCGCCGACTTCCTGGAGATCGACTACACGCCGCTCTGACCGGCGTCGCCGCGCGATCCGGGCAGGCCGGCGCGGGCGGGCGCTCGCGGGACTTGGTGGGGAAGTCCGACACCTGGAGGGGGTTGTACGGGCCTCCAAGTGGCGGACTCCCCGCTCGAGCGGGGACTCTGCGAGAGGGGGCGCCAGATATCCGGGCCGAGCCGGCGGGACGCTCAGCGGGTCCAGACGTACGGCGTCGTCGTCGTGATCGCCCGCAGGCCCGAACGCTCGAGGATCGGGCGCGACATGTCGGTGCAGTCGGAGTGGACCAGCCGGATGCCGCGGGCGACCGCGGAGCGCGCGCGCGCGGCGACGAGCGCACGGTAGATCCCGCGGCCGCGGAACTCCGGCAGGGTCGAGCCACCCCAGATGCCGGCGAAGTCGGTGCCCTCGACCGGGGTGAGCCGGCCGCCGCACACGACGCGGTCGCCGACCTCGGCGATCCAGAACTCCGACGCACCGCTGGTGAGCTCGCGCAGCGCGGACGCCACCGACGGCCCGCGGCCGCCGCCGAAGACGGACTCCTGCGCCTCGAGCATGCGGGTCAGGTCGGGCACCGCGTCGGGCCCCGGCTCGATGCGGCGTACGACGACGGGGCCCTCCGGCGTGGCCGCGAGGGGCACGTCGACGGCGAGCAGCGACGCCTCCCCGACCATCACCGTCTCGGCCGGCTCGGCGACGAGTCCGTGCGCGACCAGGCGCTCGCCGAGGTCGGCGGGCTCGTCGTGGCCGCGTGACTTCCACTCGAAGGACCCGACGTCCGTGTCGTCGCGGAAGTGCGCCACCGTACGCTCGATCGCCTCGTCGAGCGCGGTCCCCGCGAGACCGCCGAGGTCGCGGTAGGACACGAAGCCGCCGTGGTCGAAGACGCCCCACAGCAGCGGCCCCGCGCGCTGCACGTCCTCGGCGCGGGCCATCTCGGCATCGGTGCGCAGCTGGTCGTCGTAGGCCGCCAGGAGGGCGTCGGTGGTCATGGGCGGAACACTAGGCGGCGAAGTCAGG
>NZ_DATIHB010000099.1:0-10352 GCF_035481145.1 Nocardioides sp. | reverse complement strand
GCGCTGGAGGCGGGGGAGCGGGTGTTGCTCGGCGTGCTGCTGACGCTCGATCCGGAGACGGCGCCGACCGACAAGCAGGTCGCCGAGAAGGTGCTGCGGTTCCTCGACATGCTCGGACTCGAGCCAGTCCCCGGCCTCGTGCTGACCCCCGGCTGCGGCCTCGCCGGTGCGTCGCCCGCCTGGGCGCGCCGAGCGCTGGAGCTGGTGCAGGCGGCGTCGCAGCACCTGCGCTGAGCGCCCAGGGGCCCGCCGGGGACCGGCAGAGCCTTGGGTGCGTCCAGCCCGCAATGGTTGCGTGGCACGTGCACCAGACCCGGCGCTTGCCGGCGTAGCGTGCCTGCATGCGCCATCCCTCTGCCCGCCTTGCGCTCGCCGTCGCCCCGCTCGTGCTCCTTGCCGGGTGTGGTCAGTCGGGAGCCGGCCAGTCGGGAGCCGGCGCCATCGGCGACGACGCCACCCCGGCGACGGCGACGCCCGAGGCGCTGGTCGCGGTGGCCCTGAGCCACCTCACTCCGGACCCCGACGGCATCGAGCTCTACACGCGCGACGCGGTGATCGACGACGTCGGGACGACCAGTCCCTACATCGGCGGCCAGCTCCGCTGGCGGAGCGAGCCCGACTGGAGCCTCAGCGTCCGGGTGCAACCGGCCGGCGGATTCGACCCGTGCGACGAGCGCACCTGCGAGGACCTCGGAGACGCGCGGATCAGCTGGCAGGAGGCAGGTGAGGACGCCCCGGGCTACGTCACTGTTTTCGTCGTGGACGACGACGAGCTGCGGTCGGTCGGCTTCGAGGGTGGCTTCCAGGGGGACCCGCGTGACGACGAGCTCTTCGTCGACCTCGACGAGCTGGCCGCGATCGTGACGGATCCGGCGTTCGCGCTCACCACGACGCAGGGCGCCGTGGACGCCGGCGACGCGCTCGAGCTCTGAGGACGACGACGCGCGGCCACCCCGGGAGGGAGCGGCCGCGCGTCATCGGCTCAGCTGGACGTCACTTGACGGCGTCGAGCTTCCCGAACGCCTCGGCGAGCAGGTAGTAGACCGTGATGCGGCTCTTGGTCCGGTCGGCCTTCATGGCGGCGGCGACCTCGTCCAGGGCGGCGTCGAACGAGCCGTCCGCGTCGGCCAGGCCGAGCTTCTTGGTGAGGAAGTTCTTCTTCACCGTGTCGCGCTCGTCGGCATCGGAGAGGGCGACGTAGCGCGAGTCGGCGCTGCTCATCACGAGGCGGTAGCTCTTCAGCAGGCCGGCGATGGCGTCCTCGTCGGGGTTCGCGACGTACTTGCGGACGTCGGCTGCCCAGTCTGCGGCCATGGTTGAGCTCCTCTCCGTGCGCGAACCGGTCGTCGCGCGTGCCGTCGAGACTAGGCACGGTGTCCTGC
This sequence comes from Nocardioides sp., assembly GCF_035481145.1. Taxonomy (GTDB): domain Bacteria; phylum Actinomycetota; class Actinomycetes; order Propionibacteriales; family Nocardioidaceae; genus Nocardioides. The sequence continues at coordinate 8,970 of NZ_DATIHB010000099.1, read as the reverse complement.
GGTGTACATGCCTGGACACGCCCGGTTTCCAGAGTTGGTCGTCTCTTCACCTTCTCCGAAGGGGCCGCTCGGCGGTCAGATGATCGGGCCGACGTACGGCAGGACGGTGCGGCACACGACCGGCTTCGCGTGGGCGGGGTCCAGGGTGTTGAGCACGAGGCGGGCGACCGTGGGCGAGGACGCGATCTCGAAGTGCTCGCTCTGGTCGCTTGCGCAGACGTTCTGCAGGACGTAGTTGCGCATCCCGGTCTGGATTCCGCTCGTGTACGGCGCTACCAGCTGGTCGTTGCGGGTCACGATGTTGGTGTACGCGACGCCGGGCACCACGACGCCTCCGCTGCGCAGGCGGGTCATGAACGGCGAGCCGGTCGTGAACTGCGTGCACGCGGCGCAGAGGGGTGCCTTGTCCTCCGGGACGCCGAAGACCTTGCGGAGCTCCTCGAACGGCACGCTCGCGCGCGTGCCGTGCCACAGCGGGGCGAGCGAGATGTAGCGCTTCACGTAGCGCGCGCCGCCCAGGAACTTCACGTAGTAGTTCGGCATGAGGGTGCCCTGGGAGTGGCCGAGCAGGTCGACCTCGGCGGCGCCCGTGGCGCGGCGTACACGCGTGACGAAGGCGGCGAGCTGCTGCGCACTGTCCTGCATCCGGCCGAGACCGCCGATCGGCGCAGTGCCACCGTAGGTGAGCGCGAAGACGCAGTAGCCGTTGTTCTTCAGCAGCGGCCCGAACGTCGGCCAGTTGGTGTCCTGCGCGCCGGTGGTGCCGTGCACGAGGATCACCGGCCGTGGGTGCGCGGCCGACGGCTTGCAGGTCCAGATGTTGGTGCCGGGGGCGTGGGGGCTCGGGTTGAGGCCCTGGAGTGCTGCGCCTGCGAGGAAGTTGTAGGTCACCGGCAGGGTGGCGGCCTGGGCGGGAGCGGCGAGGGCGCCGCTGCCGATCAGGGCGACGAGGCTGGTCAGCAGGATGACGAGACGGCGCATGGTGGGCTCCCCGGGAAGTGACTGTTCGTCAGTTAAACGACGGAGCGGGCGTTCCGTGACGTGAGTCACCGAACGCCCGCCCGGGTGCCGCTCCACGGCATGGGTGGTTGCGGCTCAGCCGACGTGGACCGCGCCCGGACCGTCGGTCGCGAGCTCCTTGTGCTTGACGTTGAGCAGGGTCCAGATCAGCAGCGACGCGGTGAGCATCATGAACGTGCCGACGAAGAAGCCAGCGGTGGCCGAGTCGGTGAACGAGCCCTGCCAGATCGCGCCCTCGAGGAACGTCATGTTGCTGCCCGGGTCCACGGCGTTCGGGTCGATCCCGTTGGCGACCATGCCCTGGGCGAGCGGTCCAGCGATGGTGTCGGCGGTGTCGTTGAAGTGGTGCAGGCCCACGGTGCTGAGGATCGCCAGGCCGAGCGCGCCGCCGACCTGCTGCATCGTGTTGAGGACGCCCGAGCCGATGCCCGAATCCGCCTCCGCGACGTGGTGGACGGCGGTCAGCGTCATCGGGACGAAGACCATGCCCATGCCGGCGGCCATGACGACGATCCACGGGAAGATCGCGGTCCAGTAGTTCAGGTCGGCGCCGACGGTCTCGCCCTTGGCGAGGGCACCGAGGACGGCCGGGACGGAGTCGTCGACCGAGATCCGGCTGAACATGAAGAGCGAGAGCGAGGCCAGCAGCGTGCCGGTGCCGGCGAGGAAGCGCGGGTCGACCCGGCTGACCAGGTTGGAGGCGAGACCGGCGCCGAAGACGATGCCGAACGAGAACGGGAGGAAGGCGAAGCCCGCCTCGAGCGCGTCGTACCCCTTGATGCCCTGGACGAACTGCGACAGGAAGAAGAACATCGCGAACATCGCGGCAGGGGCGATCATCATCGCGCCGAAGCTCACCGCGCGGGTGCGGTTGGTGAGGATGCGGAGCGGCAGCAGCGGGTGGCGGGTGCGCGTCTCGATGAGGACGAACGCCGCCAGCAGCACCACGCCGGCAACGAGGGAGGAGATCGTCTGCCAGTGCTCCCAGCCGTACGCGCGCTCACCGGCCCGGGAGAGGCCGAAGACGATGCCGAGCAGACCGAGGGTTCCGGTGATGGCGCCGGGGAAGTCGAGGGTGCCGTCGCCCGACTTCGACTCGGGGAGGAGGCGGAGCGCGAGGACGGCCGCCACGATGCCGATCGGGACGTTGATGAGGAAGGTCAGGCGCCAGCCGTCGACGTCCAGGCCCAGGAAGGTGTCGAGGTCGGTCAGCCAGCCACCGAGGATCAGGCCGATCGCAGCGCCGACGCCGGACATGGTGGCGTACATCGCCATCGCCCGGTTGCGCTGCGGGCCGGCCGGGAAGGTGGTCGTGATCAGCGCGAGGGCGGCGGGGGAGGCGAGCGCCGCGCCGAGGCCCTGCAGGCCGCGGGCGCCGAGCAGGAGGCCCTCGTTGGTGGCGAGTCCACCGAGCAGGGACGCGACGGCGAAGACGACCAGGCCGACCGAGAAGATCAGCCGGCGACCGAAGAGGTCACCGAGGCGACCGCCGAGAAGAAGCAGGCCGCCGAAGGCGAGGGCGTAGCCGGTGACGATCCAGGTCAGGTTGGCCTGCGAGATGTTCAGGTCGGCGCCGATGAACGGCAGCGCGATGTTGGCGATGGTGGCGTCGAGCACGACCATGAGCTGCGCGACGCAGATCAGGACGAGCGCCCAGCCGAGGTGGACGCCGGTGGTCTGGCGCTCCTCGGGCAGGTCGAGGGTCTGTTCGGACATGGGTCTTCCTTCGAAGGGGGTGGGTCGGAGGTGGTTCAGGCGACGGGGTTGGTCGCCGCAGGGACGATCAGCTGGTCGACGATCCGGGTGACGAGCGCGGCGTCCGGGATCTCGCCGAGCATGAAGGCGCGGTGCAGGCAGATGCCGGCGAGCGCGGGGGCGAAGAGGTCCACCTCGAGGTCGGCACGGATCTCGCCACGGGCCTGCGCCCGCTCGTAGATCTCGTGCGAGACCGCGACCTTGGGACCGATCACCTTGGTGCGGAACTCGGCTGCGAACTCCGGATCGCGCTGGATCGCGGTGAGCACGCTGGAGAAGATCGCGAGTGCCTGCGGCTGGATCATCCCCTCAGGTCCGCAGTACGCCGCGATCAGGTCGTCGCGGAAGTTGCCGGTGTCGGGGGTGGCCGGCGCCGGCTTCTGCAGCAGGAGCGCGTCGATGACGAGGGAGACCTTCGCCTCCCAGCGGCGGTAGAGCGTGGCCTTGGAGGCCTTGGCCCGCTTCGCCACCGCGTCCATCGTGAGCCGGTCGTAGCCGACCTCGGAGAGCACCGCGAGGGCCGCCTCCAGGATCTCCCGCTCGCGATCACCCTCGACGCGCGGCCGGCTGCCGTGGCCGGGGAGTGGGAGCGAGGACATCATCATGGACTTCTCCGTCTGCATGGAACGAAACCGTTTCGTTTCGTCAAACGGTACGACATCGTTTCATCCCTGCGCAAGTCGCATGGCGAAACGTGGGGAAGCGGGTCCGTCCCCGGGTGCCGCCGCTCCTGAGAGTTTCCCGGGCAGGGACTCTTGAAAGCACTGGTCAGCCGCGCTATTTCCATAGGTGGGCGGTGACGAGACCCGCCCTCACAACTCGACATCGGAGGTGAACCACATGTTGCTTCGGACCGACCCCTTCCGGGACTTCGACCGGCTCGCCCAGCAGATCATGGGCTCCGGGACCACGTCCCGCCCGACGATCATGCCGATGGACGCCTGGCGCGAAGGCGACCGCTTCGTCCTGGAGTTCGACCTGCCCGGCATCGCCCCGGACACGCTCGACATCGACGTCGAGCGCAACGTGCTGACCATCCGCGCCGAGCGGCCCAGTCGCAGTGGCGACTGGGAGCCGCTCGCATCGGAGCGGCCGCGTGGCCTCTTCAGCCGCCAGCTCGTGCTCGGGGAGAACCTCGATCTCGACCGGATCGACGCGTCGTACGACGCGGGCGTGCTGCGGCTGGCCGTGCCGGTCGCCGAGAAGGCGAAGCCGCGCAAGGTCCAGGTCAGCACCGGCGGCACCCAGGTCGGCCACAGCCGGGACAAGGCCGAGCTCGAGACCAAGGAGCAGCACGACGCCAGCCAGGCGTCCTGATCACAGCACCCCACGCACCTGTCCACCCGGCCCCGGTCGAGGCCCGCGTCGCCTCGGCCGGGGCCCCGTCCGTCTCGAGAGTCTTCTGTCTCGAGAGTCTTCTCAGAGCTCGAGGACCTCGAGCACCGAGTCGACGGTGAAGGCGTTCCACCGCCCGCTGTCACGGAGCAGGTAGTGGCCGACGTCGCCCATGTCGCGGAAGGCCGCCGAGCGGGCCACGGCGCGCGCCCGTTCGGCGTAAGCGCGACTCAGGGCGAAGGAGGTGATCCGGTCGCCCCGGCCGTGGCCGAGCACGAGGCGGCGGCCGGCCAGCTGGCGGACCGGTTCGCCGTCCGGCAGCCACGGGGCCAGGCCGACGACTCCGCGGACAGCCGGTGAGTCACTGACGCGCACGGCCGTCCGCGCTCCCATCGAATGGCCGACGAGGGCCACCGGTACGTCGACCTCCTCGCGGACCCGGTCGAGCGCCCACCGCGCATCGGCCACCGGTGACGGCGACGCCGGGTCGTTCCAGCCGCGCACCCGGAAGCGGAGCAGCCACACGGCAACCCCCTCGGCGTGGAGGCGCGGAGCCATGGCGCGCTGCAGGACCCGGGCTCGCTGCCACGAAGCACTGCGACCGTCGACGGGCCGGTGCGAGCGGACCGCCCCGCCGTGCAGGACCAAGGCGACGGCGCGCGGTGTGGTGGCGGGGGACAGGCGGGTCAACAGCGGGTCGGGCACGGAGGTCCTCTCTCGGGGCTGCCACGGGTTCGTCGCCGGTACCCGATCCGGATGGGTAGCCCACCGTCGTGGCGGGGACGGCAGGTGTCAGTGCTGCACGGCAAGATGTCCCCATGACCCTTCGAGAGGATCACGACGGCGCCCAGCCGGTGGACGCGGCCGACGCCGCCTCCGCCCGCCACCGCGAGCTCAGCGAGCAGATCGAGGCGGCCTCCGACGCCTACTACCGCGACGGCACCTCGCCCCTCTCCGACGCGGCGTACGACGCGCTGCTGGGGCAGCTGCGCGAGCTCGAGGAGCAGTTCCCCGAGCTGATCACTGCGGACAGCCCGACCCAGCGCGTGATGGGGCAGGCCTACACCGACTTCGCGTCGTACGACCACCTCCGGCGGATGGAGTCGCTCGACAACGCCTTCTCGGCTGACGAGCTCGCTGCCTGGTTCGACCGGGTCGTCCGCGACAGCGGCACCCGTCCGGAGCTGCTCTGTGAGCTGAAGGTCGACGGCCTGGCGATCAACCTGCTCTTCCGTGACGGCGTTCTCGAGCGCGCGCTCACCCGCGGCGACGGCACGACGGGCGAGGACGTCACGCCCAACGTGCGCACGATCGCCTCGGTGCCCCACCGGCTCAAGGGGACCCCGGAGTTCCCTGTGCCAGCGCTGGTCGAGGTCCGCGGTGAGGTCTACATGACGGCGAAGACGTTCGAGGAGATCAACGAGCAGCAAGCCGCGGCCGGCAAGCCGTTGTACGCCAACGCGCGCAACACCGCCGCCGGCTCGCTGCGGCAGAAGGACCCGAGCGTGACCGCCTCACGCAGGCTCACGATGGTCTGCCACGGCATCGGCGAGCGCGAGGGCTTCGACGCGACCACCCAGTCGCAGGCGTACGCCGCCCTGGCCGCCTGGGGGCTGCCGGTCGCGCCGACCGTGAAGGTCGTCCCTGACCTGGCCGAGGTGCAGGCGTTCATCGACTTCTACGGCGAGCACCGGCACGATGCCTCGATCCTCGACCACGAGATCGACGGCGTCGTGGTGAAGGTCGACGACGTTGCGCTGCAGCGCCGCCTCGGCTCGACGTCGCGCGCGCCCCGGTGGGCGATCGCGTTCAAGTACCCCCCTGAAGAGGTCCACGCGAAGCTGATCGACGTCCTGGTCAACACCGGTCGCACCGGCCGTGTGACGCCGTTCGGGCGCATGGAGCCGACGAAGGTGGCCGGCTCGACCGTCGAGATGGCGACGCTCCACAACTTCTACGAGGTGGCGCGCAAGGACGTCCGGCCGGGCGACACCGTCATCCTGCGCAAGGCCGGAGACGTCATCCCGGAGATCCTCGGACCGGTGCTCGCGCTGCGGCCGGAGGGCCTGCCCGCGTGGGTCCCGCCGACGACCTGCCCCGCCTGTGGCACCGGGCTGGTGGAGCAGAAGGCAGGCGACAAGGACCGGCGCTGTCCCAACCACCGCGACTGCCGGGCCCAGGTCGTCGAGCGGATCAACCACGTCGCCGGTCGCGGCGCCTTCGACATCGAGGGGCTCGGCTGGGAGGCCGCGGTCGCGCTGCACCAGGCGGGCGTGGTTGCCAACGAGGGCGACGTCTTCTCGCTGACGGAGGAGTCGCTCCTGCGGGTGCCGCTCTTCACGCGGGCGGCGAAGAAGGCCGAGGTCGCCGAGGGTGCGGGGGAGCGCGTCCTCACCGCCAACGCCCTCAAGCTCCTGAAGAACCTCGAGGAGCGCAAGGACACCGCGCTCTGGCGGGTCCTGGTCGGCCTCTCGATCCGCCACTGCGGGCCCAGCGCCTCGCGGGCGCTCGCGACCCGCTTCGGCTCGATGGACGCGATCCGCCACGCCACGCCGGAGGAGCTCGCCGACACGGAGGGTGTGGGTGGAGTCATCGGCGAGGCAGTCACCGAGTGGTTCGGTGTCGACTGGCACGTCGAGATCGTGGAGAAGTGGGCGGCTGCCGGCGTCCGCATGGAGGACGAGCGTGACGAGTCGACTCCGCGGACCCTGGAAGGGCTGACCGTCGTGGTCACGGGCGGTCTTGAGGGATTCACCCGCGACTCCGTGAAGGAGGCGATCATCGCCCGCGGCGGCAAGGCGGCCGGTTCGGTGTCGAAGAAGACCGACTACGTCGTCGTCGGGGAGAACGCCGGCTCCAAGGCAGCCAAGGCCGAGGAGCTGGGGCTCACGATCCTCGATGAGGAGGCGTTCGTGGCTCTCCTCGCGGGCGGCCCCGCGGCCCGCGAGGCGTGACCGCGCCAACAGCGTGAAGACTTCTCGCCGGCATGGGGCGAAAAGTCCTCACGCTGCCCGGGCTCAGGACTCGTTGTCGTTGCCGCTGACCCGGACCGGGCCGGCGCCCTCGAGGGTGACCGGCGTCGCCACGCACTCGCCGGTGTCGGCGTCGCAGGAGCGGACCTCGCTCTCCTGGACCAGCAACAGCCGTCCGTCAGGGCTCCAGCCGAACGTGCCAGCACCGATGGTGAACGTCCGCCGGTCACCGGTCGTCACCGAGACCACCTCGGCGGTGGGCGTCTCGTAGGTGCAGTCGCCGTCCTCCTCGCACATCAGCCACGGCTTCAGCAGCACATGGCGTCCGTCGGCGGAGAGCTGCGGCACGGGGGTGCTCATCACCGTGCCGGTGACCTCGACGGAGCGCAGCGCCTGGCCCGACTCGGCGTCGAGCACCTGGTGGGTCAGCTGCACCGGATCGTCCGGGTTGAGCATCACGCCGTCGGGGCGATCATCGTGATCCTCGACGAGCTCGTTGCCGCCCATGACGGTCGGCATCCGCCCCGCGGAGAGGCCCTTGGCCTTCTCGACGTCGCCCGTGCGCCAGTTGATCCGCAGCGTGGCGTCGTCCACGCCGACGTACGCGAAGTCGCCGGAGAGGGCGGTCGGAGGCGCGTTCCAGCCGCCCCAGGTGAAGGCGCCGTCGTACGGCACGCGCGTGGCGACCTCGCCCGTCCGCACGTCGCGGAGGACGAGCTCCCAGTCCTGGGGACCACCCTTCACGGAGTAGGCCAGGTAGGGGAGCGACGGGTCGCTGCCGGGCTTCTTGTCGCCGAGGCTGAGCGAGAAGTCCCGCACCGTGCCGTCGCCGGAGAGCACGAAGTAGTTCGAGGTGCTGTCGCCCTCGGTGTACGGCGTCCGGCCGGTGCGCACCATGACGCCGGCGGAGGTGTAGTACATCGCCTTCACCTTGCCCGGCACCTCGACGGTCTTGCCGCTGCCGAGGTGGACGGTCGACCCCTGTGCGACCGCCCATCCGGCAGGGTCCGGCGTGACCGCCGGGGCGAGCTCGGCCGGCGTCGACGTCGGAGTCGGCCGGGCGAGGACGAGTGCGAGCGCGGCGACGGCCGCCATGCCCGTGGCCCCCGCGGCGACCGCGCCGCCCCGGGCCACGTGGGATCGACGGCGGAGGCGTCGCCCTTCGGCCAGGACGGCGGCGGCAGGCGCGGGAGGAACGGCGATGCGGTCGGCGTCGGCGTGCAGGAGGTCGGAGAGGTGCTGGTCAGTCATGGGTCGCTCCCATCGGGATCGCGGAGTCACCCAGTACGGCCCGCAGGCGGGCCAGGGCGTCGGAGGTCTGGCTCTTGACGGTGCCCGTGGAGCACCCGAGCGTGGTTGCCGTGTCGGCGACGGAGAGGTCCTCGTAGAACCGCAGCACGATCACGGCACGCTGGCGAGGTGCGAGGGTGCGCAGGGCGTCGAGCACGGCCGGGCGGTCGGCGAGGTCCGCGTCGTACGACGAGGCGGGCAGCTCCTCGCTGGCCAGCTCGCGCCGCCACGACGGGCGGCGGAACCACGACGTTGCCGTGTTGAGGAGCACGGTCCGGGCATAGCCGCCGGCCGCGTCGAGGCTGCGGACGTTGCGCCACGAGGCGTAGGTCTTGGCGAGGGCGGTCTGGACGAGGTCCTCGGCGAGACCGTGGTCCCCGAGCAGGAGGTACGCCGTCCGGTACAGGCGCGGCCAGGCCGCGTGCACGAAGGCGGCGTACTCGTCGTCGGTGGGTGGTGCCGGCATGCGTCCTCCTGCGGGTGATTGTCACCTGTCCAGACGCAGCGCGCTCGCGTTCGGTTGGGTCGACCTCAGCGCAGGAGACGCAGGAGGAGGTCGGCCACGGCCTGCTGCTCCTCGGCCCGCGGGTGGTAGGCG
>NZ_DATIHB010000098.1:0-21164 GCF_035481145.1 Nocardioides sp. | reverse complement strand
CGCCCTGCAGGAAGCGGCCCGCGACCAGCGAGCCGAAGTCGAGCGAGAACGCCGTGACGAAGGACCCGACCGCGAAGATCCCCAGGCAGAGGGTGAGCACCGGGAGCCGGCCGCGCAGGTCGGCGAGGCGGCCGATGAGCGGGAGCATCGCGACGTACCCGAGGAGGAAGCCGGAGACGATCGGCGCTGCGCGCTGCAGCTCCGTGATCGCGATCCCGAAGGAGGCCATCATCTCCGGCAGCGCGAGGACGACGACGTAGGTGTCGGCGGCGGCGAAGGCGACCGCGACGGCCGCGAGCGACAGGAGCGCCGACGGCCGGCGGGGGCCGGTCACGGAGCCGAGATCTCCTTGGTGACGTCGTACTCGACCAGCCGCACGGTGTACGTCGTCGGGGCCTCGCCGGCGTAGAAGGCACCGGTGACCTCGACGGTGCGGAGCAGGCCTGCGGAGTCGACCTCGTAGCGGACCTTGAAGTCGCCGGTGCCCATGCCGAGGACGGCCTTGATCTGCTCCGCGGTCAGCACGCCGGTGTACTCGGTCAGGACCTCCTTGTTGTCCTCACCGCCCCGGACGCTCTCGCCCTCCTCGAGGTCGGACGTCTCAGCGAGCAGGTCGGAGACGCCTCCGTCGGCGGCGAGGAGCCGGCCGGGATCGGGCACGCCGTACTCCTGCGGGTCGACCTTGCGGAAGCCAGGGCCGAGCAGCGCCTGCTTGATCCAGACCTGGCCGCCCTGGGCGATCACCTGGGCGTCGGCGAGGATGCCCATCGCCTTCACGTTGAGGGTCCCCTCGAAGGAGTCGGGGTGCACCGCGGTGCCCTCACCGCCGACCAGCACGAAGCCCGCACCCTGGTCGGGGAGACCGGCGCTGGTGAGGGTCAGGTCCACGCCGGAGGTCGCGTCGAGCTTCTCCGCAGCGGTGGCCATCACCTGCTCGGGGCTCTCGCCCTTCGGCTTCCCCTCGTCGCTGGAGCAGGCGGGAAGCAGGAGGAGGGAGGCCGTCAGGGCGGCCGTGACCAGGCGCATGCCGTCAGCCTCCCACAGGGGGTGTTGCAGCGGAGGTGCCGAGCTGCAGCGCCACCGATGCCGCACAGGCCGCGATCGGCTGCGCCACGGGTACGCCGGACCCGTCGCGCCGCGGGTCGGTCTCCGGCAGGTCGACGGCAGCGCCGCTCGCCGCTGCCGCGCGGGCGGGAGGCTCGCCGGCCCACGCGAAGACGAGCGTGTCCTCGCCCTTGAGCATGCGGTGGCAGCGGACGCCGCCCGTGCCGCGCCCCTTGGGTGGGTACTCCGTGAACGGGGTGACCTTGACCGAGCCGGCCTCGGTGCCCGGGAGGGCGGTGGAGGAGCCCGAGGCCGTCACGACGACCGCGTCGTCGGAGACCGCGCCGAACCACGCGACGCTCGCGCCGTCGGCGAGCCGGACACCGGCGATGCCACCGCCCGAACGGCCCTGCGGACGCACGCCGTCGGCCGCGAAGTGGAGCAGCTGCGCATCGGTGGTGATGAAGCAGAGCGTCTCGGCACGGTCGGTCATCTCCAGCGCGCCGACGACCTCGTCGTCGTCCTTGAGCGAGATGTAGTCCCACTCGTCCTTGTTGGCGAGGTACTCCGGGTTGACCCGCTTGACGATGCCCTGGCGGGTGCCGACCGCAAGGCCGAGGCTGTTCTCGGCGAACGAGGTGAGCCCGAGGACCTTCTCCCCGGAGTCGAGCTCGACGAACTCCGAGACCGGCGCGCCGCCCGTCAGGTGCGGGTCGTTGGCGGTGGAGGGGAGGGTCGGCAGGTCGAGCACGGCCAGCTTGAGCACCCGCCCCCGCGAGGTCAGCACGCCGACCTCTCCGCGCGCGGTCGCCCGGACGGCGGAGGTGATCACGTCGTGCTTGCCCCGCGGCCCGCCGGCGCCGGGCGCATCGGCCGTCGTCGTACGCGCCAGGAGGCCGGAGGAGGAGAGGTAGACGAAGCAGGGATCGTCGGCGACCTCGAGTGGCACCGCAGAGGTCACCGCGACGCCGGCCGACTCGAGCAGGACCGTGCGCCGCGGGGTGCCGTAGGTCTTGGCGACCTCGCCGAGCTCGTCGGAGACGACCTTCCGCAGCAGCTTCTCGTCGTTGAGGATCGCGTCGAGCTCCTCGATGGTCCGCTTGAGGTCCTCCTGTTCCTTCTCCAGCTCGAGCCGGGAGAACTTCGTCAGGCGGCGCAGGGCCATGTCGAGGATGTACTCCGCCTGCAGCTCCGAGAGCTCGAAGATGTCGATGAGGCGTTCCTTGGCGGCCGCGGCGTTGTCCGACGAGCGGATCACCTGGATCACCTCGTCGATGTCGAGGATCGCGATGAGCAGTCCCTCGACGAGGTGGAGGCGGTCGGCGGCCTTCTTGCGGCGGAACGCCGAGCGGCGGCGTACGACCTCGAAGCGGTGACCGAGGAAGACCTCGAGGAGCTCCTTGAGCCCGAGCGTGCGCGGCTGGCCCTCGACCAGGCAGACGGCGTTGATCGAGAAGGACTCCTCGAGCGGGGTCTGCTTGTAGAGCTGCTCGAGGATCGCCTCGGGGTGGAAGCCGTTCTTGACCTCGATGACCAGGCGCGTCGGGTTGGCCATGTCGGAGAGGTCCTTGACGTCGGAGATGCCCTGGAGCTTCTTCGCCTGGACGAGCGACTTCATCCGCTCGACCACCTTCTCGATGCCGACGTTGTAGGGCATCTCGGTGACGACGATGACCTTCTTGCGGCCCTGCGTCTCGATGCGCGCGGTGGCGCGCATGCGGAACGAGCCGCGGCCGGAGAGGTAGGCGTCGCGGATACCGTCGAGACCGATGATCTTGCCGCCGGTCGGCAGGTCCGGGCCGGGGATGAAGCGCATCAGGTCGTCGACCGACGCCTTCGGGTGGGTGATCAGGTGGCGCAGCGCCTGGACCGTCTCGACCAGGTTGTGGGGCGCCATGTTGGTCGCCATGCCGACCGCGATGCCGGTGGTGCCGTTGACGACGAGGTTGGGCAGCGCGGAGGGGAGCACGGTCGGCTCCATCTCGCGGCTGTCGTAGTTGGGCTTGAAGTCGACGGTGTCCTCGTCGATGGAGGCGGTCATCGCCAGCGCGGCCGGAGACATGCGCGCCTCGGTGTAACGCATGGCGGCGGGGCCGTTGTCGGGGGAGCCGAAGTTGCCGTGGCCGTCGATGAAGGGCACGCGCATCGACCAGGGCTGGGCCATCCGGACCATCGCGTCGTAGATCGCCGAGTCGCCGTGGGGGTGCAGGCGACCCATGACCTCGCCGACGACGCGGGCGCTCTTGACGTGGCCGCGGTCGGGTCGCAGGCCCATGTCGTTCATCGTGTAGAGGATCCGTCGCTGGACCGGCTTGAGGCCGTCGCGCGCATCGGGGAGTGCGCGCGAGTAGATGACGGAGTACGCATACTCGAGGAACGACGAGCGCATCTCGTCGCGGACGTCGATGTCGAGGATGTGCTCCTCGAAGTCCTCAGGGGGCGGTGCGGGGGTGCTGCGGCGTGCCATGTGCGCATTCTCGCGGGCAGGGCGTGACGAACTTGTCACGCCGCGCCGCTAGATTCATCACGTGAGCGATCCCGGCGTGCCGACACCCACCGGCGCCATCCAGGCACAGCCTCCCCAGCACTGGGAGGCCGACGTCCTGCTGCTCGACGGCGGCACGGCGCACATCCGGCCGATCCAGCCCGAGGACGCCCGCGCGCTCGAGGAGTTCTACGCCCGGGTCTCCGACCGCTCGAAGTACTACCGCTTCTTCGCGCCGCGGCCGAAGCTGTCGGCCCGCGAGCTCGCCCTCTTCACCCGCGTCGACCACACCAAGCGCATCGCGTTCGTGCTGGAGCTCGCGGGGCTGATCATCGCCGTCGGCCGCTTCGACGTCGTAGAGCCGGGGGAGGCCGAGGTCGCCTTCCTCGTCGAGGACCGCCACCAGGGCCGTGGCATCGCCCAGATCCTGCTCGAGCACCTCGCCCAGGCCGGCCGCGAGCGCGGCGTACGCCGGTTCACCGCCGACGTGCTGCCCGACAACAAGCGGATGATCGCGACCTTCGAGGCGGCCGGCTACCAGGTCATGGGCGGTGTCGAGGACGGCGTGATGACGCTCGGCTTCGACATCGACCCGACCACCACTGCCCTCGGCGTGATGCAGGACCGCGAGCACCGGGCGGAGGCAGCCGCGATCGCGCAGTTCCTGGCCGCGCGGTCGGTTGCGGTGATCGGCGCCTCGCGTCGCAAGGACTCGATCGGTGAGGCGCTGGTGCGCAACCTGGTCGCCGGCGACTTCCGCGGTCGCGTCTACGTCGTCAACCCGGCGGCGGAGTCGATGCGCGGGCTGCCGGCGTACGCGTCGGTGGTGGAGATCCCCGACGAGGTGGACCTGGCGATCGTCGCGGTGCCGGCCGAGGCGGTCCAGGACGTCGTGCTCGACTGCGCGGCCAAGGGCGTCAAGGGACTCGTCGTCATCTCCTCCGGCTTCGCCGAGACCGGCGACGAGGGGCGCCAGCGGCAACGGAAGCTCGTCGGGCTGGCCCGCTCCTACGGGCTGCGGATCATCGGTCCCAACTGCCTCGGCGTCATCAACACCGACCCGATGGTCTCGATCAACGCATCGCTCTCGCGCACCATGCCCGCCCGTGGTCGCGCAGGCTTCTTCTGCCAGTCAGGTGCGCTGGGATCGGCGATCCTCGACAAGGTCAACGCGCGTGGTCTCGGCCTCTCGACCTTCGTCTCCGCGGGCAACCGCGCCGACGTCTCGGGCAACGACCTCCTGCAGTACTGGGAGGAGGACGAGTCGACCGAGGTGGTCCTGCTCTACATGGAGTCGATGGGCAACCCGCGGAAGTTCTCCCGCATCGCCCGCCGGGTCTCCCGCACCAAGCCGATCGTCGCGGTCCGCGCGGGCCGCACCACGCAGGGTGTGCCGATGGGCCACCAGGTCCGTACGTCGACGACGCCCCCGGGTGCGGTCGACGCGATGTTCCGGCAGGCCGGCGTGATCCAGGTCGACACCCTGGAGGAGATGTTCGACGTCGCGCAGGTGCTCGCGCACCAGCCGATGCCGGCCGGGCGACGCGTCGCGATCGTCGGCAACTCCGATGCGATCGGGCTCCTCGCCCGCGACGCCGCCGCCTCCTCCGGTCTGGTCATCTCGCAGCAGACCGACCTCGGCGCCAGCGCCTCGGCGGCCGACTTCGAGGCGGCCCTGCTGCAGGCGACCGAGTCCGACGACGTCGACGCAGTCGTCGCGGTCTGGATCCCGCCCCTCAACGCCTCGGCTGCCGGCCCCGCCACTGCGCTCGCCACGGTCGCGCGCAAGTCCAGCAAGCCGATCGTCTCCACCTTCCTCGGCGAGAAGGGCGTGCCGTCGCAGCTCCGCGTCGCCGACGTCGACGGTGGGGCGGCGGGCCGAGGTTCCGTGCCGTCGTACCCCGCCGTCGAGTCGGCTGTGCGCGCCCTCGCCCACGCTGTGGACTACGCCGTGTGGCGGCGGCTGCCGCAGCACGAGGTGGCCGAGCTCCAGGTCGCGCCGGAGGTCGCCCGTTCGCTCGTGGACCAGGTCGTCGAGCCGGGCTCGCGAGGGCGCAACCTCGACTACGCCGAGTCGCGCGACCTGCTCGCGGCGTACGGCATCACGCTCTGGCCCTCCGTCGCCGTCGACACCGTCGAGGACGCCATCGCTGCCGGCTCCGACCTCGGGTGGGACGTCGTCCTCAAGGCGACCGCCGACCGGTTCCGCCAGCGTCCCGACCTCGTGCACTCGTGGCGCCAGATCCGCGATGCGACCGAGATGCAGCACGCGTGGGCGATGCTCCGGGGGCGGGTCGAGCAGCCCGACGAGGCGGCGTTCGTCGTCCAGCCGACCGCGCCCCAGGGCGTGCCCGTCTCGATCTCTGCCGAGGAGGACGCGCTCTTCGGCCCGGTCATCTCCTTCGGCATCGCGGGCCCCGTCTCCGAGCTGCTCGGCGACCGTTCGTGGCGGATCCCTCCGCTCTCGGTCAACGATGCGCGCGCGATGACGCGCGAGATCAAGGGATCGCCGATGCTCTTCGGCTACCGCGGCTCCGACATCGCCGACGTCGACGCCGTCGAGGATCTCCTGCTCCGTGTCGCCCGCCTCAAGAACGACCTCCCGCAGGTGCACTCGATCGTCCTGCCCCTCGTGCTGGCGGGCCGTGAAGGGGCCTCGGTCCTCGCGTCGTCGATCCGCGTCCAGCCGGTCACCGACGCACGCGTCGACTGGTTCACGCGACGGCTGAACCCGCTGCCGGGGGACACGCTGCACTGAGCGCCGACCGACCTGATCAACCGCACCGGCAGGATGGCGGCATGAACCACGACGTCCGGCTCCGGCCCGCCACGTCCGCGGACGCGGCGGCGTGCGCCGGGATCTACCGGCCGTACGTGGAGGACACCGCGGTCAGCTTCGAGACCGAGGCACCCACTGGAGCCGACATGGCGGGCCGCATCGGGGCGTCGATCCGGTGGTTCGTGGCGGTCGACGGGCAGGGCCGGGTGATCGGCTACGCCTATGCGAGCAGGCACCGCGACCGCGCGGCGTACCGCTTTGCGTGCGACGTCAGCGTGTACGTCGGGCCGGGCAACGCGGGCAGGGGAGTCGGCCGAGCGCTGTACGCCGCGCTCCTCGCCGACCTGGAGCGGCGGGGCTATCGCATGGCGTGCGCCGGCATCGCGTTGCCGAACCCGGCCAGTGTCGGGCTGCACACGGCCGTGGGCTTCCGCCCCGTGGGCACCTACGAGCGGATCGGCTGGAAGCACGGCGCTTGGCACGACGTCCTCTGGATGCAGCGCGCACTTGGCGGCGACGGCCCGCCGGTGGACGAGCCAGCCTGACACGCGTCGGCCAACTCTTCACTCGGGTGAAGAATTCATCGCCGGTGACTGGCGCAGCCGATGCAGAGCCGCGCGACGGGACGCGCCTCGAGGCGCTCCGTGCCGATCGGCTCACCACAGCGTTCGCAGACGCCGTACGTGCCCGCATCAACCCGCGCCAGCGCGGCCTCCACCTCGAGCAGCCCCTCGCGCGCCTGCCGGATCAAGGCACCGACCTGCGAGCGCTCGAACGCGATCGTCGCGCCCTCCGGGTCGTGCTCGTCGTCGGCGTTGCTGTCGTACGACGCGGCGACGACCGCGTCGTACGAACCGGTCAGCCCGGCGAGCCGGCGGCGTGTCTCGTCGCGCTGCTGCTCGAGCCGTTCACGCGCGTCCATGGGGCGATCCTCCCGCCGGGTGCAAGGGACGAGCATGATGGCCGGGTGACATCCCACACCGACACCGGTGCCGCCCACCCCGCGGTCACCTACAGCTCCTACCTCGCCCTCGACGACCTGCTCGCCGCGCAGCATCCACGCTCCGACGAGCACGACGAGCTGCTCTTCATCGTCATCCACCAGACCTACGAGCTGTGGTTCAAGCAGCTCCTCCACGAGCTCGCGCACCTGCAGTGCATGCTCGAGGGCGGCCACACACCCCAGGCGGAGGGCGCGCTCCGCCGGGTGCTGACGATCTTCAAGACGATCGTGGCCCAGGTCGACGTGCTCGAGACGATGACGCCGCGGCAGTTCGCCAGCTTCCGCGGACGGCTCGCCCAGTCGAGCGGCTTCCAGTCCGCGCAGTTCCGCGAGCTCGAGGCGGTCCTGGGCCGCCGCGACCCGCAGGTCTTCGAGCACTACCCGGCGGGTCCCCAGCGTGACCGGATCGCCGCAGCCATGGCACGCCCCTCGCTCTACGACTCGTTCGTCACCTACCTCACCCGACAGGGGTACGCCGCCGCCCCGCGCGCCGATGTGACCGCGCCGGTCGAGCCACGTGAGGACATCCAGACGGTGCTGCTCGCGGCGTACGCCGACGACGGTGACGCGGTCCGCGTCGCCGAGCGCTTGGTCGACCTCGACGAGGGGGTGATGGAGTGGCGCTATCGGCACGTGAAGATGGTGGAGCGCACGATCGGCATGAAGCCGGGCACGGGCGGATCCGCAGGCGCGGCGTACCTCCGCACGACGCTCGACCGGCCGATGTTCCCCGATCTCTGGGCGATCCGGAGCTCGCTGTGAGCGGAGCGCTCGGGGAGCTGGCTGCCCGGCTGGCCCCGCACTACGCACGCTTCCGGGTGAGCGAGCGGCTGCTGCTCACCGGCCACTCGCACCAGGCCTGGCCCGACGTCGCGCTGCTCGGCATGCAGGAGGCGTACGCCGATGCGGCGGCGCTCGTCGACGAGAAGTGGTCGCGGGCCTTCGACCGAGCCGACGCCGTGCGTGACGGCTTCCGGTGCCTGCTCGGCGATCCAGGCGCGGAGATAGCCCTCGGGTCGAGCACCCACGAGCTCGTGGTCCGGTTCCTTTCCGCCCTGGACCTGCAGCGGCGGCCCCGGCTGGTGACGACGGACGGTGAGTTCCACTCCGCGCGGCGCCAGCTGGCCCGGCTGGGGGAGACCGGCGTCGAGGTGGTCGTCGTGCCTTCCTCACCTGTGTCGACGCTCGCCGAGCGGCTGGGTGCGGCCGTCGACGAGAGGACCGCTGCGGTGCTGACCTCCTCGGTGCTCTTCGAGACCTCTCGGGTCGTGCCGGGCCTCGGCGAGCTGGCAGCGGCCTGTGCCCGGGTTGGTGCGGAGCTGCTGGTCGACGCCTACCACCAGCTCGGCGTGCTGCCGCTGTCGCTCGACGACGCGGGCCTCGCCGACGCGTGGGTCGTCGGCGGGGGCTACAAATACCTCCAGCTCGGCGAGGGCAACTGCTTCCTGCGCCTGCCCCCGCATGCGTCGTCGCTGCGGCCCGTCGTCACCGGCTGGTACGCCGAGTTCGGGGCGCTGTCGGGTGCCGGTGCTGCCGACGGCGTGGTCTACGGACCGGGTGCGGCCCGCTTCGCCGGGTCGACCTACGACCCGACCTCGCACTACCGCGCGGCCCGCGTCCTGCGGTTCTTCGAGGAGCAGGGGCTCACGGTCGACGTGCTCGCCTCGTCGTACCGCCGCCAGCGCGAGCTGCTCGTCGCGGCCTTCGACGCGCTTGACGCGCCGGACCACGTGATCACCCGCGACCGGAGCACACCTGCGGAGGGGTTCGGGGGCTTCCTCTCGCTCGAGACGCCCCACGCGGCGCAGATCCAGGGGCTGCTGGCGGAGCGCGACGTCCTCACCGACAGCCGCGGGACGCACCTGCGGCTCGGCCCCGCGCCGTACCTCAGCGATGCGCAGCTCACCGACGCCGTCGGCGTCCTCGGTGAGGTCGTGTTGCAGGTGCGTGGCTAGGGTCGGGACCATGCGGATCCTGGTTCTCGGCGGCACCGCCTGGGTCGGACGGGAGGTCGCCACGGCGGCCGTGGCGGCCGGGCACGACGTGACCTGCCTGGCGCGGGGGAGCTCGGGCGGCTACGCCGACGGCGTCCGCGTCGTCCGTGCCGATCGCGATCGCGATGACGCGTACGACGAGGTGGCCGGCACCGACTGGGACGGCGTCGTCGACGTCGCGCGCCAGCCGGGGCAGGTCAGGGGAGCGGTCTCGCGGCTCGCCGACCATGCCGGCCGCTGGGCGTTCGTCTCGACCGGCAACGTCTACGCCTCGCACGCCGAGGTCGGTGCCGACGAGACCGCCGCGCTTCTTGCGCCGGCAACGGCCGACGTCGTCGGGGCGACCCCCGAGGAGTACGGCGCCGGCAAGGTCGCCTGCGAGGAGGCCGTCCTCGCCGGGCTGGGGGAGCGCGCGGTCATCGCGCGCGCCGGCCTGATCGGCGGACCGGGTGATGTGAGCGGACGTTCCGGCTACTGGCCGTGGCGCTTCGCCCATCCCTCTGATCCCTCCGGCGCTGTCCTGGCGCCCGCTTCGCGCGTGGCGGCGTCACTGATCGACGTGCGGGACCTGGCTCGTTGGCTCGTCTCCGCGGTCTCGGGTGCATGTGCGACCGGCATCTACGACGCCGTCGCCAACGGAGGCACGCTGCAGGACCACCTCGACGCCGCGCGCTCGGTGGCGGGGCATGGTGGCCCCGTCGTACGCGTGGAGGACGCCTGGCTCAGCGACCGGGGCGTCGCCGAGTGGTCAGGGCCGCGCTCGCTGCCGCTCTGGCTGGCCGACCCCGACTGGCAGGGCTTCGCCGGGCACCGTGGTGACAGGATCCTGGCGGCCGGCCTGCGTCCGCGGCCACTTGAGGAGACGCTCGCGGACACGCTGGCGTGGGAGGAGTCGCGGCCGGTCTCCGGCGTACGCGGTGCGGGGTTGAGCGACGACGACGAGCGGGCCCTTCTCGCGGCGGCGGGGGAGGGAGCGGCATGACCGACCGCCCCGCGGCCGCCCGTGCGCTCTGGACCCTGCTCGAGCCGCTCCACGCGGTCACCTACTTCTCGCCCGAGCCGCTGGCTGCGTTGAAGGAGGCGGGGTACCGCGGCTTCTGGATGGGCTACTTCGCGGGTCGCGGGGCACCCCTCGGTGCGGCGTCGCCCGAGCTGGTCCACGCGCTCTTCTACAACTTCACGCTCTCCCACGTGGCGCGTGCGCTGCCCGACGCCTGGTCGTTTGCTCCGCCGGCCGCGGCTCTCGGTGCGCGTCTCGACGGGTCGGTTGCGGCACTGCGGCGGCTGGTCGGGGCGGGCCTGGCTGAGGGAGAGGGGGTGGTCCGGGCCGCGGAGCTGGCGATGCGCGCCGCCTCCCACACACCGATCGAGGGCCGCGCCCTCTTCGCCGCCAACCGCTCGGTCCCGGTGCCGTCGTCCCCGCTCGCATTGCTCTGGCACGCAGCCACCCTCCTGCGCGAGCACCGCGGCGACGGCCACGTCGCCGTGCTCACCGCAGCCGGCATCACCGGCCGCGAGGCGCACGTCCTCCACGCCCTGACGAGCGGTACCCCCGCCGAGGTGTACGCCGCGGCGCGCGAGCTCGGCGAGGGGGAGTGGGAGGCGCTCTGTGAGGACCTGGCTCTGCGCGGGCTGGTCGCTGACGGTGAGGCGACCGAGCTGGGGCGTGACGTGAAGGCGGTCATCGAGGAGCAGACCGACCGGCTCGCGGCCGTTGCCTACGCGACGCTCTCCGACGCCGAGCTGGACGAGCTGATGGAGCTGCTGCGGCCGCTCGCGCGTGCGGTCGTCGCGGGTGGCGAGATTCCCGTGAAGTCACCGATCGGGATCGACCTCGATGCGGTGGTTGCGGAGCCTTCCTGAGGGTGCTCCGGGGCTGGGCCTGTCGGGCATGCCTACGTGTCTTCAGCGCCTCGAGCACCTGAGCCGTACGACGCTGCGAAGTGCACGGATCTGCCGATGTGACGTCGCATGTGGCACCGGCAGATTCGACTTGGCAGGATCGGCCTGTGCCGACATCTGACGAGCAGCTGAGGGCCAGGCTTCGAGACCTTGAGGACGAGGCTCGGACGCTCGCTGATGTCGAGGTTGAGACCTACGAGGGAACGACCATCAGCACGGTCCATGTCGATCCGCGCTCGCCTGCGGCGCGCTCGATGTCGTGGACCGACCTTGGCGACGAATTGATCCTTGAGGTCGGCACGCATGGCGGTCGCTGGGAACTCGAACTGAACGAAGGTGCCATCGCGTTTCTCGAGGACGTCGTGCGTAGCGTGATGGCCGGGAGGGTGCGCGAGACCTTCGGTCGCGGGCGGTCACGAGTCGAGGTCACGCTCGCTGACGGATCTTCCGCAGTGGAGACCGGATACGTGTCGTGGCTGCCAACACCAGGTTGGAAGAAGCGTGGGCGTGTCGTGCAGTACGGGCCCTATTGACCAACTAACCGCGCATGCCGCATAGCGTGCGCTGCGGCCCGAGCGAATCTGCCGCGATCCGCGCGTCTCCGCGTGGCGCTCTCGTGCACCCTGTTCAGGGCGGTTGAATGGCGGCGTGGGAGCGAAGCGTTGCGCGGTCGTCACCGGAGCATCCCGCGGCTTTGGCCGCGCCTTGGTTGACCGCCTGGCCGACGATGGTTGGGCGGTGATCGGCGTGGTCCGCTCGGAGCAGGCCGCCCGTGCCGGTGTCCAGTGGGTCAACTGGGACGTCACGGACCCTGACGTTTCAGTACTTCGATCGGCCGTTGGCGATGCGCCAGTAGACCTCCTCGTCAACAACGCAGGGGCTGGCTCCGACCAACAACGTCTGAGCGAAGTCGACCTCGACGCCCTGGACGCGGTCATGCAAGTCAATCTCGGTGGAGTCGTTCGGACGACACAGGCCCTTGAGGGCAACCTGCGTGCGGCGACCGCACCCGTCGTCGTGAACGTTTCCTCTCGGCTGGCCTCACTCAACGACCAGAGCTCGGGGCTCTACAGCGAACTTGGGACCTCGTATGCCTATCGGATCAGCAAAGCAGCTCAGAACATGGCGACGATCTGCCTCAGCGAGGAACTGAGCCCGCATGTTCGGGTCCTTGCCGTGCATCCAGGTGAGCTGGCGACTGCGTTGGGCCAGCGCGATGCCCAGACTGAACCTCGGGGGGCGGCGGCACAGCTGGTCGAACTCCTGAACTCCGACAGGTGGACGTCACCTGACTTCCGGCGCGTTTCCGGCGAACAGCTCGCCTGGTAGCACGCTCCAAGATCAAGCGGACATGCCGCGTCGAGTTCGGCATCGCGTGACCGCTCATGCCGCGAGTCGTTCGGTTCTGCGGGAAGTAGGGCGCGTCCCGTCGGTGGATTCTGTTGTTCTGCGACCCGCCGGTCCTCAGGTGGAAAACATCACCAAGGTGACGGACCCTTCGGATTGACCTTGACGTCACCAACTTGGGTGCTCGCATGCGAGCGCACCCACCGCTCGGTGCGCACGAGATCAGTCGGTGCGACGAACAGGACCAGACTGTCGCGCCCGTCGATGACCGCGCCGGTCAACGGCACCCGCTTCAACAAGTCCAGCGCGAATGCGATCCGGGCGCGCGCGACGCTCACGTCACCGTTGCCGGGGTCCAGACTCACCCCGAGTCGTCGTCCGGCGCTGACATAGACCGCATCGGCGCCAGCAATCTTGAACTTGCGTTCAGCAGTCGCTACGAGCTCGGGCAGAGACGTCGATTCGCGGCGTTCATCGACCCAAAACCCCGTCCGCGAGCCAGTCATCTGATACGACGTGACGGCGGGGTCGTGGTACGCGGATGCAAAGTCCTCGATCATGGCGGTAGAGGCGTGGTCACCGTAGAAAGCGACGCGGTGCCGGTCGCCTTGGAATACAACCTCTACACCGTTGAGGTTGTCGCCCTCGTCGTCGTATTTCGCTACGACGTTCAGGATCTCGGCCGCCGTGGCGTGGCGCGAAATCACGACGCGGACTTCCTTCGGGATGTTCTGGAAGGGAATCGCATCGTCACCCTCCGCCTCGAAGGCTTCGGCCGACACGACGCCGGGCATGCCTTGGGCGTCCTTCTTGAGGCTGCCTTGGGAGGTCGGGCAACTCGCCAGCGCGAGGGCCACTAGTGCAAGCACCGCGATCGCGAGGATGACCTTCTTCATGGACTGATAGTGGCGGCTAGTGGAGGGCTGCGCGGTCTTTTGCATGAGGCGGTTCGTCCGCCAACCCAATCCGGTCAGACATGCCGCGTTGTTTCCAGCAAGCCGCTAGCGCGGCGGCGGAGGGGGTGCCACGATGCGGCACATGTCGTACGACTTGGCTGTCTGGGACGGCCCCAAGCCCGCAAGTAACGCCGACGCCTCCGCAGAGTATGAGCGCCGCATGGACGCGATGGAGGAGGCCCTTGACGGCTCGGACGAGCCTGCTGCTCCGACTGAGCGCATCAAGGCCTTCGTCGAAGCAGCCCTAGCCCGCTTCCCAGAGCTGGACGACAACTCCGGCCCCGAGTGCCCCTGGGCGTCGTCGCCGCTGGAGGGCGAGGCAGTCGGTGACCTCATTTACTTGCCGATGACGTTCTCCGGTGCGGAATACGCCCGCGACGTGCTCGCTGAGATCGCAGACTCGCTGGGCCTTGTCTGCTTCGACCCCCAGATCGAGCAACTGCTGCCGGATGCTCAGGCAGTCCCCGCCGCCACGGTGTCGGCATCTGCCTATGCGGCCCTGGCCCAGCATCTTCAGGCGGAGAAGCGATCGCAAGAATCCGGCTGGTTTTCACGACTCTTCAAGCGAAAGCAGCAACCCTTCAACGCATCCACGCGCACGACCACGGGGACGATTGCGGCAACGCACAGGGCCGAGCTTGAGTCGGGCGAGGTGATGAACGACCCCTCGGATGATGGCCTGTTCATGTTGTTCGATGACCTCGAATCGGGCCGAAGCGGGTATCTGATCGTTGACGACCTCCGTGATCCGAGTGGCCATACCTACGCGCAGTCGAGCCGAAACGACGACGGCACGTACCTCGTTGAATACCGCGCAGGCGGAGCAGACCGCCATTTCCGGACAACCGCCCCGGACATGCGGGCTGCGCACGCTCTCATCGTGGGTTGGACCTTCGACATCCAAGGCTGGCGCGAGGCGGCGACTTGGGAGCCGGTGACGTTCTAGCCGTGCCGCAACATCGGGGCGTTGCGCGGCTGCACAACGCGCGGACATGCCGCGAGTAGTTCGGTTCTGCCGAATTTAGGTCGCCTGACCGGACGGCTGCAGTGTGCAAGGATTCGGGTGTGGACAGGCTGACGACGCGTATCGGAAGCGGCGACCCTTCCTTGGAGCAGCGACTCAGCGATGAGTTGGACAAGCACAACACCAACGCAACGAGCGGGACACTAGCGGCCGAGGAGTTGACGGTCAGCGTCGAGGACAACGGAGTGTTGGTGGCTGGTGCCTCCGGCTGGACATGGGGCGAAGCCGCGGGAATCGGCATGATGTGGGTCGATGAGGCTAGGCGTTCCAGCGGGCTGGGCCGATCGGTCCTTGATGCCTTCGAGGTCGAAGCACGACGCCGCGGATGTATGCGCATCTTCACGACCTCTTTCACCTTCCAGGCGCCTGAGTTCTACAAGAAGGCGGGCTACGTCGAGATCTTCCGCTGGCAGGGAGTTCCTAGCGAGGGCCGCGACGATGTCCACATGCTTAAGGATCTGAGGTAGCGATCCGAGCGGACATGCCGCTGGTTGGGCGCGGTCGTGCTTGGCGATGCGGAGACCCGCGCACCGGAGGCGCACGCCACCGAACGAAGTCGGCAAAAACCTCAGCCGAGCCAGGCCGGGCCCGCACATACTGGCGCAATGCCGCGCCTTGTACTCACCCTCGTCCTGATGCTTGCCGTCACGAGCTGCACGGAGCAGCAGGCTCCCAACGAGCCGAAGGAGAAGGTGGCCACGGTTGGCAAGGAAGGTCTGATCCTCACGCGGGACGGGGGTTCCACCTACGAGTTCCACGATGCCGTCGCCGAGTGCTCCATATCTGATGCAGGTGCAGGCGACACAGAGGTCGTCCGCCTGACAGCGCCTGCGGACTATCGGAGTGCCTTTCGGAAAGGCAAACTTCGGAAGCCGTTCCTCTATGTGGAGGTAATTCCGGGTACTCAGGGCCGTCGGGAGTTCTCGCTGAAGCAGCGAAACTTCGACGACGGACCGCCGGATGTCACCGTCTTTGGCGGCGACCCGGAAGGACCGAACAGTGTTTCCGGCCACGCGGAGGTTTCGACCGGTCACCTGAACATCATTGAAGCGACGTGCGATCCCGAACCCCGCGTGGCCTTCACGATCCGAGCCACGCTTGGCAGCGAGTCCTTCGACGGTCGGAGTGTGCACGTTTGGGGCGGTCTCGAGGCTGGCGGGGCTCAAGGCTGAGCACGCTCAAACTGCCCGGATCTGCCGCGGGTAGAGCGGTCGGTCAGTTCCATCATTACGCCTACGTCAGACGTGCCGCGGCTGGATAGTTCGTTCATGCGAGCGGCTGCGAAGGTTCTGTTTGGTCTGTGCCTCGGGGCTGTACTGGGGCCGGCCTCGGTGATCGCCTGGCAGACGCGGCCGATCGACGATCGCGTGGTCCGTGCCGGCGAGGCCGTCGCTGCGGTAGAGGGCCGGCCGTACTGGGACATTCCGTGGACCCAGCGGATCAGTGCTGGCGTCGGGTTCGGGGGCACGGTGGTGCTGACTCCCCAGGGTTGTGTCGGCCTGCGACAGTCGTCCAACAGCGCCACCGATATCGTGATGGTCGTGTGTCCATCCGGCACACGAGTCCATGGCGAGGGTGCAGACCTGGAGATCCGTGCCGGGGCTCAGCGCATCCGCATCGGTGACGAGGTCGACGGCGGAAGCGCGATGCGAGATGAGTTTCCCGCCCTGAAGCGCAGCCTTCCGACGGCCTGTGCAACTCTCGCCCTCACCGACTTCCAGCCTGGCGGGTGACGAGCGGCGAGTAGGCAGCCTGATTCGGTCTGTCATGCCGCTGGGACGTCGTTTTCAGGTCGAGGACGGAAGTCCGTTCGCGCAAAGGTCAAGAGCGTCGTCTGCTGTCCTGAGGGCATCCACGACCGTCTTTGCTGGCTGCACGTGGAGCCTTGGCAGATCCTGCTCGCCCTGAGCAGGGTCGACCGTCCACGCGAGACGCTCGGTGCCGAGGGAGACTGCGCATCGATTCCCGGCTTGTTGCCGCGCGGATCAACCCGATGCCACGCACCGTCAAGGTAGAGCGCGACCAGGCCGTGCAGAAACGCTTGACCGTCTTCGACAAAGCGCCGGTAGCAGAGCCCCGCTGGTACGGATCCGGCGCGTAGAACAGCCGCGAGCAGGTGGGACTTCGCAAAGCAGAGCCCAACGCGATGGTTGAGAACCTCGGTCGCCGTGAGAGTCACGCGGGGGTCCTGCGCATCCACTGAGTGCCGAACCTCATCGCGCACCCACTCGAACGCCCGGCGCGCGAAGTCTGCATCGTTCGTGGCACCCGCACGGAGGCTCGCCGCGAGGCTGCGGATCTCCGGGTGATCAGTCTCCACGATCGCGTCTGACCCGAGGTACTCCGACGGCGCAGCTGCCTCGATGTTTACGCGATGAATCCTGCCGCACCGATCCGACCTGTCATGCTGCGATTACGACACTCTCGAGCAGTTGCTGATTATGGTCGCGCCATGACGAACGACGCGCCGGGGCTGATGCCTGCCGCCTACCTGTTGATTGCAATGGTCCTGCTCGCCGTTGGCAGCCAGCTGTTCCTGAACCTGAACGAGGATCCCGAGATCTTCATCATCTTCACGCTCATCTTCACCGCGCCCGGGGTCTACCTGCTCGTCGCCGGTGCGGTTGCGCGCGGCATTCAGATGGCCCGCCAGGACTGATTCGGGTCGATCGGCCACGCTGCGAGTAGCTCGGTTGTGCCGAGTTTCTGCCATGCGGGCTGCGATGCTCGGTTCGTGCCAGCGCTCCCTGTCTTCAGATACCACCCGGACCCGGTGGCTACCGGGTCGGCCGTCGCATCGGACGAGACCTGTGAGGTCTGCAGCCAGCCCGCCGGGTACAAGTACGCCGGAGGCTCGATCTGCGGTGGACAGGTCGAGGTGCTGTGTCTTCGATGCATCGCCGACGGAACGGCGGCGGCTCGACTGGCTCACCCAGACGGACCCGCAGAGTTCACCGACATTGGGTGGGGCGTGCCGGACGATGTCCCCGCCTCAGTGCTCGAGGAGGTATCTCAGCGAACGCCTGGATTCATCGGCTGGCAGGAAGAGCACTGGATGTACCACTGCTCTGACGCGGCGGCCTTCCTGGGACTTGTCGGGTGGGCGGACGTCGCCAACCTGCCGGACGCAATCGAGTCGCTGCGGGCTGACCTCGCGGAAATCGGCGTGGGCGAAGACGAAGCCGACCGGCAGATCAAGATGATGCGACGCGACGGCGACCTGACCGGATACCTGTTTCGGTGCCTCCACTGCGGCGCACACCTCGCGTATTCGGACGCCAACTGATCCGCCTGCCCTGCCGCGAATAGGCCGGTCCTGCCGATGACAGATCACCGTGCTCAGCTCCAGACTGTCAGCCGTGGGCCGATTCGTGATCACGATGCCAGCGGTGTCCTACGCGCGTGAGTTGTGGCGCTTTGGAGAGCCGGACCTCGCAGAACGCGCCGCTGCGATGAGCCCCGCTGAATGCGCCGACGTCGGCATGCGAGCCGGTGAACTCAGCCTCAGCGGTGAGGCGGTTCGGCTTTGGCCGTCCGGGCCGAGCGGCCACACGGCCGCGATTCTCCTGGCCGCCATCGAGCATCTCGAGGGCCGACCCCGACCCTGCGCGCGGGTCCGTCGTTTGCCGGAGAAGTCCTTGCCGTCGAACCTCGCGGTCGGCGAAGACGACCGATGGGCGGCGTTGGCCGCCCTGAGTGAAGAGATGGATGCCCGCCTTCGCTGACATGTGCGGACATGCCGCGGATCGCCGGTTCTGCCGAGATCCGGTCACGCGGGCAAAAGGGGCTGGCACCGGCCGAGTCGGTCGCTCACGGCGCTGCGCCTGTGCTGCCGGGCGCGTCGACTAGCGACGGCCTGCTCTGGCCAAGCAGAGGAGTCCGAGGGCGATCAGCCCGCCACCCAGCACGCCCCCTGCAAGCGACCAGTGCCACCAGAACCCCTGCGCAGTCCAGCGGGTCTGCGAGAGAACGAACACGCCACCGAGGATCGTCACGACGCCAAGCAATCGCTGCGCCAACAATCCGGACGGGTCCATACCGTGATCGTGCCATCGAGCGCCCCAGCCGTACGACGCTGCGTAGCGCGGACTGTCGATCAGTCGACGACGGCCGTCTCCACCCAGTAGCGGCGCTTGCCGGCGTACGTCGACTCGAAGACGCCACCCTGGCTCTCGATGGTGCGTGCAGAGGCGACGTTCTCCTCCTCGCAGGTAATGAGCACGCGGTCGATGCCGAGGGAGTTCGCTGCGTCCAGGGCCAGGCGGAGGGCCCGCGAGGCATGTCCTCGTCGGCGGTGACTCGGCCGAATGCTGTAGCCGATGTGTCCGCCCTCGGTTCGCAGGAATTCGTTGTCGAGCGATCGGCGCAGCATCAGGAAGCCGATGACCTCGCCGCCGTGCGCGATCCAGTAGCAGTCACTCACGACCAGGCCCTCGGGCGGGTTCGTTCGCAACTGGTCAGCCTTGGCGATCAACGCCCGGCAGCTGTCGAGGTCAGCACCGAAGGCGTCGATCCACCACCAGCCTGAGCCGTTCATGTCGTCGTACCGGTCATAGTCGGCAACGCACTCTGCCCACGCTGAATACAGCTCGAGAGCAGGCTCGACGAGCTCCGTCATCTGGTCGTTCACACGGCCATGATGCCTGCTCGCCGTATAGCACCGCGGCCGCGCGCTGGTGGATGCTCGCTCTGTTCGGTCACCGACGTCGCCACGGCGTCCAGGTGACCTCGAAGAACTCGCCGGTGACCCCCGGCCCGGAGGATGAGGCACCCCCGCGGCCCTGCGCCAGGTAGCCCTCCTCGTGGTCCCGGCGGAACTCGTCGAAACCACCGGTGACGACGGCGACGAGGTCCTCGGCGGCCTCGATGAACTCAGCGGAGTCTCCGTCGCAGGCGTCGCACAGACAGTCGGTGACCCACTCGCTGCACTGTCGGCCGAACCCCACGACCACGATCGTGCCGCCGCCGTCGTGCTCACGCCGTTCGAGCCGGAGAGGGGAGGCGGCACGATCGGACGGAGTGATGGTCGTGACCCCACCGTCGACGGAGGTCGAGCAGTCGTACGTCGCCCCGAGTTCCCCGGGCAGCCGGTCCAGCCAGGCGACGAAGTCAGCGCAGACCGCGGCGAGGTCGCGCGTGACCCGGCTGTACGCCGCGTCCGGCGGCCCGCCGTTCGCCCAGTCCCAGTTGAAGGTGCCCACAGCGACACCAGACCACATCGACTCCGCATGCGTCTCCCGGATTACCGGGCAGGCGGTCAGCCCAGGCCAGCCCGGATCGCGAGGATCGCCGCCTGCACGCGGTCCCGGCTGCCGGTCTTCGCCAGCACGTTGCCCACGTGCGTCTTGACCGTGCTCACGGTCAGGTGCAGCCGCGCCGCGATCTCGGTGTTGTTCAGGCCCAGTCCGATCAGCCCGAGGACGTCGTGCTCGCGGTCGGTGAGGTCGAGTCCGGCGATGGTCGCCCCGGGCTGCGCGCCCGACGTCTGGCGCACGCGTGCCAGGACGGCGCCCGTCACCTGCGGCGACAGAATCGAGTCGCCCGCTGCGACCCGGCGTACGGCGTCGACGAGCTCGCGCCCGCTGCACCGCTTGAGCAGGAACCCGCGCGCCCCGGCGGCGATCGCGTCGAGCACGTAGGCGTCGTCGTCGAAGGTCGTCACGACGATGACCGCCGGCGGACTCGCCATGGTGGCGAGCGAGCGGGTCGCCTGGAGCCCGTCGAGCACCGGCATGCGGATGTCGACCAGGGCGACGTCGAGGTGCGGGTCGGCACGTACTCCGTAGAGAAACGCCTGTCCGTCGGCGGCCTGCAGCGCGACCTCGAGGTCCGGCTGGGCCGACAGGATCAGGCTGAATCCCTCGCGGACCAGGTCCTGGTCGTCGACGACGGCGGCGCGGATCATGCCTCGGACACCGGGAGGACGACGTCCACCATCGTCCCGCCGCCCGGACGGGTGCTCATCTCGAACGTGCCCTGCAGCGCAGCCACGCGTTCGGTGATGCCGACGAGGCCAGCTCCGCGCTCGACGTACGCCGGAGGGCCGATGCCGTCGTCGCTCACCCTCAGCCGGACGTGGGCCGCGAGCCGGCGTACCTCGACCCACGCGCTCGTCGCCTTCGCGTGGCGCGTGATGTTGGTGAGCGCTTCCTGAGCGACGCGGTAGACCGCCAGCGAGCCCACCTCGTCGAGGCCGTGGTCGGCATCGATGTCGACGCTGACCATGACGCCGTGCTGTCGCAGAGGCTCGGCGAGGAGCTCGTCGATGTCGCCCAGGCGCGGAGGTGCCGTCATGGCGATGGCCGCGTCGGGGTCGCGGAGGTGGACGACGAGGGCGTCGAGCTCGCGAAGGGCCGCGCGGCCGGTCTCCGCGATGCGGCGCAGGGCCGGCTCGGGGTCGGACACCTGGCCGGCCTCGGCCTGCACGACCATCGCGGTCACGTGGTGGCCCACGACGTCGTGGAGCTCGCGCGCGAGCGCCGTGCGCTGCTCGAGCCAGGTCGCCTGGGTGCGTAGCTCGTCGGTCTCGACGCGCAGGTCTGCCGTGAGCCGGGCGTTGCGCTCGTGCCAGCGAAGGAGGCTCGCGGCGAGGAAGGCGATGACTGCAGCGATGAACGACGAGATCGGCGG
>NZ_DATIHB010000097.1:0-17028 GCF_035481145.1 Nocardioides sp. | reverse complement strand
CGCCGCCTCGCTGCACTTTCGGTGCAGGTCTGCGCCGCTTCGGCAGGTCAGCCGCGCGGACCACCCAGCACGCCGGCGTCGAAGGCCTTCAGCACCGAGGCCTTGTCCGCAGCCGTGAGGTCGCCCGCCTCCACGGCGTCGTCGAGACGGGAGGACAGGGCGCTGCGGTGCGCTGCCTCGTGCTCGGCGTGCATCGCGGCGAGCGCGTCGGAGACCTTCGCCGTCGTCAGGTCGAGCTCGCCGGCCAGTGCCTCGGCAAGCGCCGTCTCGTGCGCCGCGCGCTCCGCCGCGGTCGGCGGCGTCGGCCGCTCTCCTGCAGCCGGGCGCTCCGGAGCGGGCAGGTCCTCACGCACCGCGTCGAGCGCATCGGAGACCTTCGACTCGGAGACTCCCAGCTCCTCGGCGAGGTCCGCAGCCAGGTCGCCCCCACCCGGGCCACCCCGGTGCCCGAAGCCCTCCCGCGCGGCCGATGAGGTGGTCGTGCCCGCGGAGCTCGTGTCGTCAGCGGCATTGGCCATCGCCACGCCGCCGAGGGTCAGTCCGACCGCTGCGATGCCGCCGGCCACCGAGATGCGGGCGATGCCGTCGTACTTCTTGCTCATGGTGTCCTCCACTCCCGGGCGGCACCTCCGCCCTCGGGACACCAACGTCCCGCGCCACCCTGTGTGGGGACTGTGGGCGTCCTCGGGATTGGGTGTGGGCACCTGAACGCGCAGCTGCTGCGCGCGTCAGAGGCAGTCGAGGAGCCAGGCCGCTCCGACCGAGCGCGCCCGGAGTGCCTCGGAGCGGAGGGCGAGCTCCCGGTCGGAGGTCGCCACGACCACGTCGTGCTCCTGGGCGACCAGGGCGCGGACCTCGTCGAGGATCGCGGCATCGCCGTCGCGTGGCGCGTGAACGACGCGTACGTCGCGGTCCCGGCCGGCCTTCACACCGCCCTTCGCCTGCCCCTCGAGGACGAGCACCACCGCGTCGTACGCGATGTCGGCGACGAGCAGCTGCTCGTGCAGGCGGCGGGCGGCACCCGCACGGTCCTTCCACCAGCCATCGGGGCGTGCGCCGACGACGTTCGCGCCGTCGACGACGAGGACCCGCATCAGTCCCTCACTTGAAGAGGTCGTCGAAGCCCTTGGGCAGGTTGAGGTTGGCGGCGGCCTCCTCGTAGTTGAAGCCGCCGGGCTGGCCGAAGGGATTGGCGGCTGCCGGAGCCTTGGAAGCCTCAGCAGCCTTCTGCTGGGCCGCCTTGGCCGGGTTGCCGGAGACGCGCTTGCCGCCCTTGCCCTTCTTGGCCTGCGGCTTCTTCTTCGCCGCGCCGGGGCCGGGGCCCATGCCGGGCATCGGGCCCATGCCGGGGATGCCGCCGCCCTTGGCGAGCTGCAGCATCATCTTCTTCGCCTCGTGGAAGCGGTCGACCAGCTGGTTGACGTCGGAGACCTGGGTGCCGGAACCCTTGGAGATGCGCAGGCGGCGCGAGCCGTCGATGATCTTCGGGTTGTCGCGCTCGGCCGGCGTCATCGACTGGATGATCGCCTGGATCCGGTCGATCTCGCGCTCGTCGAAGTTGGCCAGGGCGTCCTTGAACTGCCCCATGCCGGGGAGCATGCCCATGATCTTGGACATCGACCCGAGCTTACGGATCTGCTGCATCTGCTGCAGGAAGTCGTCGAGCGTGAAGTCGCCCTTGCCCGAGAGCTTCTCCGCAGCCTTGGCGGCCTGCTCCTGGTCGAAGACCTTCTCGGCCTGCTCGATCAGGGTGAGCATGTCGCCCATGTCGAGGATCCGGCCCGCCATGCGGTCGGGGTGGAAGAGGTCGAAGTCGGTCATCTTCTCGCCGGCGGAGGCGAACATGACCGGCTTGCCGGTGATCGAGCGGATCGAGAGGGCGGCACCACCGCGGGCGTCACCGTCGAGCTTGGTGAGCACGACGCCGTCGAAGCCGACGCCCTCCTGGAAGGCGAGGGCGGTGTTGACGGCGTCCTGGCCGATCATCGCGTCGACGACGAAGAGGACCTCGTCGGGGTTGACGGCAGCCCTGATGTCCTTGGCCTGCTGCATCATCTCGGCGTCGACACCGAGTCGGCCGGCGGTGTCGACGATGACGACGTCGTGGAGGGTGCGCTTCGCCTCCTCGATGGAGGCCTGAGCGACCGCGACCGGGTTGCCGACGCCATTGCCGGGCTCCGGCGCGAAGACCGGAACGCCGACCCGCTCACCGTTGACCTGGAGCTGGTTGACCGCGTTGGGACGCTGGAGGTCGCAGGCGACGAGGAGCGGGGACTTGCCCTGCTCCTTGAGCCAGAGCGCGAGCTTGGCCGCGAGGGTGGTCTTGCCGGCACCCTGGAGGCCGGCCAGCATGATGACGGTCGGGCCGGTCTTGGCGTAGCGGAGCCGGCGGGTCTCACCACCGAGGATCTCGATGAGCTCGTCGTTGACGATCTTGACGATCTGCTGGGCGGGGTTCAGCGCCTGGCTGACCTCCTCGCCGCGCGCCCGCTCCTTGATCGCCGCGGTGAACTCCTTGACGACCGGCAACGCGACGTCGGCCTCGAGCAGCGCGATGCGGATCTCGCGCGCGGTGGCGTCGATGTCGGCCTCGGAGAGCCGGCCCTTGCCCCGGAGGTTCTTGAAGGTGTCGGAGAGCCGGTCGGAGAGCGTGGCGAACAAGTGTCAGGTCCCTCGGATGAGCAGCGGGACGTCATAGGAAGTGGTCGCGAGAGCAGCCAGATCCCATGACGCTATGGAAACGTCAAGACTCAAGGGTAACGGTGCGCACGAGGGCCTCTCGCACGGCGTACGCCGCCGCGTCGGCCCGCTCGTCGGTGGGCAGCGAGCCGTCGGCCTCGATGACGTAGAAGACGTCGACCGCCTGCGGGCCGAGCGTCGAGACGTGGGCCGACCGCACCGAGAACCCGAGCGAGGCAAGTGCGGCGCAGACCAGATAGACGACACCGGGGCGATCGTCCATCCGGATCTCGAGGACCGTCGCGGACTCCGACGCCTCCGGCCGCACCCGCACGGTGGGCTCGAGGCGGCCCGGTCGCGGTCGCGCCAGCCGGGAGCGTGCGTCGAGCCGCCCGTCCACGATCGACTCCAGGCGCGTGCGGAGCACGGCCGGATCGAGGTGCTGCTCGTCGGTCTCCCACACGGAGATGCCGATCGGGTCCTGGGTCCAGACCTTCGCCGCGTTGACCGACGTCTTCTGCACCGCGAACATCGCCGCCGCGTCGGCGAGCAGGCCGACGCGGTCGCGCGACATCACGGTGACGCTGGCCCCCTCCGCGTGGCGGTCCACCTCGATGTGCACGCGCGTCGGGTCCGCGAGCAGCTCGGCGGGCACCTCGACGGTCGGCTCCTCGACGGTCAGGGCCTCGGTGTCGGAGGCGCCGGTGAGCATCGCGGCGTACGTCCGCTGCGCGAGGTGGCGGACCAGGCTGGCGCGCCACTTGGTCCACGCCTGCGGCGATGCGGCGCGGGCGTCGGCCTCGGTCAGGGCCACGAGCAGCGAGAGCGCCTCCGGGTGCGGGACGTGCTCGAGCAGCAGCTGCACGGTCGCCGGATCGTCGGGGTCGCGCGTGGTGGCCGTCTCGCTGAGCAGCAGGTGCCAGCGCACGAGCATGCCGACCAGGTCGACCTCGACGGCGGTGAAGCCGATCCGCTCCGCGACCGCGCGTGCGATCGGCTCGCCCTCGACCGAGTGGTCGCCGACCTCGCACTTGCCGATGTCGTGGAGCAGCGCGGCCACCATGAGTACGTCGGGGCGCGCGACGCGGCGGATCAGCTCGGAGGCCTCGATGCAGGTCTCGACCACGTGGCGGTCGACGGTGAAGCGGTGGATCACCGAGGCGTGCGGCAGGGAGCGGATCAGGTCCCACTCGGGGAGGATCCGCTGCAGCGCCCGGGTCTCCTCGAGCGTCTCCCAGACCGGCAGCATCGGGCGTCCCGCCGAGAGCAGGCGGACCAGCAGGTGGCGGGCCTGGGCGGGCCAGGGGGTGGGAAGCTCCGGACAGGCGCGCAGGAGTCGCGCCGCCGTCGCGGGCGAGAGCGGCAGGGCCCGCTCGGCCGCCTCTGCGGCAGCGCGCAGCAGCAGGAACGGGTCCGCCTCGGGCTTGGCGCCCTGCGCGAGGACGACCTCGCCGGAGGAGACGGCCAGGCCGGGCGCGATGCCGACCAGGTCGGGCTTGCGGGCGCCGCGCAGCGAGGCAGGGCGCGCGATCACCTGGTCGACGCGGTGCCAGGTCAGCCGGGAGATGTGGGTGAGCCGTCGGCCGAGGTCGCGCACGTGCACCTGCACGGCGCGGGCGTCCTCGAGGCCGAGGGGTCCGGCCATCTGCCCCCACATCTCGGGCGTGATCCGGTCGGAGGCTCGTCCGGCGATCTCGTGCGCGACGTCACGGGTGTCGAGCAGGGCCTGGCGGCAGCGCTCGACGTCGACGTGCGGGACGTCGACGAGCCAGGTCGCCACCAGCGCCTTGAGTGCGGTCGCATCGCGGAGACCCCCCTCGGCCTCCTTGAGGTCAGGCACCGAGACGTGCGCCAGCTCGCCGGTGATCGCGTGCCGGCTGCGCACCAGCTCGTGGAAGCCGGGCAGCTTCTGCCGGGCCTCGCGTCGCCACGACCCGAGCATGTGCGTGCGCAGCCGGAGGGTGAGGTTCGGGTCGCCGGCCAGGTGGCGTGCGTCGAGCATGCCGAGCGCGACCCTCAGGTCGGCCTCCCCCGCCGCGATGCATTGATCGAGCGACCGGACGGCATGGTCGAGCTTCGCACCGGAGTCCCACAACGGATACCAGAGCTTCTCCTCCAGCTCGCCCAGGTCGAGGTCGTCGTCGTGGACCAGCACGACGTCCAGGTCGGAGTGCGGCGCGAGCTCGCCACGGCCGTAGCCCCCGACAGCGACGAGGGCGACCCCAGTGTCGGGGCCGCCCAGGTCGGCGTACGCCGTGGCGCAGAGCTCGTCGGCAGCCGCCGTACGACGCTGGCGTTCCTCCGCAGTCATGGCGCGAAGGATGTCAGATGGCGGCCTCGTCGCGGTCGCCCGTCCGGACCCGGACGACGGACTCGATCGGGCTGACCCAGACCTTGCCGTCACCGATCTTGCCGGTCTGCGCGGCCTTGACGACCGTGTCGATGACCGGCTCGACGTCGTCCTCGTCGACGAGGATCTCGATCCGGATCTTCGGCACGAGGGTGATGTCGTACTCCGCGCCGCGGTAGACCTCGGTGTGGCCCTTCTGGCGGCCGTAGCCGCTGACCTCGGAGACCGTCATGCCAGTGATGCCGATCGTCTCCAGAGCCGCGCGGACGTCCTCCCACTTGTGGGGCTTGATGACGGCGGTGACGAGCTTCATGGATGTCCTTCTCTCACGTGCGCGATGCCCAGGTGTGGGGCTCAGGTGTGGGCTCGGGTCTGGGGCTCAGAAGTGAAGCGTGCCACTACCCGGGCCGACATGGGGACGGGCCCCGCCGGTCGGGTGCAGGTCGTAGGCCGCCTCGGCGTGGATGACGAGGTCGACACCGAGCGCCTCGTCGTCGGGGTCGACCCGGAAGCCGACCGTCCGGTCGAGGAGCCAGACCAGCAGGGCGGTCATCAGGAGCGAGAAGCTGAACGTGGCCACCGCGGCGACGGCCTGCTTGCCGAGCTGGTCGAAGCCGCCGCCGTACAGGAGTCCCTCGACGTCCGAGCCGAGCACCGTGGAGTTGGCCAGCAGACCGATGAGCAGCGTGCCGACGAGGCCACCGACGAGGTGGACGCCGACGACGTCGAGCGAGTCGTCGTAGCCGAAGCGGTGCTTCCAGCCCACAGCGACCGAGCACACGGCACCCGCGACGACGCCGACGACGGTCGCGCCGACCGGCGAGACCGCGCCACAGGAAGGAGTGATCGCGACCAGGCCGGCGACGACTCCGGACGCCGCACCGAACGACGTCGCGTGGCCGTCGCGCACCTTCTCGACGAGGGTCCAGGCCAGCAGGCCCGTGCAGCCCGCCATGAGCGTGTTGACGAAGACGATCGCCGCGGTGTGGTTGGCCGCGAGCGCCGAGCCGGCGTTGAAGCCGAACCAGCCGAACCAGAGCAGGCCCGCGCCGATCATCGTGAGCGTCAGGTTGTGCGGCTTCATCGGGTCCTTGCCGAAGCCGAGACGCCGGCCCAGCACGAGCGCGGCCGCAAGGCCGGCGGCACCGGAGTTGATCTCGACGGCCGTGCCGCCCGCGAAGTCGAGCGCACCCAGGCGGTCGTACATCCAGCCCCCCGCGTGGGTGTCGTCGCCGTAGTAGAAGATCCAGTGCGCGACCGGCGCGTAGACCAGCACCGTCCAGAGACCGGCGAAGAGGAGCCAGGTCCCGAACTTCACGCGGTCGGCGATCGCACCGGCGATCAGGCCGACCGTGATCGCGCAGAAGAGGCCCTGGAACGCCGCGAAGACGATCAGGTCGGTCGCGCCCTCCTGCGCCTCGACGAGGCTGCTCAGCCCGAAGTACTGCGTGGGATCACCCAGCAGGCCACCCCCGAGGTCGTCGCCGAAGGCGAGCGAGTAGCCGAGGAAGAGCCAGACGACCATGACCACGGCCAGGGCGCCGAAGACCATCATCATCATGTTGAGCACGCTCTTCACGCGGACCATGCCGCCGTAGAAGAGCGCGAGGCCCGGCACCATCAGCAGCACGAGCGCAGCCGAGGTGAGGAGCCAGGCGGTGTCGCCGGTGTCCGGGGACACGGCCGCAGTCAGCTGGATCATGCGCGGAACCATCACAAAGGCGCGTTACGGACACGTTACGGAACTCACGGCATGCGTGAAGCCCGTGTTACATCCTCACGGAGTGCCTCACAGGTCACGGGGCGGGCGGGTGCCCGCGCGGGAGTCAGGCGATCAGAGCGCCGCCTCGTCACGGTCGCCGGTGCGCACGCGGACCACGGTGCCGATGGGGCTGACCCACACCTTGCCGTCGCCGATGCGGCCGGTCTGCGCGGTCTTCACGACCAGGCCGACGATGTCATCGGCGTCATCGTCGTCGACGACGATCTCGATCCGGATCTTGGGCACCAGCGCGATGTCGTACTCCGCACCGCGGTAGACCTCGGTGTGGCCCTTCTGCCGCCCGTAGCCGGAGACCTCGCTGACCGTCATGCCGGTCACACCGAAGGTCTCGAGCGCCTCCCGGACGTCTTCCCACTTGTGCGGCTTGATGACCGCGGTCACGAGCTTCACCACTGCTCCCTGCTCCTGATGGCGCGGACTGCTCCGCCGACGCAGTCACTGTGGCTGCCGCCGGTTTCGGTCGCAGGGCCCCCCCTGTTACGCGCGTGTAAAGACCTCAGCCCGACCCCACGTCACACCCTCGCGCCGCCGGTGCCGCGCCCCAGGCGGCCCGCCGTACGCCGCGCCGTACGCCGGGCACGGCGGCCGACGCGCACCGCTGCGCGTCGCCAGGGCCCCGGGCCCACGACGATCCGGGCCGCGTCGACCTGGCCCGCGGCGCGGACGTAACGCAACTGGCGGCCCTCGATCACGCCGCCCTCGGGCGCGAGGGGCGAGAGCGCGACGGGCGCCTCGATCACGACGCCGTCGATCACCGCCTCGACGCGGAGGTTCCAGCCACGACGGCGAAGGTCATTCAGAGGAAGGGCCACCATCATCGGCCCCTCCTCCCAGCGGACGTCGACCGGCTCGAGCGGAATCCGGCTGCCGTCGTCACCGACGAGGACGAAGCGGACCTCGCTGCCCGCCGGTCCGAGGTGGACGACCCGGGCCACCGGCCCTGCCTCCTCCACCGTGACGCGCCGGAAGGCGAACCGGAGCGGTGGTGCGCCGAGGAGGCGGGTCAGGCGCTGCCTGTCTCCAGCCAGTACGACGCGGACCAACTGCTGCTCCGGCGGCAGCAGCTGGTGCAGAGCCTCCTCGTCGTACAGCCGGGCGAGCAGGTCGCGGTGCGCGAGCAGAGGCTCGGCGGCGTCGAGGGCGGGCGTGCTCCGGCGCGCGAGCGGGCCGAGGACGAGAGCACGGGTGACGAAGCGGGCCTCCTCGAGGTCGACTCCCTCAGCGACGCGGCGCGCGACGGCGGCGAGCGCGGCCTCCGGCTCGCACTGGCCGGCGCGGGCGAGCACGAGCTGGCGGGCCAGCTCCCACTCCCCTGCGGACGCGAGCGCCAGGCCCCAGGCCTGCTCCCGTCCGAGGCCGAGGACGGTCTCCGGCGTCATCGCCTCGTGGAGCGCACCGAAAGCCTCCTGGAGCTCGGCGAGCTCGGCCGGCGTGCAGGAGTGGAAGCCGTCGGCAGCGAGGAAGGTCCGCAGGTGGACCCAGCCGTCGGCGACGAGGAAGAGCGACTCGTGCAGGGCGCGGAGCTGCTGGTCGCCCGTGGCCGTCGTCAGCCGGAACGACGCGAGCTCCTGCTGGAGGTAGCTGAGGAAGCTGGCGGTGCCGTGGGCGCGGGCGGTCATCGACGTGGCGCCCGGCCGGGCGCGGTAGAGGTAGACGGTGTCGGTGATGACGTTGATCCGCTTGGCCTCGAGGAGCGCCCGGGTCATCGGCACGACGTCGTTGGAGCGTGGCACCGACGGGAAGGTGATCCCGGAGGCGGCCCAGAAGTCCGTGCGGAAGAGACGGTTCCAGCAGGCGCGGTTGCGCAGCAGCGACGGCTCCTCAGCGAGCGTGACGTCGTCGCGGTCGGACTGCCACGCCGTCCAGGTCCGGGTCGGTCGCCACGTCCGGTTGGGGAAGAACTTGAGATACGAGCCGACGACCATGTCGGCGTCGTTGCGGCGCGCCGAGTCGAGCATCGCGCGGTAGGCACCCCGCGGCACCAGGTCGTCACCGTCGACGAACGCCAGGTGCGCGGCCCGCGCGAGGCTCGCACCGTGGTTGCGGGCCTCCGCACCTCCCCTGCCCGGGTTCGGCTCGACCCGCAGCCGCGGGTCGCGGGCAGCCCTTTCCTGCAGGAT
The DNA here is from genome assembly GCF_035481145.1 of Nocardioides sp. GTDB lineage: Bacteria > Actinomycetota > Actinomycetes > Propionibacteriales > Nocardioidaceae > Nocardioides. The sequence continues at coordinate 8,096 of NZ_DATIHB010000097.1, read as the reverse complement.
CTCCAGGCTGCCGTCGGTGGAGCCGTCGTCCACCGCGATCACCTCGAGCGCGACGTCCTGGTCGTCGAGGAGCGAGGAGAGGCACTCACGGAGCCAGGGAGCCACGTCGTGGACCGGCAGCACGACCGACACCTCCGGGGCCGCGAGGTCGGGTGTCGTCGTCACCGCTCCTCCCCCCGTCCGTCGCGCAGCCCGTCGAGGACGCGGAGGTAGTCCCGCGCCATGTCGTACGGCGTGTAGCGCTGTGCGAACGCGCGAGCGGCGCGCTCGCGACCCTCGTCACCGGGCGCGAGCCGGACGACCTGCTCCGCGAGCCGGGCAGCGGCACCCGGCCCCACGGCGTACGACGCGCACCAGGGCTCGTCGGCGTACAGGCGGACCAGCGGGGTGTCCTCGGGGAGGATCACCGGCCGCCCCAGCGTGGCTGCCATCAGGGCACTGCCGGAGTTGAGGATGCGGCGGTAGGGCAACGCGAGCACGTTGCACGCCTGCACCCACGTGCCGATCTCCTCGTCGGCGAGGAACTCGTGGTGGCGCACCAGCCGCACCCCCTCCGGCACGAGCGCGTCGATCTCGGCGAGGTGCTCCTCCGAGGTGCGTCCGGCGAGCACCACGGTGAGGTCCGGGAGCTCGCGCGAGGCGATGGCGGCGGCCTCGAGCAGGAGGTCGACGCCCTTGTAGGGCCGGAGCTGGCCGATCAGGCCCACCGTGGGCACGCCCTGCGGCACGCCAACCGCAGCGCGCGCCTCCTCGCGGCTCGGCAGCTCGGGGTACACCCCCGCATAGCTGCTGTGCGGCAGCGTGACGAGCCGCTCCGCGGGCAGGTCGTACGCCGCGGCGAGGTGCGCGCGGGTGTGCTCGTGCAGCTGGAGGATGCGGTCGGCGCGGCGGGCCAGCACCTCGGCCACCCGCAGCTCGGCATCGGGCCAGTCGGAGTCGTGGGCGATCTCGTTGTGCACGGTCCAGAGCACCTGCGCCCCCGCCGCCTGGGCCCGACGGACGGCCTCGTCGAAGCGGTCCACACGGTCGTGGGCCTCGGCACGCGAGAGGGCGGGCCGGGTGACGGGAGCGGTCCAGTGGACGTGCACGACATCGCCCGCCCTGACCTCCCGCTCGGCCGCGTGCTCCAGCCCCTCCAGGCGGGTCGGTCCGGTGATCTCCCAGCCGTCCGCTTCCGCAGCAAGGGTCAGCAGGGTCAGGTAGGGGTTCTGCTCCCATCGCGGGAAGACGACGACCTTGCTGGTTCTCCTGAGGCTCACGGGACGTCACCGTACGGACGGCAAGTGGACACCTGGCGGCCCTACGGTGCGGCACCGTGAACACTCGGAAACCCCCGGTGACAGCGCACCGCACGGAGCACCGCACGGACATCCAGGCGCTCCGGGCCGCCGCCGTCACCGCGGTCGTGCTCTTCCACGTCTGGCCCGGTGCGGTGCGTGGTGGCTACGTCGGTGTCGACGTCTTCTTCGTGATCTCGGGCTTCCTGATCACCGGCCACCTGCTCGGCGAGCTCCGGGAGCACGGCCGGATCCGGCTGGTCACGTTCTGGGGCCGCCGGCTGCGCCGCCTGATGCCCGCCGCCCTCACCGTGCTCACCGCCACCGCCGCCGCGGTCTGGCTCCTGCTGCCCACGGGCGAACGTGTCGTCCAGCTCAGGGAGGTGGTCGCCAGCGCGCTGTACGTCGAGAACTGGCTTCTGGCCCACGACTCCGTCGACTACCTCGCCGCGGAGAACAGTCCTTCCTCGGTCCAGCACTACTGGTCGCTCGCGGTCGAGGAGCAGTTCTACGTCGTGTGGCCGCTGCTCCTGCTCCTCGCCGGTCGCCTGGCCGGCTTCGCCGCGCGCCGCGGCGTACGACGAGGGGCGGGGTGGTGGGCGACCGTCGTCCTGGCCGGCGTGCTGGCGGCCAGCCTCGTGGCCTCGGTCGTGCTGACCGCGCGCGACCCCGGCCCGGCGTACTTCGCCACCTGGACCCGGGCGTGGGAGTTCGCTGCGGGCGGCCTGCTCGCGGCGTGGGCGGCCTCGTCGGGGACCGGCCGGCTGCCCGCTCCTGTGGCCTCGGCTGCCCGCACGCTCGGCTGGGCCGCCATCGCGGGCACCGCGCTCCTCTACACCCCTGACACCGCCTTCCCGGGCTGGGCGGCCCTCGCCCCCGTGCTCGGTGCGGTGTTGGTGATCGCCGCAGGCGACGCCGCACCCGGCAGTCGCTACCGCACGCTCACGGGCGCCCGCCTGGTGAGCGGACTCGGCACGCTCTCCTACGGCATCTACCTGTGGCACTGGCCGCTGATCGTGGTCGGCGGGGCGGTCACGACGTGGTTCGTCGGCGTGCCCGTGCTGCTGGCGACCGTGCTGCTGGCGTGGGTGACCTTCCACGGCGTCGAGAACCCGGTCCGCTTCCACCAGCCGTTGGTCCGCAGCAGCCGCTGGACCTACCTGGCCGCGGCGACGGCGATCTCGGTGGTGGTGGCCGGTTCGCTGGTCGGCATCCGTGCCCAGGACCACGCCGCGGCTGCGAGTGCCCGCCAGGCGCAGCGGCTGCTCGACGACGCGACGGCCTGTCTCGGCGCACGGGCCGTCCTCGGTGACCGCGGCGCCTGTCCCAACCCGCGCCTCGACGGGGTTCTCGTGCCCGACCCGACCGCCCGCCTCCGGGACACCGGCGGTGCCTACGCCTGCTACAGCGACGCCGACACCTCCGCGGTGCCGATCCGTTCGTGCCACTACGGATCGCGTCGCCCGGACGCGGTGCGCGTCGCGCTGGTCGGCAACTCCCACGCCACCGCCCTCCTGCCGGGACTGCGCCCCGCGCTGAAGCGGCTGAACTGGTCGCTCGACACGTACGTCGGCCGCAACTGCCGGTGGATCGTCAGCGAGCTCGACGCGGATCGCTGTGCCGCCGACCGGCCGTGGCTGGAGCCGCTGACCACGGGCACGCCGTACGACGTCATCCTCGTGACCAACCGCCGCGAGCTCTCCCGGCCCGCTGGCCAGCCGAACCCGGCGGCTGCCGCGATGGCGGCGGCCTGGCAACCGGCGATCGCGCGTGGCACGACCGTCGTCGCCATCGCTGACAACCCGGGCCTGCCGCCCGAGGTCGAAGGGTGCCTCGCCGCGGGCGAGGACCTGGCGGACCTCGCAGCCTGCCGCTTCTCCCCCACACAGGCATGGGCGACCGACGACCCCCTGCGTGGGGCCGCGGCGCTCGCCGGCGCCGAGCTGGTCGACCTGACCGGGGCCTTCTGCGCCGACGACCGGTGCCCGCTCGTGATCGGCAACGTGCTCGTCTACCGCGACAGCCACCACCTCACCGCGACGTTCGTCCGCACGCTCGCGCCGTACCTCCTCGCGCAGATCCGCGCGGCGATCGACCGGGAGCAGAAGTGACCGACCTGCGACTCCCCGAGCGGAGCCGGCTGCTCCACATCGGCCTGCCCAAGTCGGGCTCGACCACCCTCCAGCGGGCCTGTGCTGCCAGCCGGCCGGCCCTGCTCTCCGCGGGCGTGCTCTATCCGGGTGCGCTGCCCGACCACGCGCTCGCGGGCTCCTGGCTCGCGGGGATCCCGCTCTCCCACCTCGGGCGCACCGAGCCGGCCCACGACGCCTGGCCGCCGGTGCTCAGCGAGATGCGGGAGCACCCGGACCACCGCGTCCTGCTCAGCTACGAGGCGATCTGCTGGACCGATCTCCAGCGGGCGCAGTGGGCCGCCGCCGAGCTCGATGACCCCGTGCACGGACTGCTGGTGCTGCGCAATCCGGGCGAGTTCCTGGTCTCGGCCTGGCAGCAGAACCTCAAGGGCGGCAACGGTGCCGACCTGGACGGAGCGCTCCGCACGGCGTTCCGCGACCCCGACAACGCGGCGCTGAGCCGGCCGTTCCACCAGCGCGACGGTCTCGACCTGGTGACGCGCTGGGTGACGGCGCTCGGTCCGGAGAACCTGACGGTCGTCATCCTCGAGCCGAGCCACCCCGAGCGCCTGCTCGGCACCGCGGAGTCCCTGCTCGGCCTGCCCGAGCGCCTGCTCCGCGACGCCACCGTGCCGGGCGGTGCCAACCGCGGCCTCTCCATCGAGGAGGCCACCCTCCTGCGGCGGATCAACGACACGATCCTGCGCGACTGGGACGCCGACCCGTCCCTGCACCGCCAGCTCGTCTTCCGCGGCGCGGTCCACCACATGGTGACCAACCGCCGGCCCGGCCCCGCAGAGCGGCCGATCCGCCTCCCCGCTTGGGCCGCAGCACCGGCCACCGAGCTGGGCGACCGTCTCGCGACGGCGCTGGCAGCCACCGGCGTCCGCGTGGTCGGGGACCCGGACGAGCTCCGTCGTACGCCGGCCACCGGCGAGACCGACGTCCGTGCGTTGGCACCCACGGTCCCCGCCGACGCGGCCGTCGAGGCGCTGCTCGGCCTGTACGCGGCTGCTGCCGCCGCCCTTGAGGAGGCCTCCCGACCCCGGCCACCGCGGCTCGACGGGGTCGGCGGTCGTCAGCTCGCACGAGCGCTGGCCCGGGTGGTCCGGAGACGACTCACCCCCGGACGCTGAGCGGCCGGGGGCGGAAGCCGTCTGGTCTGACCGGTCAGTCAGGTCAGGCGATCAGGTCAGCCGAGCAGGGCGTCGACGAAGGCCTCGGGCTCGAACGGCGCGAGGTCGTCGGGGCCCTCGCCGAGACCGACGAGCTTGACCGGGACACCGAGCTCACGCTGGACGGCGACCACGATGCCGCCCTTGGCCGAGCCGTCGAGCTTGGTCAGGACGATGCCTGTCACGTCGACGACCTCGGAGAAGACGCGCGCCTGGATCATGCCGTTCTGGCCGGTGGTGGCGTCGAGGACGAGCAGCACCTCGGTGACCGGGGCCTGCTTCTCGATGACGCGCTTGACCTTGCCGAGCTCGTCCATGAGGCCGGCCTTGTTCTGCAGGCGGCCGGCAGTGTCGACCAGCACGACGTCGTAGCCACCGTCGACCGCAGCCTTGGCGGCCTCGAACGCGACGGAGGCGGGGTCGCCGTTCTCCGCGCCCCGGATGACGGGGACACCGACGCGCTCGCCCCAGGTCGCGAGCTGGTCGACCGCGGCAGCGCGGAAGGTGTCGGCTGCACCGAGCACGACCGACTTCTCCTGGGCGACGAGGATGCGCGAGATCTTGCCGACGGTCGTGGTCTTGCCGGCGCCGTTGACGCCGACGACGAGGACGACGCCCGGCTTGCCGTCGGCACCGCTGATCTGCAGGCGGCGGTCCATGGCCGGGTCGACGAGCGCGATGAGCTCGTCACGCAGGACCGCGCGGGGATCACCCGCCTCGCTGCCCTCGACGCGCAGGCGGGTGCGCAGGCGCTCGACCAGCTGCTGGGTCGGCGCGACACCGAGGTCGGCGGTGAGGAGGGTGTCCTCGATGTCCTCCCAGGTGTCCTCGTCGAGTCGGTCGCGCGAGAGCAGGGCGAGCAGGCCACGACCGAGGGTGCCCTGGGATCCGGAGAGCCGCTGGCGCAGCCGCACCAGGCGGCTGGCGGTGCCTTCCGGCTTCTCCAGCTGGGGCTCGGCCGAGACCGCAGGGGCCTCGGGGACCGCAACCGCACCGTCGGTGCGCTCCTCCGGTGCCGGCGGAGCGATGACCGAGGTGCCACCGCGGGGCCGCTTCCGGCGGCCGAGGGTCGTGCCGACGAGCCCGACGATGAGCAGCAGTCCGATGACTGCGATGCCGATGATGAGCGCGAGCAGACCGGTGACATCCATGGCGGACATCCAACCAGAGGCGGGGTCAGCGGCGGGACGCGACCACGCGGTCGCCGTCCTCCTCGGTCAGCATCGGAAGCCGGTCACGGCCCGAGGCGAGCGCGGTGCCGAGCCACTGGAACCGGGCGGGCAGCTCCTCGCCGCGCTGCGGATAGGCGACGTAGACGAGCACGAGGGCGGCGGGGACTGCGCAGAGCAGCAGTGCGGCGACGATCAGCAGGGCCGACATGGGAATCTCCGAGTTCTCAGTGGTCCGGGTGAGCGTCCATCGTGCCATGCGGACATGACGACTCTCCGATCCGCGACCGGCACTCCCCGCTCGGCCGTGGCGCGGATCACGTACGCCGGGTCGATGGAGGCCGGCGGGCCACTCCCTCAGTCGTCGCCGCGCAGTCGCTGGCTGATGACGGCGGAGACACCGTCGCCGCGCATCGTCACGCCGTACAGCGCGTCTCCGACCTCCATCGTGCGCTTCTGGTGCGTGATCACCAGGAGCTGGGAGTTCTCGCGGAGCTCCTCGTAGATCTCCAGCAGGCGGCCGAGGTTCGTGTCGTCGAGCGCGGCCTCCACCTCGTCGAGGATGTAGAAGGGGCTCGGGCGGGCCTTGAAGAGCGCCACGAGGAACGCGACTGCGACGAGCGAACGCTCACCACCGGAGAGCAGCGACAGGCGCTTGACCTTCTTGCCCGGCGGGCGGGCCTCGACCTCGATGCCCGTGGTGAGCATGTTGTCGGGGTCGGTGAGGATCAGCCGGCCCTCACCACCGGGGAAGAGCCGCGAGAAGACGTGGTCGAACGCGACCCGCACGTCGTCCCAGGCCTCGGCGAAGACCTGCTCGACGCGGTTGTCGACCTCCTTGACGATGTCGAGGAGGTCCTTCCGTGTCTTCCTGAGGTCCTCGAGCTGCTCGGTGAGGAACTTGTGACGCTCCTCCATCGCGGTGAACTCCTCGAGCGCGAGGGGGTTCACCCGGCCGAGCATCGCGAGCTGGCGCTCGGCGGACTTGAGCCGCTTCTGCTGCTCCTCGCGCACGAACGGGACCGGCTCGGGCTCGTCCTGCCCCTCGTCGAGCTCGCCGGTGAACGGGATGAGCGTGTGGGGACCGTACTCCTCGACGAGCGCCTCGACGGCGACGCCGAGCTCGTCGATCGCGCGCTCCTCGAGCTGCTCGATGCGCATCCTCTGCTGGGCGCGCGCCATCTCGTCGCGGTGGACGGAGTTGACCAGCTCGTCGTGCTCGCGGCCCAGGTCGCGAAGCCGGCCGCGGACCGTGAGCAGCTCGTGCTCGCGGGTGGTGCGGGAGCGCTCGACCTCGGCACGGGCCTCGGAGGCCCGCTCGATCGACTCCTCGAGCCGGGTCAGCACCTCGCGTACGCCGACCTGCACCGCCTCGGCGGCTCGGCCCTCGCGGAGCAGGCGCTCGCGGCGTTCGGCGGCACGAGCCCGCTGCTCGCGCTCCTGGCGAGCCTGGCGCAGCAGCGCGTCGGAGCGGCCGTGGAGGGCGCGCGACCGCTCCTCCGAGGTGCGCAGGGCGAGACGGGCATCGGTCTCGGTCTGGCGGGCGGTGCGGGCCGTGTCGAGCAGGCGCTCGCGCTCTGCAGTGTCGGGCTCCTCGTCGGGCGCCTCCTCCGCGCCGGCGAGCCGGGCCTCGAGGTCGGCGAGGCCGGCCACGTCGCGGTCGCGGGCCTCCTCGGCCTTGGCGATCGCCTCGGCGAGGCGGTCGGCCTCCCCCTTTGCCGCGCGGACCTGGGAGCCGTACTGCCCGAGCTCCTCGGCCACAGCGGCGAGCGTGGCGTCGGACTCGTGGAGCCGCGCGAGCGCCACGTCGACGCGCTTCTGCGCCTCGAGGCGCGCGGCCTCCACGCGGGAGGTCTCGAAGACCAGGCGCTCCGCGCGGGCAGTCGCCTCGGAGAGCTGGGTGCCGGCCTCGTCGACCGCGGCCTGGATCTCGATGAGGCTCTGGCCGGCTGTGCCGCCGCCGCTGGCGAAGTGCGCACCGAGCACGTCACCGTCGCGGGTCACCGCGATGACCGAGGGCTCGGCCTTGACCACCTGCTTCGCCGTCTCGAGGTCGGCGACGACCGCGATGTTGTCGAGGAGTCGCGCGAGCGACGGCGTCAGGTCCTTCGGGCAGTCGACGACATCGATCGCCCAGGCGTCGGCAGCACCCAGCGCAGGCCGCTGCGCCGATGGCTCGGCGGCGCCGCCGACGAGGAGCCCGGCGCGGCCGAGGTCCTCCTCGCGGAGCTTGTCGAGCGTGCGGACCGCGGCGTCGGCGTCGGCGACGGCCAGCGCGTCGGCAGCGGATCCGAGGGCTGCGGCGACGGCGGTCTCGAAACCACTCTTCACGGTGACCAGGGC
>NZ_DATIHB010000096.1:0-11402 GCF_035481145.1 Nocardioides sp. | reverse complement strand
GGCCTGCGCCGGCTCGGGCTCGAGTGGCCCTTCGCCTTCTGCGGCCAGCTGCTGACCGCGCTGCTCGTCCTGCAGGCACAGCTCGGGAGCGGCTGGTTGCCGACGGTCACCTCCCTGCGCGACGCCGTCCAGGCGGTGCTGCACGCGGTGGACTCTGCGCGGGAGTACCCCGCCCCGGTCCCCGGCGACGTGCCGAGCATCCTTCCCCTCCTGCTCGCGGCAGGTGTGGCCATCCATCTGGTCGTCGACCTCGTTGCGGTCTCGCTGCGCCGGACACTCGCAGCCAGCCTCCCCCTCCTCGCCGCCTGGGTGCTGCCGGTCAGCATCCTCGGCACCGCGACCGGGTGGCTGCACTTCGTGGTCGCGGCCCTCGTCTGGCTCGGGCTCCTCGCGGCCGACCAGACCGCAGAGCGCCACCGGTGGGGGCGTCCGGTCTACGGGCCCTGGCTCGACCGGGTCGGTCCCGCGACTCCTGCTGTCGTGATCGGGGCGGTGACCGTTCTCGCCGCGGTACTGCTGCCGTCCGTGCTGCCGCATCGATCGGCGCTCACCCTGCCCGGGTCCGGACCGGGACGGGGTGCGACGGTCTCGCTCACCGACCCTGTCGCGGACCTGCAGCGCAACCTCACCCGCGGCGACGACATCGACCTGGTCCACGTCACCGTCCCCGACGGCTCTCCTGTCCCGTCGTACGTCCGGCTGAGCGTGCTCGACCAGTTCGACGGTCAGTCGTGGCGCGTGGGCAGCCGGTCCTGGCCGCGCGCCAACGCCGCGACCGGACCCTTGCCCGACGTGCCCGCGCTCGACCTACCGGGGCGCCAGGTCCCATGGGCGGTGCAGGTCTCCAGCTCGTTCGCCTCGGACTGGCTGCCCACACCACGGTGGGCGCTCTCCCTCAGCGCGGGCGCCGACTGGCGCTTCGACCGCGATCATCTCGACGTCCACCGCGCGGGCGCCCCGGGCACCACGGCCGGCGAGACCTACACCGCCGTCGAGTACCTCCCCGAGATCTCTCCTGAGGAGCTCGCCCGCAGCGGAACGGCCGACCCGTCGCCGGATGGCGCGTTCACGGCGCTGCCTCCCGAACGACCCGGCTGGGTGCGCGACCTCGCCGCGGAGATCACCCGCGACGCGACCACCGACTACGCCCGGGCAGCGGCCCTCCAGGAGTTCTTCCAGCGCAACTTCACCTATTCGACGGCCACGGCCCCGGGCAACGGCTTCGCCGCGCTCGGCGACTTCCTCCGCCGCTCTCGCTCGGGCTACTGCGAGCAGTTCGCCGCTTCGATGGCCCTGCTCGCCCGTGAGCTCGGCATCCCGGCCCGGGTCTCGGTCGGATTCCTGCGGCCGGAGCGCGACGCGAGCGGGACCTACGAGTTCAGCGCCCATGACCTCCACGCGTGGCCGGAGGTCTGGTTCCGCGGGGTCGGCTGGGTCGGGTTCGAGCCGACACCGACCTCACACACCGGATCGGTCCCGTCGTGGTCCCGTCCCCCGCGCACGCCGTCATCGAGCACCAGTGCCTCGCCGAGCGCCGCGCCGTCGGCGAACCCTCGTCCCGATCCGCGTGCGCCGGACCCGACCGCCACCGCATCGGCAGACGAGGGCGTCGGCTGGCGCGTGCCGACGGCCCTCGGTGGTGTGGTCCTGGTCGCCCTGGCGGGCTGCCTGCCTCGCCTCCTCCGGCGCGCCCAGCGCACGCGTCGGCTCGGGTCGGACGACGTGGAGGACTGGTGGACCGAGCTGCACGCGAGTGTGCTCGACCTCGGAATCCCGTGGTCCGCGGGGTCCTCCCCACGCGTCACCGCAAGCCGGTTGCTGCCCCGGCTCGACGGTGCCGACCCGCTGCCTACCCGGGCCGCGCTCGAGCGGCTGGTCCACAGCGTCGAGCTGGCGAGGTACGCCCCCGAAGGGCATGGCGACGCGACCTCAGCGGACGTCGAGGCCTGCGTGGCCGCGCTGCGTGCGGATGCCGCACCCCGCGACGTACGCCGGGCACGGTGGTGGCCGCGGTCAGTGATCGGTCAGGGACGGCTGCGCAGGGCCGACAGCGCGTAGGTCGCGCTGGCGAGCATGACCACGAAGCCGCAGACAGCCACCGGGATCATCTCGGTGACGGCGCCCGTCATCAGCAGGGCGATGCCGCCGAAGAAGACCAGGCCGGCCAGGATCGCGCGCTGGCGAGCGGCGCGCCGAAGCGTGCTGCCGCGAAGCGTGGAGGCGAACTTCGGGTCCTCTTCGCTGAGCGCCCGCTCCATCTGCTCGAGCAGCCGAAGCTCTTCTTCCGAGAGTGGCACGGCCCCTCCTCCCTGCATGATGGTTCGGTCACGGTCCAGTCTAGGCGGGCCACCTCAAGTCGGGGTACCCGCTCCCCTCATTTTTTCAGCGCTGGGCCAAGAGGTGCACCTGGCTGGCGAGCGGGAGGAACTCCGGCACCGACGCGACGGCCCTCTCGAGCTCGGCCAGCGCATCGGCAGCGCCCGGCTCGTTGTCGTGGAGGGCGCCGGGAACGAGGTCACTGAAGACCCGGATCGCCTGCCGCGAGGCCGTGGCGAAGCCGGTCGCGCGGAGCAGCTCCTCGAGCTCGGCGGAGGTGAAACGGCGACCGGCTCCACGCGGGCCGGACGGCGCAGCACCGGGGCCACCCTCCAGGAGCTCACGGGCCTGCTGGAAGTGCCCTGCCATCGCCCGCGCGATGACGGCCGCGTGGCGCTGGGCGACGAGGAGGCTGAGCGTGCCGCCCGGACGCAGGCATCCAGCGATCGTGGCCAGGGCGGCCGAGGGGTCGGCGACCATCTCGAGCACGCCGTGGCAGAGCACCACGTCGACGCTGCCGGCAGGCACGAGCGTCGCCAGGTCGGAGAGGTCGCCCTGCTCCGCCGTGATCCGGTCGGCGACGCTGCGCTCCTCCGCCCGACGACCGAGCGCCGCAAGGGCGTCGGGACTGGGATCGATCACCCGGACCTGGTGGCCGCGCTCGGCGATGCGCACGGCGAAACCGCCCGTGCCCCCGCCGATGTCGAGCACCGTGGCACCCGGGAACCGGTCGAGGATGTCTTCGAGCGCCGCCCAGAGGACGGTCGCGCGGCGATCGGTGCCAGCCATGGCGCCCACAGTAGTGGTGGGCGACACGTGACTCACGCCCCGGCGCGCAGGGCGGGCCGGAAGACGATCTCCTCCTCGACCGACGTGTGCGGCGCCAGGCCCAGCGCCTGCTCCACGACGGAGAGGAAGCGGTCGGCCTCGCGGACCAGGTCGTCGGCCTCACGCTCGGTCACCGACCGCGTCGAACCAGCCTCAGCAGCTGCGCGCTTGGAGGCACCCGCAGCGAAGAACGTCGCCCACTCCCCCAGCTCGGGCGCCACCTGGGCGAGCAGGACCCATGCGTTCTTCTGCCGCCGCTTGCGCGGGTCGGGGTGAGCCCGCGCGGCCAGCAGCGCCGCGGCCGCACGCAGCGCGGCGACGTGCGCGTGGGCGTAGCGGGCCGGGACGTCGGGCGTCATGATCGCCTCGCGAAGCGACTCCGCGGAGCGCTCGAGGTAGGCGTGGGTGGTGGCCGGCAGCAGCATCATCGGCGGAGCTCCTTCGTGTGTGTCGACCCTCGGCGTGTTCGAACAGGTGTTCGATGACCCGAACGCTACACCCGACCTCCGACAGTGAGGTCCTAGAGTCGGCCGCATGATCGAGATCTGGCTGAACCCTGCGTGCTCGAAGTGCCGCACCGCCGTCTCCGAGCTCGACGCGGCCGGTGCCGCATACACCGTCCGGCGCTACCTCGAGGACCCGCCGACCGTCGCCGACCTCGAGGACGTCATCGCGCGCCTGGGCGTCGAGCCGTGGCACATCGCGCGGACGGCGGATGCGCCGAAGCTCGGCGTCGAGCTGCCCGAGCGCAGCGAGCGCCAACGTGCCCGCTGGGTCCGACTCCTCGCCGACAACCCCCGGCTGATCCAGCGCCCGATCATCACCGCGACGGACGGCACGACGGTCGTGGGCCGCGATGCCGACAGCCTCGCAAGGGTCATCGAGGCGGGCTGATGGACTCACTCGCGATGGCCTTCACCAGTGGTTGGGCCAGCGGCATCAACAGCTACCTCGTCGTCCTGGTGCTCGGCGTCGCACAGCGCCTCGGCGTCGACGACATCCCCCACGTCCTCGGACGCTGGGAGGTCCTCGTCGTCGCGGCCACCCTCTACGCCACGGAGTTCGTCGCCGACAAGATCCCCTACATCGACTCGACGTGGGATGCCATCTCCACCGCCATCCGGCCCACCGTCGGCGCGGTGATCGGCGTGCTCCTGGCCGGCGACGCGGACAGCCTCGACGCCGCGATCAGCGGTGTCCTCGGTGGCAGCACCGCCCTCGCCTCCCACACCGTCAAGAGCGGCAGCCGGCTGGCGATCAACACCTCCCCCGAACCGTTCACCAACGTGGTGGCCAGCCTGGGCGAGGACGTCACGGTCCTCGGCGTCGCACTCGTCGCGCTGCAGCATCCGTGGATCGCCGCATCGATCGCGGCCGTCCTGCTCCTGGTCGGCCTCGTGGTCCTCTACCTGGTCCTGAAGTACGTCCGTCGCGGCTGGCGACGCTGGAAGGGCAAGGACCGCCTCCCTGCCGCGACGGCCTGACCGCTAGGTTCAGCGCCCATGGCACGCATCGCAGTGATCGGCGGAGGGTTCGGCGGCATGGCCGCCGCAGCCCGCCTCGCCAAGCTCGGCCACGACGTCACCCTCCTCGAGCAGGGCGCGCGGCTCGGTGGTGCGCTGGACACGGTCGAGGCCGACGGCTTCAGCTGGGACGCCGGTCCGTCGATGACGCTGCTCCCCGCGGTCATCCGCGACCTCTTCCGCAAGTCCGGCCGGCCACTGGAGAAGGAGATCGACCTCGTCGCGCGCGACGAGGTACGCGAGCACTGGTTCGCCGACGGCAGCACGGTGACGCTTCGCGGCGGCTCCCGCGGCGTGCAGTACGACGCCTTCGAGGAGCTCGGTGCGGGCCTCGGCCAGCAGTGGTGCGACCACGTGGCCGGCTTCGCCGACGACTGGGAGGTCGTCCGGCGGGAGTACCTCGAGCGGCCCTGGCGACCCGAGATCGCCGGCAAGGAGGTCGTCGACCGGCTGCAGTCCCGGACGATGCTCGCCCGGCGCCTGAAGAAGGAGCTGCGCGACGAGCGGCTCCGCCTCGTGTCGGGACACCCGTTCTTCATGGACGGCCACGACCTGCGCAACGTCCCCGCTTGGATGGGCGTCCACGCGTACGTCGAGCAGAACTTCGGCGCATGGACGGTGCCCGGCGGCATGGCGCGCCTCGCGGGGGCGCTCGCGGACCGGCTCGCGACGCGCCGCGTCACCGTCGAGCTCGAGACCGCCGTGACCGATGTCGTCGTGCGCAACGGCCGTGCCGTCGCGGTCGCCACCGGTGCCGGCGAGGTCGACGCCGACACGGTGGTCTGCGCGGTGGACCCGCGCCGCATCCCCATCCTCGCGCCGTACGTCGTGAAGACGATGCCGGCCATCCCGCCGTACGTCGTCCACCTCGGGCTCGACGGCGACGTGCCGGACCTCGGGCCCGAGACCGTCTTCCACGGCGACCCGACGATCGTGGTCCGCACCGGCGGCACCGCCCCGGAGGGCTGCCACGCCTGGACGCTGCTCGGCCGCGGCCACCTGTCCGAGGACATGGTGCTCGCGCTCTCCCGGATGGGCGTCAACGTGCGCGGCAACGTCGTCAGCCGCGTGGACCGTACGCCGCGGGCACAGGTCGCCGGCCTGGGGAGCTCCCCGCTCGGGGTGCTGTGGCAGGGGCGCGACACGCTCCGTCACCGCCTCGGCACGCGCACCCCGGTCGCGGGAGTCTACGCAGCGGGCGCCAACGCGACGCCGGGCTCCGGGCTCCCCTGGGTCGGGCTCTCGGCCAGCCTCGTGGCGCAGGAGATCGGGCCGGCCTGAGGTCGAGCGCGGCTCAGAGCTCGAGTGCCTCGAAGATCTCGCGCGTGGCCCTGGAGCGGTTGAGCGTGTAGAAGTGCAGGCCCGGAGCGCCGCCTGCGAGCAGGTCGCGGCAGAGCTCGGTGGCCAGGCGGATGCCGTTGGCCCGGATCTCGGCCGGCTCCTCGAGGCCGTCGAAGGTCGCCACGACATGGGGCGGCACGGAGGTGCCGATCAGCTCGCCCTGCTTGGCGATGGCGCTGAGGTTCAGGATCGGCATGATGCCCGGCAGGATCGGCATGTCGACGCCGTGCGCGCGGACCCGCTCGACCAGGGCGAAGTAGTCCTTCGCATCGAAGAACATCTGGGTGACGGCGAACTCGGCGCCGGCGCGGGCCTTCTCGACCAGGACCTCCGCGTCGTGATCGAGCGAGGCGGCCGACGGGTGGCCCTCGGGGAAGGCGGCGACGCCGACGCTGAACTGCCCGCGCGAGGAGACGAGCTGCACGAGCTCCACCGCGTGCTGGAAACCGCCCTCGGTCGGGGTCCACGCGGCGCGCGGCCCCTCCTTCGGGTCGCCGCGCAGTGCCAGGACGTTGGTGACACCCGCGCCGGCGTACGCCGTGAGGATCTCGTCCAGCTCGTCCTTGGTGTGGCCCACACACGTCAGGTGCGCCATCGGGAGCAGCGAGGTCTCCTCGACGATGCGGCGCGTGATGTCGACCGTGCGGTCACGCGTGGAGCCGCCTGCGCCGTAGGTCACGGAGACGAACGTCGGCCCGTAGGACTCGAGCTCACGGATGGCGTTCCACAGCTGCGTCTCGCCCGCCTCGTCCTTGGGCGGGAAGAACTCGAAGGAGAACGACCGCTCCCCCGAGCGGATCCGGTCCCCGATGCTGCGTACGGCCTGCGTCATGGCCCCATCGTAGGGATCGCTAGGCTCGAACCGTGCCGCCGTCCACCTCTGGGTCCACCTCCGACTTCTTCGATCCTGCGCGCTTCCGGGAGGACGTGCAAGCGGTCCTGGACGACTTCCTCGACGAGCAGGCCGAGCGCCTCGCCCCCCTCGGGCCGGACGCCGCCGCGCTGGTCACGGAGGCGCGCATCGCGGTCACGGGCGGCAAGCGCCTGCGGGCGGCGTTCTGCCACGCGGGCTACACCGCCGTGCGTCCCGCCGCCCGTGACGAGGCGACCGATCGCGCGCTGCTGCGCGCCTGTGCCTCGCTGGAGCTGCTCCACGCGAGCGCCCTGGTCCACGACGACTACATGGACGCCAGCGACACCCGCCGCGGCCGCGCCGCCAGCCACCGGATCTTCGAGGCCGCCCACACCGAGGCGGGCTGGGACGGCAACGCCCAGCAGTACGGCGCGGCCGCCGCGATCCTCCTGGGCGACCTGCTGCTGACCTGGGCCGACGAGCTGCTCCGCCGCTGCGGCCTGCCCCTGGCCGAGGTCGCCCCGGCGCTGGACATGTTCGACCTGTGCCGCTCCGAGGTCGTGGCCGGCCAGTTCCTCGACGTCTCCGTGCAGGCACGCGGTGCCGCCGACGTCGACACGGCCATGACGGTGCTGCGCTACAAGTCGGCCAAGTACTCCGTCGAGCGTCCCCTCCACATCGGCGCCGCACTCGCCGGAGCCTCTGCCGAGCAGATCGAGGCGCTGACCGCGTTCGGCCTGCCGCTCGGCGAGGCGTTCCAGCTGCGCGACGACCAGCTCGGCGTCTTCGGCGACCCCGAGCTGACCGGCAAGCCCGCTGGCGACGACCTGGTCGAGGGCAAGCGCACGGTGCTCGTCGCGATGGCGTTGGCGTCGGCACCCTCGCCGGAGGCGACCGTGCTCGACGAGTCGCTCGGCACTCCCCTCGACGTGCCCATGGTCGACCAGCTGCGCCGGATCATCACCGACGCCGGTGCCGATGCCCGCGTGGAGGAGCTCATCGACTCCCTGACGACGCAGTCGCTGGCCGCGCTCGAGGCAGCACCCCTCGATGGTGCCGCCAAGGGCACGCTGCGCGACCTCGCGGCCGCGGCCACCCGGCGTACGACCTAGTCAGTCGGTGGGCCCGGCGAGCCGGTTTGGACACACAGGTGCCGTCGGCGTCCGATTCGTCCACAGGTCTCCGCTCACAGGGCCGCGAGTGTGTCCGGACGAGCACAGGCTCCGGGCATGGATCCTGTCGACGTCGTACGCCGAGCGGGCGGCACCATCCGCCGCGCCGAGCTGCATGACGTTGTCGCACGTCGCGTCGTCGACCGTGCCCTGGCCGGACGCGCGCTCGTCGTGCCGCGACGCGGGTGGGTGAGCCTGCCCGGCGCACGGGAAGCCATCGCCCTGGCCCGCCAGTCAGACGGCGCGCTGGGTGGCCTGAGTGCCGCACGCCACTGGAACTGGAAGGTCAAGCACGACCCGGTCAAGCCGATCATCATCGTGCCGCGCAACCGCGGACGGGCCGTGTCCGGAGCACTCACCCGGCGGCGCGACGTCCCCGTGGACCAGCGGAAGGGCTTCGTGCTGGAGCGGCATGCAACAGTGATCGACTGCGCGCTGACGCTGCCCTTCGATGAGGCACTGTCCGTGGCGGACTCAGCCCTCCGGCGGCCAGAGGTCGACCAAGGCCTGCTGTTGGAGATGGCCGCGGGCCTCGTCCGCGGACGTGACCGTGTGGAGCGAGTGCTCCACCTCGCCGATGGCAGGGCGGCCAACCCTTTCGAGAGCGTCGCCCGCGCGATCGCACAGGACGTGGCCGGTCTTTGCGTCGTCGCCCAGGGCTGGGTCGGCGGCAACGACCACAGCGACCTCGTCGACCATCGGCTCGGCATCGCCGTCGAGTGCGAATCCTGGCTGTGGCACGGCGACGAGGATGCGTGGCGCAAGGACGTCAGGCGCTACACCCGCATGGCGCTGGAGGGCTGGATCGTCGTGCGCCTGTTGTGGCATGACGTGATGTACCGCCCCGACATCGTGCGCGAGCAGCTCATCGCCGCCGTCGCTCTGGGGCGAGCGCGTCGGGACACATTTCAGTACGCCGCGAGTGCTGGCAGGCAGGCGGATCGGCGTTGATGTTGGATACGTGTCCGTACCGTACGGTGCCTGGCCGGTCGGTGTCGGTCAGTCGGCGTCGACGAGGAAGACCGTGAACTCCGGCGCGACGTCCGCCCGGTCGTCGAGCACGAGCATCACCCGGCCGAAGGAGGTGGCATCGCTCGCCTGCAGGTCCTGCCATCCCGACCACTCGAGCCGTGTCGGCTCGTTGACATCACGCAGGCAGTCGGCGAGCGCGTCGAGGTTGCGGCCGTAGTAGTCGGGGAACTCCAGCGCCTCCCCGAGCCTCACCAGCACCTCGTCGCGCGTGGTCAGGCCGGCCGTGTCGAGGGAAATCATTCTCATCGCTGGATCCTCGCGAACGACGCGTAGTGGTCCTCGGTCCAGAAGTACTCGTCCTCGTCACCCGTGACGATGCGGAGCGGACCGCGGTGGTTCAGTCCGGGGGTCTCGACGGTGTACTCGTGGTAGTAGCCGCGCACGTGGTCAGGAAGGATTCCCTCGAAGTTGCCGAAGACGGTGCCGTCCTCGTCGTACGGGAACGGGCCGTCGTCGTCGATGAGCTCGAGCGTCTCCTCGGCCTCGTCGGGCAGGTCCTCGACCTCGACGAGCGGGAGGCCGGTTTCGGGGTCGACCGACGCGTTGCGCGGCGTCCCGCCGTCGTGCGGGGCGACCGTCGCGCTCGCGGCGGGCCGGTCCGGCTCGCGATCAGCGGTGGGCGGAGCATCAACGCGCTCCTGCCACCACCAGAAGGCGAGCGCGACGAGGACCGCGAGGACCGCCATCACCCACTGCCCCTTGGTCCGCGGCAGGCGCGTGGGCAGCGGCAACGGCGATCGCGCCATCAGCTGAAGGCCTCGACCCGGGCGCGGCGCTGGACCTCGCTGCCACGGTTCTCGCGAAGGGCGTCGATCGGACGGCCCGGGAGCTCCTGGTCGGTGAAGATCCACTCGATGCAGTCGCGGTCGGTCCAGCCGCCGTCGTGGAAGACCGTGAGCAGGCCCGGCAGACCCTTGACGACCTGACCGTCCTGGATGAAGAGGGCGGGGACCCGCTGGCCACCTCCCTCGACCGGCACCGCACCGGCGAGGGAGTGCTCCCTGATCATCGTGCGCACACGGTTGACGCTGACGCCGAGCGCCTTGGCAGCGCCGTGCCAGTCGAGCCAGTCATCGACGAGGACAGAGAGATCAGCAGTCACGCGGTCAGTCTTTCATGGCGAGGCCCACTCCCTGTTTTTCACTCCAGTCCCTTGAGTCCCAGCAGACCCACGGGTTACTGTCAATCGGCCGTTCGGGCCATTTTCCGGGGAGCAGCTCGGGCTCCCACTGCCGCGCGGTCTGACGAAAGGGAAGGTCCATGACCTCCACCCGCACGATCTCCCGCCTGCTGTCCGGCGTGCTCACGACCGCCGTCGTGGGCGCCGGCCTCGCTGTCGCCGCGCCCGCACAGGCCCGCCACGGCGACCTGCCCCCGGGGCGCACCATGACGCCTCACACGGTCCGCGCCGGCGAGACCGCCACCGGGCTCGCGGTGCGCTATCGCGCCTGGACCGCGGAGCTGATCCGCCACAACCACCTCGGCCCCGACGGCCATCTGTACGTCGGACAACGCATCGTGATCCCCCAGGTGACAGCGCGCCTCGACCAGCCGAAGAGGGCAGCGAAGGCGAAGAAGCCCCCGGCGCGCGCGAAGGCGCCCAAGGCGACGTCACGCACGTGGAAGCACGCCGACCCCTCCCGCGCGACGGTGCGCAAGGCGATCGTCCGCACCGCCCGCGCGCACGGCGTCGACCCCGAGCTCGCCCTCGCCATCTCCTGGCAGGAGTCCGGCTGGCAGATGCACCACGTCTCCTGGGCCTCCGCGATCGGCGCGATGCAGGTGCTGCCGACCACCGGCACCTGGATGAGCATGTACGCCGGACGACCGTTGAAGCTGACCCTCCTGCGCGACAACGTGCTCGCCGGCGTACTGCTGTTGAAGGTGCTCGACGACAACACGCGCACGCAGCGCCACCAGATCGCGGCGTACTACCAGGGCCTGGGTGCCGTGCGTGAGCACGGCCTCTACCGGGAGACCGAGCGCTACGTGGCGAACGTGCAGTACCTGAAGCGTCGCCTCGAGAGCGGCTGGCGCCCGGCCTGACGACGGCTCGCCGGGGTGCCGCACGGCCAGAGCGCCCCGGCATCCGTACGATGACGCCCGTGGATCCTCGAGTCGAACGGGACCCCAGCGACCCGTTGATCGGGCGTCTGCTGGATGGTCGCTACCGCATCGGCGCCCGTGTGGCGCGCGGTGGCATGGCGTCCGTCTACGAGGCCACCGACGTCCGGCTCGACCGGGTCGTCGCGGTCAAGGTCATGCATCCGGGCATGGGCGACGGATCGGCCGACGACGACTTCGCCAAGCGCTTCGTGCGGGAGGCCCGGGCGGCTG
>NZ_DATIHB010000095.1:0-7375 GCF_035481145.1 Nocardioides sp. | reverse complement strand
CCACATGGGTGACCACCCGTCGTACAACGGAGCGCAGGGGCTCAGAAGATGATGTCGCCCGACTTGCGACGCGAGCGGAGGAGCTGGAGGGCCTCCTCCAGGATGTCCTTCGCCTCGTCCTCGGAGCGACGCTCCTTCACGTAGGCCAGGTGCGTCTTGTACGGCTCGATCTTGACCGCCGGCGGGGCGTTCTCGGCGTCGAGCCCGGCCGGGAGGCCGCAGCGGGGGCAGTCCCACGACTCGGGGGCGACCGCCTCGGCCGCGAACGTCACGACCGATCGGTGCTCCTTGGAGCAGAAGTAGGTGACACTCTGTCGCGGGGCGGCCTCGCCGCGCTCCGCCTCGCCCATCGGACCGGCACCGACCCGGCTACCGCGGATCGCGTTTCCTGCTCCAGCCAACTTCGTCGTTCTCCTTCTAGAGCTTCGTCTCAGGCGCCGTAGGCGTAGAGAAGGCCCAGCGCGATGATGCACGCGGACCAGATGAGACCGAGTCCGACCGTCAGGCGGTCGAGGTTGCGCTCGGCAACCGAGGAGCCACCGAGGGTGCTCGACACGCCGCCACCGAACATGTCGGAGAGGCCGCCGCCGCGTCCCTTGTGCAGGAGCACGAGGACGATGAGCAGGAAGCTGGTGGCGACGAGCAGGATCGTCAGGAGCAAGGTCACGATGCGGAACTCTACTTCACGGTTGGTGGGGTTTTGCGCGGTGGCTCAGAGCACCGGCATGTCGTAGAAGCGGCAGATGCCGCCGAACTCGTCGGCCTGGAGGCTGGCGCCTCCGACGAGGGCACCGTCGACGTCCGGCTTCGCCATGATGCCGCCGATGTTGCCGGCCTTGACGGAGCCGCCGTAGAGCACACGTACGGCGTCGGCCGTGGCGTCGCCGTGGACCTCGCGGACCCGCTCACGGATGGCGTGGCAGACCTCCTGGGCGTCCTCCGGAGTGGCGACCTCGCCGGTGCCGATCGCCCAGACCGGCTCATAGGCGATCACGAGCGCCGCCACCTGCGCGGCGGTGAGGCCCGCGAGCGAGCCGTCGACCTGCGCGAGGCAGTGACCCACCTGCTCCCCCGCCTTGCGGACCTCGAGGCCCTCCCCGACGCAGACGATCGGAGTCATGTCAGCCTTGATCGCCGCCTTCGCCTTGGCGTTGACGACCTCGTCGGTCTCGGCGTGGTACTCACGGCGCTCGGAGTGCCCGACCACCACGTAGGAGCAGCCGAGCTTGGCGAGCATGCCGGCGGAGATCTCGCCGGTGTAGGCGCCCGACTCGTGCACCGAGACGTCCTGGGCGCCGTACTTGATGCCGAGGCGGTCGCCGGAGACGACCGACTGCACCGACCGGAGGTCGGTGAACGGTGGGATCACCGCGACCTCGGCCTTGGCGAAGTCGTGCTTCTTGTCCGAGAGCGTGACCGCGAGCTTCTGGACCAGGACGACGGCCTCCTGGTGGTTGAGGTTCATCTTCCAGTTGCCCGCCATCAGCGGGACGCGGGGTGCGCGGGCCACGGTCAGGCTCCCAGGATCTGAATGCCGGGGAGGGTCTTGCCCTCGAGGTACTCCAACGAGGCTCCGCCGCCGGTGGAGATGTGGCCGAACGCCTTCTCGTCGAAGCCGAGCGTGCGGACCGCGGCGGCCGAGTCGCCACCACCGACGACGCTCAGGCCCTCGGTGCGGGTCAGCGCGTCGGCGACGGCACGGGTGCCCTCCGCGAACGCTGCCTGCTCGAAGACGCCCATCGGGCCGTTCCAGAAGACCGTCTTCGCGTCGGCGAGCGCCGCGGCGAACGCCTTGCCCGACTCCGGGCCGATGTCGAGGCCGAGCGCCTCGGCAGGGATCTGGTCGGCGGCAACCACGCGGGCCGACGCCTCGTCGCCGAACGCGTCAGCGACGACGATGTCGGTCGGCAGAACGATCTCCACGCCGGTCTCCGCGGCACGCTCGAGGTAGTCGAGGCAGACCGGGATCTGGTCCTCCTCGAGCAGGCTCTTGCCGACCTCGTGACCCTGGGCCTTGAGGAAGGTGAAGACCATGCCACCGCCGATGAGCAGCCTGTCGGCCTTGCCCAGCAGGTTGTCGATGACGCCGAGCTTGTCCGAGACCTTCGAGCCGCCCAGGACGACCGCGTAGGGACGCTCCGGGGTCTCGGTGAGCCGCTTGAGCACGTCGATCTCGGCAGCGACGAGGTTGCCCATGGCGTGCGGCAGGCGCTGCGCCACGTCGTACACGCTCGCCTGCTTGCGGTGGACCACACCGAAGCCGTCGGAGACGAAGGCGTCAGCCAGTGCGGCGAGCTGGTCGGCGAACGCGCCGCGCTCCCCGTCGTCCTTGCTGGTCTCGCCGGCGTTGAAGCGGACGTTCTCCAGCAGGGCGACCTGGCCGTCGGCCAGCCCCGCGACGACGGACTGCGCGGCCTCGCCGACGGTGTCGGTCGCGAAGGCGACCTCCTGGCCGAGCAGCTCGCCGAGGCGAGCCGCCACGGGAGCCAGCGAGTACTTCGCCTCGGGCTCGCCCTTCGGCCGGCCCAGGTGCGCCGTCACGACGACGCGGGCACCAGCCCCCGCCAGCGCCTGGATCGTCGGCACGCTGGCCCGGATCCGACCGTCATCGGTGATGGTCGAGCCGTCGAGCGGGACGTTGAGATCGGAGCGGACGAGGACGCGCTTGCCGCGCACGTCCCCCAGGGCGGAGAGGGTCTGGTTGCCAGTCACGCGTCAGAGGGTAGCGCCGATGTAGGTCACCAGGTCCGCCAGACGGTTGGAGTAGCCCCACTCGTTGTCGTACCAGCCGACGACCTTGACCTGGCGGCCGAT
The DNA here is from genome assembly GCF_035481145.1 of Nocardioides sp. Classification (GTDB taxonomy): domain Bacteria; phylum Actinomycetota; class Actinomycetes; order Propionibacteriales; family Nocardioidaceae; genus Nocardioides. The sequence goes on along the minus strand of NZ_DATIHB010000095.1, from coordinate 4,561 downwards.
GACCTTCGTCAGCGGTGCGTCGAAGATGCAGGAGGCCGGGTCGGTCACGATGTCGCTGGAGACCAGCGGGGCCTCGGAGTAGACGAGGTACGGCGCCAGGTCACCGTTGCTGGCCGCCTCGCGAACGATCGCGTTGACCTCCTCGACCGTCGTGTCGCGCTCGGCCTCGAAGGTGAGGTCGGTGAGCGAGCCGGTCGGCGTGGGGACGCGGACGGCGAAGCCGTCCAGGCGGCCGTTGAGCTCCGGAAGCACCTTGCCGATCGCCTTGGCCGCACCGGTGCTGGTCGGCACCAGGTTGAGCGCTGCGGCGCGCGCACGACGCAGGTCGCTGTGGATGTTGTCCTGCAGGTTCTGGTCGGCGGTGTAGGAGTGGACCGTCGTCATCAGGCCCTGCTTGATGCCCACACCCTCGTGGAGCGCCTTCGCCATCGGCGCGAGGCAGTTGGTCGTGCACGACGCGTTGGAGATGACGTCGTGCGCCGCCGGGTCGTAGTCGGTGTGGTTGACGCCCATGACGACCGTGACGTCGTCGTTGGAGGCGGGGGCCGAGATGATGACCTTCTTCGCGCCACCGCCGGTGATGTGGGCGCGCGCCTTGGTGGCGTCGGTGAAGAAGCCGGTGGACTCGATCACGACGTCCACGTCGAAGTCGGACCACCGCAGCGCGGCCGGGTCGCGCTCGGCGAACGCGTGGATCTCCTGGTCGCCGACGACGATCGTGTCGGCGGTGGCCTTGACGTCGACGTCGAGGCGACCGAGGACCGTGTCGTACTGCAGGAGGTGGGCGAGCACCGCGTTGTCGCTGAGGTCGTTGACCGCGACGATGCGGATCTTCTCGCCGGTCGGGTCGAGGGCGCGCACCGCCCGGAAGAAGTTACGGCCGATGCGGCCGAATCCGTTGATGCCTACGCGAACCGTCACTGTCTGCTCCTTGTGGGGCCGATGCCTGTCAGGGGCGTGATGTGGTGTGGATCACGCCTGACGTCCACAGTAGCGCTCGCGCCCTACTTACGCACGAGTAGTCTCACCCTTCGGTTCTTTAAAGAGCAAAAGCGGAGGATCAGGCCTCGTCGGCGAGCATCTCGGGCGTCAGCGACGACTCCGTGTCGGGGATGCCGAGGTCCTTCGCCTGCTTGTCGGCCATCGCCAGCAGGCGACGGATCCGGCCGGCGATGGCGTCCTTGGTGAGGACCGGGTCGTGGAGCTGGCCGAGCTCCTCGAGGGAGGCCTGCTTGTGCTCCAGGCGCAGGTGGCCAGCGAGCTTCAGGTGGTCGGGGACGTCCTCGCCGAGGATCTCCAGGGCCCGCTCGACCCGGGCGCCAGCCGCCACGGCGGCACGCGCGGATCGCCGCAGGTTGGCGTCGTCGAAGTTGGCCAGGCGGTTGGCGGTCGCACGCACCTCGCGGCGCATCCGGCGCTCCTCCCAGGCCATCAGCGTCTCGTGGGCGCCGAGCCGGGTGAGAAGCTCACCGATGGCGTCGCCATCGCGGATGACGACACGGTCGACACCGCGGACCTCACGCGCCTTCGCCTGGATGCCGAGGCGGCGGGCGACGCCGACCAGCGCGAGCGCAGCCTCCGGACCGGGGCAGGTGACCTCGAGCGAGGAGGAGCGACCGGGCTCGGTCAGCGATCCGTGGGCGAGGAAGGCGCCCCGCCACGCGGCGACGGCGTCGCAGGCGCCGCCCGAGACGACCTGCGGCGGCAGCCCACGGACCGGGCGGCCCCGCTGGTCGAGGAGGCCGGTCTGGCGGGCGAGCTGCTCACCATCGCGGACGACGCGCAGGACGTAGCGGCTCCCGCGGCGGATGCCGGCCCCCTGGACGACGGCGACCTCGGCGGTGTGGCCGAACATCTCCGCGATGTCGCGGCGCAGGCGACGCGCAGCCCCACCCGTGTCCAGCTCGGCCTCGACGACGATGCGTCCCGAGACGATGTGGATGCCACCGGCGAAGCGGAGCATCGTGGAGACCTCGGCCTTGCGGCAACACGTCTTCGTCACCACGCTGCTGGCCAGTTCGGACTTCACCTGTGCCGTCATCGCCATGGCGCGAATGATTCCACACCACCGAAGATCCGGGCATAGGCATCCGCAAGCCTGACCGGGTCGTGCTGCGACCGGCTTCCCGGCACGGCGACCTCCGCCAGGACCAGCTCCGCGCCGAGGCTCCGGACGGCACCCTCCAGCACCTCCGGGTCCTTCACGCTGCTCACGTCGGCCAGCACCGCATGGATCCGGAGCCCTGGCGCGTGGTCCAGCAGCGCAGCGAGGTGGTCCTCGGGCGCGTAACCGGAGGTCTCGCCCTTCTGCTCACCCAGGTTGAGGGTCACCACCACCTTCGCCTCGGTGGTGATCAACGCCTCGCGAAGCTCCCCCACCCGCAGGTGCGGGATCACCGAGGAGTACCAGCTGCCGGGGCCGAGGACGACCCAGTCAGCGGTGCGCACCGCCTCCACGGCCTCGGGGCACGCAGGGGCGTCGGGCGGGTCGAGCTCGAGGCCCAGGATCCGGCCCGGCGTCGTCGCCACCGCGACCTGGCCGCGGACCGTGGTCACCTCGTCCGGACGCGACGGGTCGTGGCCCAGGACCTCGGCGTGGATCTCCATCGGGGTCACCGCCATCGGCAGCACGCGGCCGCGCGCGTCGAGGAGCTTGCCGACCCAGTCGAGCCCGTCGACGTGCTCGCCGAGCTGCTCCCACAGGGCCACGATGAGCAGGTTGCCGAGGCTGTGGCCGCGCATGGCGCCCTCGCCCGCGAAGCGGTGCTGGAGGACGCGCGCCCACGTCTGGCCCCACTCGTCGTCACTGCACAGCGCGGCCAGCGCCATGCGGAGGTCACCCGGCGGGAGGACACCGAACTCGTCGCGCAGCCGCCCCGAGGAGCCGCCGTTGTCGGCCACCGTCACGACAGCGGTGACCTGGTCGATCACGTGCCGCAGCGCCGACAACGACGCGTGCAGTCCGTGCCCACCACCCAGCGCGACCACCGCGCCGGAGAGCAGCGGGCGATCGGTGTGCTTGCCGGTCACTCGCGCCCCAGGTCGCGGTGGGTCGCCGTCGCGTCGAAGCCGAGGTCACGGAGCCGACGCGCCAGCTCCTCGGTCATCGCGACGCTGCGGTGCTTGCCGCCGGTGCAGCCGATCGCGATCGTGGCGAACCGCTTGCCCTCGCGCAGGTAGCCCTCGGCCACGGTCTGCACGACCGGGACGTACTGCGCCAGGAACTCCTGCGCGCCCGGCCGCTCCGTGACGTACGCCGAGACGGACTCGTCCCGGCCGGTCAGCGGACGGAGCTCGGGCACCCAGTGCGGGTTGGGGAGGAAGCGCATGTCGGCGACGAGGTCAGCGTCGACGGGGATGCCGTACTTGAAGCCGAAGCTCGTGCAGGTGATCTTGAGCCGCATGGCATCGGGAGCCCCGAACGCCTCGGCGACCCTGGCGGTCAGCTGGTGGACGTTGAGGTTGCTCGTGTCGACCACCAGGTCGGCGTCGCTGCGCAGGTCCGCGAGGACCTGCCGCTCTCGGTGCAGGCCGTCGAGGAGACGGCCCCCCGCCTGGAGCGGGTGCGGACGCCGGGCGGCCTCCTGGCGGCGTACGAGGACGTCGTCGGTGGCTTCGAGGAAGAGCAGCGTGGTGCGGCGGCCCGTCGCGCCCTGCGCGAGGTTGGCCCGCAACGTGTCGAAGAACGACCCGGACCGCACGTCGACCACGACGGCGATCGGCTGCTCGTAGCCGCGGGTCTCGTCGACGAGGCGCACCACGTCGCGCAGCAGCGTCGGCGGCAGGTTGTCGACGACGTAGAACCCGAGGTCCTCGAGCTCCTTGGCGGCCGTGCTGCGGCCAGCGCCCGTCATGCCCGTGACGACCACGAGCTCGCCGCGGTGCGCGGCGCCCTCCTCGGGTGGGTGCATGCTTCCTCCTCGGTTCAGGCGGGAGACGTTACCGGTGTGCCTCGAGAGCGGCCTGCATGTCCGCGACGGCCAAGGTGCGCGCGTTGCCGTTGGCCGCGTTGAGGACGAGCGGGAGCCCCTCCGCGACCAGGTGCTCGAGGAGCGAGCGGCCCGGCGCCGCGTGGGCCACCAGCGTGCCCTCGGGGCGGTCGCCGGCTGCGGTGGTCGCGCCGAGCCAGCGGTCGAGGCGGCTCGGGTGCGTGAAGGCGAGCACGGCGGGGCCGTCGCCGAAGTCGCGGACCTCGGGCGAGAAGGCACCGCTGGAATCCTCCCGCCCGGGCATCCCCAGGTGGGCCTCGAGCAGGACGGGCGCGAGGTCCGCGAGCGGCGCTTCGTCGTGCAGCAGCTGCTCGAGGTCGCTCTGCGGCGGGGCCTCGGGGGCCAGCGGGTCGAACGTCATCTCGTCACTCCTCGGTGATCTCGCCCGTGGTCATGTTGACCGTGGGGGCAGCGGGCTTCGCCGCGGCGACGGCGGTGGCGATCGCGGCGGCGGTGCGGGGGCCGATCCCGGGCACGACGGCGATCTCCTCCACGGTCGCAGCGCGGAGCTTCTTCAGCGAGCCGAAATGCTTCATGAGCACCTTCCTGCGCACCTCTCCCAGGCCGGGGAC
>NZ_DATIHB010000094.1:0-4517 GCF_035481145.1 Nocardioides sp. | reverse complement strand
CAGCACCGTGCCGCGGACCCGGCCGCCGAAGAGGTCAGGTCGCAGTCCGGCGAGCGCCAGGATGACCATGCCGCCCATGCTGTGCCCCACGAGTACGACGCGCCCCGGCGCCGCCTCGACGATCTCGGCGAGGTCCCGGGCCAGCTGGTCGATGGAGGCCTTGCCGCGCGGGCCGCGCTCGCTGCTGCCGAACCCGCGCTGGTCGACGAAGATCCGGCGGACGTCGCCGCTGGCTGCCTGCAGCGTCGCGCGCTGGTTGCGGAAGCTGGTCAGGTTGAGCGTGAACCCGTGGACGAAGACCACCGACACCGCGGCGTCGACCGGTCCGTCGGCCTCGACCGCCAGACGGGTGCCGTCCTCGAGGGTCACGAGGAACTCGTCCGCCGGCTGCAGCGGCACCGAGCGCAGAGGGCGCATCAGCGGATCGCCTCGGCGGCCGCGCGCACGGCGTCCGGGATCGACGAGGGCCGCCGCGTCTCGAGATCGGCGTACACGACGGAGAACTTCGAGACCGCGGCCGGCGACTCGGACGTGTCGACGAAGAAGCCGACCTGGTAGCGGATGCTCGACGAGCCGACCTTGAGGCAGCGGAGCCCGAGGCGGAGCTGGTGCGTCGGCAGGATCTCCTGCAGGTAGAGGCAGCCGGTCTCGACGACGAGGCCGACGGCTGGCAGGTGGTGGGGCGGCATGCCGGCGGCGTCGGCGACGAAGTCGTTGATGAGGGTGTCCATCATCAGGTACTGCACGGCGTTGTTGAGGTGGCCGTAGCGGTCGATGTCGGCCCACCGGATCGCGTAGTCCCGCTGGTGCGGGAAGAGGTCGATCCGCAGGTCGCGCGGGGCGACCTCCTGCGTCTCCTGGGTCACGCGTCCTCCATGGTTCCGGGCTCCATCACGATCAGCTGCCGCAGCGCGGCGCCGGCGTCGAGCCGGTCCAGCGCAGTGTTGAGGTCGGCCAGCCCGATCCGGTCGGAGACGAGCTCCTCGACCGGCAGCTGACCTGCGCGCCAGAGTTCCACGAACCGCGGGATGTCGCGACGCGGCACCGCATTGCCGAGATAGCTGCCGATGATCGTGCGTCCCTCGGCGACCAGGCCCAGGGGCGAGACCGCGGCGCGTGCATCGGGGTGGGGGAGGCCGACCGTCACCGTGCGTCCACCGGGAGCGGTCAGCGCGACGGCGGTCTCGAACGCGCGCACCGAGCCCGCTGCCTCGATCACCAGGTCGCCCTTGTACGCCGGGTCCGCGGCCGCCTCGTCCGGCGTACCGGCACGTGCGGCTCCCAGGCGACGGGCGGTCGCCAGCTTGTCGTCCTGCATGTCGACCGCGCAGACCTCGACGCCCTCCAGTGCCAGCGCGGTGATCACGGCGGCCATCCCGACACCGCCGAGGCCGACGACGGTGACGCGCTGGCCGGGCTGGGCGCCTCCGGTGTTGAGCACGGCGCCACCGCCGGTCAGGACCGCGCAGCCCAGAAGTGCCGCGACCTCGGCGGGCACGTCGGCAGGCACGGGCACGACGCTGCGGCGGTCGACGACCGCGTGGGTCGCGAACGCAGAGGCACCGAGGTGGTGCAGGACCGGCTCGCCGTCGCAGGCGAGCCGCGTGCCGCCGCCCAGGAGCTCGCCGGTGCCGTTGCTGGCCGAGCCTGCCGAGCACGGCCGAATGCCGTCGGTCGCGCAGGCCTCGCACGCACCGCAGCGGGGGAGGAAGGTCAACACGACCCGCTGGCCCACCGGGAAGAGCTCGGTGTCGGCCGACAACGGGCCTGTGGCCTCCACGACGCCCGCCGCCTCGTGGCCGAGTAGCATCGGCAGCGGTCGCGGCCGGTCACCGTTGACCACCGACAGGTCCGAGTGGCACAGGCCAGCCACCTCGATGCGCACCAGCAGCTCCTCCGGCCCCGGGGGAGCGAGGTCCAGCGAGGTGACCGCGAGCGGCGCGGAGTCGGCGTACGGACGGGGGAGGTCGCGCTGCGAGAGGACGGCGCCGGTGATCTTCACGCAGCCGACTATGACATGGCGCCGTCCGTGTCAGTGCTCCGTCCCGGGCTTGCAGGAGTCGCCCGGGTGGAACCCGATGGAGCCGAGGAATGCGCGGGTGCCCGGGTCGACCTGGCCCCAGTTCTGGGTGCGGTAGAAGCCGTCACCGTCGGGCACGTCGGGGTTGCCCGAGTAGGTGTCGTTCAGTCCGGAGAAGGCACACACCGAGTGGCCCTTGAGGTGGCCGTCGGGGTCCTTGAGGCTGGAGCCGTTGCCGGTGACCTCGCCGGCGTGAGCGGAGGTGGCACCGACCGCGGTGAGCGCGAGGGCGGCGAGGAAGCCGCCTGCGAGCGGGCGGATGAAGGCGACGTGCATGGGATTTGCCTCCCGGGTGAGCGGGCGCCGGCCGGTGCCGGCGTCGGGTGCTCCCGACGCTAGGCACCCGCAACGCTGAGGGCCATGACGCCGGAGGGTGGTCAATCCCGGGGGCACCCCGGCCTCCGACGTCTGGGGAGGGCCGCCGCGCACGCCGCTAGGCTGCAGCGCGTGACTTCCAGCGATCTGACCGTCATCGTCCTGGCTGCCGGCGGCGGCACCCGGATGAAGTCCAAGACCATGAAGGTCCTGCACCGCATCGGTGGCCGCAGCATGATCGGCCACGTGCTCACCGCGGTGCAGGAGACCGCGCCGTCCCGCGTGGTCGCGGTCATCGGCACGCAGCGCGAGCAGGTCGGTCCGCACGTGCTCGAGCACGCGCCAGACGCCGTGCTCGCGGTCCAGGAGACCCAGGACGGCACCGGTCACGCAGTCCGCGTCGCGATCGAGTCGCTGCCCGAGGCGCCGACCGGCACCGTCGTCGTGGTCACCGGCGACACGCCCCTGCTGCGCGGAGAGTCGCTGCGCGCCTTCGCCGCCGCGCACGCCGACTCGGGAGCTGCGGTGAGCGTCCTGACCGGCACCGTCGAGAAGCCGTTCGGCTACGGCCGGATCGTCCGCAACGACGCCGGCACCGTCGAGGCGATCGTCGAGGAGAAGGACTGCACCGACGAGCAGCGGGAGATCGCCGAGATCAACAGCGGCATCCTCGCCTTCGAGGCCGGCTTCCTCGTCGGCGCGCTGAGCCAGCTCACCAACGACAACGCCAACGGCGAGTACTACCTCACCGACACCGTGAAGCTGGCCCGCGCGGCCGGCCACACGGTCGCCGCGCACCAGGTCGACGACGTCCGCGAGACCGAGGGCGCCAACGACCGCGCCCAGCTCGCCGAGCTGGGACGGATCCTCAACCAGCGCATCGTCACGGGCTGGATGAAGGAGGGTGTCACCGTCATGGACCCCGCCACGACCTGGATTGAGGCCGACGTCGTCCTCGAGCGCGACGTGACGCTCCTGCCCGGCACCCAGCTCCTCGGTGCGACCCTCGTGCGCGAAGACGCCGTCGTCGGCCCCGACACCACGCTCGAGGACACCGAGGTCGGCGCCGGAGCCCGCGTCGTACGGACGCATGCGCAGCTCGCGGTCATCGGCATGGAGGCCAATGTCGGCCCGTTCTCCTACCTGCGGCCCGGCACCGTGCTCGGCGCCGCGGGCAAGATCGGCGCCTTCGTCGAGACCAAGAACGCCCAGATCGGCAACCGCTCCAAGGTCCCGCACCTCTCCTACGTCGGCGACGCGGAGATCGGCGAGGACAGCAACATCGGCGCGGGCACGATCTTCGCCAACTACGACGGCAAGCAGAAGCACCGGACCACCATCGGCAGCCGCACGAAGACCGGCTCCAACAACACCTTCATCGCGCCGGTGCGCATCGGCGACGACGCGATGACCGGTGGTGGCACGACGGTCCGCCAGGACGTCCCCGACGGCGCGCTTGCGGTCTCCGCCGGACCGCAGCGCACGCTGGAGGACTGGAAGGCCCGCAAGGCCGCGGTGGTGCAGGCTGAGGAAGAGGGCGAGGACGCCTGAGTCCCATGTGCGTAGCGACCTGAGTTAGTTTGGCGCTGCACACATCTGTCTCAGGGGGAATCATGACCGGAATCCGGGCCAGCGCCGCGCGTCTCGCGGCAGGCATCTCGTTCACGCTCGTCACCGCGCTGGGCGCCGTCGCTCTCAGCCCGTCCACCGCGCACGCCGGTGTGTGGGCGGACAAGTGCGGGACCGGCTACGGCCTCAAGACCGTCCTCTACGGCTACGAGTCGACCCACCGCCAGTACGGCGAGCTCCGGGTCTTCACCAAGGGGACCGGAGCAGGCACGGACTGGTGCGCGATCACCGTGAAGAAGGGGCCGCTCTACGGAAAGGCGACCTGGAGCTACCTCAAGGGTGAGGGGACCTATCGCGACGGCTCCGGCTACGTGAAGGATTACGACCAGGGCAACTTCCAGTACTGGGCGGGGCCGGTTCGGGTGGCGAACCGACCGGTGTTCACCGTCTGGAGCACGCTCTACAGCGTCTCCGGCAGCACGACCCCGGCGTACTCCTACCTCCGCTTCCAGGAAGGCCGGGAGCTCAGCAACTGAGTGGGCCGGCTCGGCGG
>NZ_DATIHB010000093.1:0-42259 GCF_035481145.1 Nocardioides sp. | reverse complement strand
AACCCTGCAGCACCCCTGCAGGTTTGCGCCGCCTCGGCGTTGCTGTACTGCAGGTTTGTGCCTGCTCGGCAGGGCCGGCACGCGCTACGTTGGCCGACATGAGCGCGCTCAGGTTCCACGGCCCGGTCCTGCCCAGCGGTGAGGTCCAGGACCTCTACGTCGTCGATGGACGCGTGACCTACCACGCGCCTCCGCACGTCGAGACAGCCGGACGCGGCTGGATCGTGCCGGGCCTGGTCGACGCGCACTGCCACCTCGGGCTGGGGGAGGAGGGCGCGGTCTCCGAGGAGGAGACCATCGCCACCGCGATCGAGGACCGCGATGCGGGTGCCCTGCTGATCCGCGACTGCGGCTCGCCGATCGACACCCGGTTCGTCCAGGAGCGTGAGGACCTGCCACGCCTGGTCCGTGCCGGTCGCCACGTGGCGCGTACGCGTCGCTACCTCCCCGGCTACGGCGTCGAGGTCGAGCCGCGCGACCTTGCCCTGGAGATCGCGCGCCAGGCCGAGCGCGGTGACGGCTGGGTGAAGATCGTCGGCGACTGGATCTCGCGCGCCGACGGCGACCTGCTCCCGACGTTCCCCGCCGCCGACCTCGCCGAGGCGATCGCCACCGCGCATCGCCACGGCGCGAAGGTGACCGCCCACTGCTTCGGTCCCGAGGTGCTGCCCGGCCTGATCAAGGCCGGCATCGACTGCATCGAGCACGGCACGGGCCTCACCCTGGAGCTCGTCGAGGAGATGGCCCGCCGCGGCACGGCCCTTGTGCCGACCGTGATGCAGACCGACAAGTTCCTGGAGTTCTCCGACGCGGGCCGGGGGAAGTTCCCCGTCTACGCAGACCGGATGAAGGAGCTCCACGCCCGCCGTCGCGAGGTGCTGATGAGCGCCTTCGAGGCCGGCGTGCCCCTCTTCGCCGGCACCGACGGCGGCGGCGAGAAGCGCCACGGCAACCTGGCCAACGAGGTCCTCGCGATGCACGCGATGGGCATTCCCGCCGAGGATGCGCTCGCCGCAGCGTCGTGGAAGGGCCGGGCCTGGCTCGGCTTCGGGGCCCTCGAGGAGGGGAGCGAGGCCGACTTCGTCGTGTACGACGAGGACCCGCGCGCCGACCTCACGGTGCTGCACACGCCGTCCGCGGTGGTGCTCCGCGGCAAGGTCGTGGCGTGAGGCCTGGTCGATTTCGGAGGCGTCGCACTCGTCTGGCAGAATGACCGGCTGAGTCCTGCTCGGATCGCGACCCTCTATCCCGGTCCGGATCAGGCCCCTCGAGCTCGCAGGCCCCGGTCCCCACCTGAAGGCGTGCGACTCACTCACATTCAAGCTTTGAAGGAGACACCACAACCGTGGCCGTCAAGATTCGCCTCAAGCGCCTGGGCAAGATCCGGGTGCCGCAGTACCGCATCGTCGTCGTCGACGCCAAGAAGAAGCGCGATGGCGCCGTCATCGAGGAGATCGGCACGTACCGCCCCAAGGAGGAGCCGTCGTTCATCGCCGTCACCTCCGAGCGCGCGCAGTACTGGCTGGGTGTCGGCGCGCAGCCGACCGAGGCCGTCGAGGCCATCCTCAAGGTCACGGGTGACTGGCAGAAGTTCAAGGGCCTCCCGGGCGCCGAGGGCACGCTGAAGCACGCTGCTCCGAAGGCCGACAAGCTCGAGCTCTTCAACAAGGCGCTGGCCGAGGCCCACGCCGAGCCCGTCTCCGAGGCCATCAAGAAGGCCGAGAAGAAGTCCGCCAAGGCCGCTCCGGCCGAGGAGGCCCCCGCTGCCGAGGCTCCCGCCGAGGAGGCCGCTGAGGCCGCCGAGGGCACCGAGGCGTGAGCATGCTCGCCGACGCGCTCGAGCACCTCGTGCGCGGCATCGTCGACCACCCGGGCGACGTGACCGTGCGCGACAAGCAGCTCCGGCGCGGCTCCGTGCTCGAGGTCCGGGTCCACCCCGACGACCTCGGCAAGGTGATCGGCCGCAGCGGCCGCACGGCGTCCGCGTTCCGCACCGTCATCTCGGCCCTCGCGGGCCGCGGCGAGGCGCGGGTCGACTTCGTGGACGTCGACCGCCGCAACTGAGCAACACCGCACGACACACGACGGGCGTCACCCCAGCAGGGGTGGCGCCCGTCGCGCATTTCCCCGACTAGGCTTGCCTCTCGTGAGCAGCAGCATCGAGGTCCTGGTCGGTCGCATCGGCAAGCCCCATGGCATCCGCGGCGAGGTGACCGTCGACGTGCGCACCGACGAGCCGGAGCGCCGTTTCGAGCCGGGCACGCGCCTCGACGCGACCGCGCCGAAGGGGTCGGCGTACGCCGCGAAGGCGCTCACGGTCGAGAAGGTCCGCTGGCACCAGGGCGTGCTGCTCGCGAAGTTCGCCGAGATCGCCGACCGCAACGCCGCCGAGGCCGCGCGCGGGGTCCTGCTCCACGCGCAGGTCGACCCGGAGGAGACCCCGGAGGACCCCGACGAGTTCTACGACCACCAGCTGATCGGCCTCACGGCGTACGACCTGGAGGGGCGCGAGCTCGGCACCGTCACCAAGCTGCTCCACGGCGCCCAGGACCTCCTCCAGATCCGTACGCCGGACCGGCGCGACGCGCTGGTCCCGTTCGTCACGCAGCTGGTCCCCGAGGTCGATGTCGCCGGCGGCCGCGTCGTGATCGCCGACCGCCCGGGCCTGGTCACGCCGTTCGAGGAAACCGACGAGCCGGACCCGGAGCAGACCCAGCCTCAAGGAAAGCGATGAGGATCGACGTCCTCTCGATCTTTCCCGACTATCTCGCGCCGCTCGAGCTGAGCCTGCCCGGCAAGGCCCGCGACAGGGGCCTGCTCGAGCTGCACGTCCACGACCTGCGCCGGTGGGCACACGACAAGCACCACAAGACCGACGACACTCCCTACGGCGGTGGCGCCGGCATGGTGATGAAGCCCGAGCCGTTCGGCGAGGCGTTCGATGAGCTCGGCGTCGACGAGCGCACGACGGTCATCTTCACGACCCCGAGCGGGGAGCGCTTCACCCAGGAACTGGCGGCCGAGCTGAGCGCGCGTGAGCGCCTGGTCTTCGCCTGCGGGCGCTACGAGGGCATCGACCAGCGCGTCATCGACCACGCCCGTGAGCGCGCCGAGGTCCGCGAGATCAGCCTCGGTGACTACGTGCTCAACGGGGGAGAGGTCGCGGCCCTGGCGATCACCGAGGCCGTCGTCCGGCTGATCCCGGGCTTCATGGGCAATCCTGAGTCGCTCGTGGAGGAGTCGCACGAGGACGGGCTGCTCGAGTACCCCGTCTACACCAAGCCGCAGACCTGGCGCGGTCACGAGGTGCCCGACGTCCTCCTCTCCGGCGACCACGGCAAGGTCGCCGCGTGGCGCCACGACCAGCGCGTACGCCGGACGGCCGAGCGCCGCCCGGACCTCCTGCACGGCTCCGCGGTCGCGGGGGAGTGGGAGATCGTGAAGGCGACCCCGGCGGACGCTGGCGAGCTGCTGACGCTCCAGCGCGCGTGCGTGGTGCAGGAGGCGCTCGCCAACGACACGCTGCTGATGCCGCCGCTCCGCGACGGGCTCGACGACGTCGTGGCGACCATCGCGGAGAAGCACGTCTGGGTGGTTCGGGTGGCCGGCCGCCTCGTGGGCTCGGTGCAGGCGGATGCTGACGGCGAGACCTGGGAGATCGGCCGGCTCATGGTCGCCCCCGACCTGCAGGGCAGGGGACTGGGGCGCGTGCTGCTCGAGCACGCCGAGGCCGCCCGACCCGCCGGCGCCACGGCGTACCGGCTCTTCACGGGCGCGGCGAGCGAGGCCAACCTGCGTCGCTACAAGCGCGCGGGCTACCGCATCGTGGCTGACGATGCGAAGTACGGCTTCCCGGGCCTCGAGCTCGGCAAGCCGGTCCGGTCCAAGCACCGCTGACCCGGTCCGAGCACCGCTGACCCGGTCCGGGGTCGCCTGTCCGTGCGCCGGTGAGCGGCGCGGAAACTGCGGCGTGATTTGGCCGTGAGATCTGTTACAGGCTGGAAACACAAAGCGCCGGAACCGGAAACCAGGCCTCGACAAGATCGGCGTCACGCACCGACCAGCAGCGCCGCTGGCCACGTGCCCTGACCCCTGATCTAACGAGGTTGATATGACACTCGGAGTTCTCTGGCTGCTGATCACTGCAGCCCTCGTGCTCTTCATGACGCCGGGCCTGGCGTTCTTCTACGGCGGCCTGGTGAAGTCCAAGTCCGTCATCTCGATGATGATGCTGAGCTTCGGCTCGATGGGCGTCGTCGCGGTCCTGTGGATCCTCTTCGGCTTCAACCAGGCGTACGTCGACGGCTCGTCCGCCGACTGGATCCCGCGCGTCCTCGGCAACCCGTTCTCCGACTTCGCGCTGCAGGACGCCGCCAAGGCCGCGTTCGCCGGTGAGGACGGTGCCGGCGTCATCATGGCCTCGGCCATCTTCGGTGCGACCTTTGCCATCATCACGGTCGCGCTGATCTCCGGTGCCATCGCCGACCGCGCCCGCTTCTGGCCGTGGATGCTCTTCACCGCGCTCTTCGCAACGCTCGTCTACTTCCCGGTCGCCTCGTGGGTCTTCGCGTTCGACTCCACCGGTGACTTCACCGGCTGGGTCAACAAGCAGGACGAGTTCTTCGGCTTCTCGGCCGGCACGATCGACTTCGCCGGTGGTACCGCGGTCCACATCAACGCCGGTGCTGCGGCCCTGGCCCTGGCGATCGTCCTCGGCAAGCGCAAGATCGGCTTCTCCAAGGAGGAGGCGCAGCCGCACAACGTGCCGCTGGTCCTCATCGGTGCTGCGATCCTGTGGTTCGGCTGGTTCGGCTTCAACGGTGGCGCGGCCATCGCTGACGGCCAGGTGGGCCTGATCTTCGTCAACACGCTGGTCGCCCCGGCTGCCGCTCTGGTCGGCTGGATCGTGGTCGAGCACTTCCGCGAGGGCAAGGCGACCGCGGTCGGCGCCGCCTCCGGCATCGTGGCCGGTCTGGTCGCGATCACCCCGGCCTGTGCCAACCTGACCCCGATCTGGGCGATCGTCCTCGGCCTGCTCGCGGGTTCGGTCTCGGCCGTCGCGATCGACCTCAAGTACAAGCTCGGCGTCGACGACACCCTCGACGTGGTGGGCATCCACCTCGTCTCCGGTCTCATCGGAACCCTGTTCCTCGGCTTCTTCGCCATCGACACCGGCCTCTTCACCGGCGGCAACTACGAGCAGCTCGTGGTCCAGGCCATCCCGGCCTTCACGATCCTGGCCTACTCGTTCGTCATCGCCTTCGTCCTCGGCAAGGTCATCGACATGACGATCGGCTTCCGCGCCAAGGAGGAGGACGAGATCGCCGGTATCGACCTCGCGCTCCACGGCGAGGGCTACCGCTACGAGGTCTGATCCACCTCTGCTCCACCCCGGCAGGCCCGTCCCGCGTTACGCACGCGGGACGGGCCTTCCGCCATTTCGGGCCGCTCGTGCGGGTTGCGGGCTCAGCTCTCCTCGGCGTGGAGGGTGAGCGCCTTCTCGCTGGTGCGGATGCTGAGGTCGTGCACCTCGTGCAGGACGTCGCGCGCCAACCACACCGGCGTACGGCGCGCCCCCTTCGCGCGGACCAGGACACCGGCCGCAGCGGCCTGGGCGAGGACGTCCTTCGCCGCGGCGTCGTCCGTGCCGAGGCGGTCGGTGACGAGCGCGAGGTTGACCATCGGCTCCTCGATGACGAGATCCAGGAGCCGGTAGGCGAGCGAGCCGGCGTACGGACGGCTCATCGCCTCCTGCCAGCGTTCGCTGATCTCGATGATCTCCGTCGCGGTCTGGCGGGACTCGCGCGTCGCGATCGACGCGGCACTCGCCAGCATCGTCACGATCGTGGAGGCGTTGCCCGCCCGGTAGTCGTCGAGCGCCTGGAAGTACTGGTCGCGGTGCGAGACCAGGCCCGATGCGATCGGCACCGTCAGGTGGCGCGTGACCCGGCGCTTGCGGAGCACGGCATGGATGAGCGCGCGGCCGATGCGCCCGTTGCCGTCGGTGAAGGGGTGGATCGACTCGAACTGCGCGTGCACGATCGCCGCCTGGGCCAGCGCCGGCATGTCGTCGCGGTTGGCGAAGGCGAAGAGGTCGTCGAGGTAGTCGTCGACGGTCTCCGGTGGGGGAGGGACGTGCAGGGCGCCGCGGGGCGAGTAGTCGCTGCCGCCGACCCAGTTCTGCCGGTGCCGGACGTGGCCCGGACGGACGTTGTCGCTGGGCACGCGGGCGAAGAGGTCGTGGTGGGCCCGGAGCATCGCCTCCTTGCGCACGGTGCGCGGCAGCATCGCGGCGTCGCGGATCATCCGGGAGAGGGCGGTCGTGGCCGCGGCCATCGACATCGCCGAGGAGTTGGCGCCCTCGCCGAGCAGGGCGCGGCCGTAGTCGGCGAGCGAGGCGTCGACGTTCTCGATCTTGGAGGAGTCCACCGACTCGGTGCGCAGCAGCAGGCTGTTGAGGGCGGCCAGCGTGCGGCCGTGGACCATGTCGAGGTGGGTCAGGCCCCCGGCGACCGCCTCGAGCATCCGCAGGAGGGCGGGCTCGGGCTCGAAGGTCAGCCGGGCGATCTTCGGGGGAAGCATCACCGTGATCTCGTTGACCTGGCGGTCTGCGCGCGGACCGCGGGCCGCCGTCTGGCGCCACGGCCGCACCTCGGGCCGGTGGGCCGGCCAGTCGGTCGGCCAGTCGGTCGGCCCGTCGGTCGCGGCCGGCGCGTCGGAGGAGGTCATGGCGCTGATCCTGTCAGGCGCAGTGTCCGGATTTCCGCAGGTCGGGGCTCCTGCCGTAAAGTTCCCCCTTGGTCCACGCTGGCCGAAGGGATGCTCCGAGACACACCCGGAGGTCCTGCCTCCCGCTCCTGCCACAGGGGGCTCGGGAAGCCGCCGGCCACACGGCGTACGACCTCTCCGACGAAATTCGATTCCGCGGTCGACCTGTGGCGCCCGTGAGGAGTGAACATGAGCAACGTGATCGACCAGCTCGCCGCTGACATCAAGCGCGACGACGTCCCGGCCTTCCGCGCCGGTGACACCGTCAAGGTCCACGTCAAGGTCATCGAGGGCTCGCGCTCGCGTGTCCAGGTCTTCCAGGGCGCGGTCATCCGCATCCACGGCTCGGGCATCGGCCGCACCTTCACCGTCCGCAAGATCTCGTTCGGTGTCGGCGTCGAGCGCACCTTCCCGCTGCACTCCCCGATCTTCGAGAAGATCGAGGTCGTGACCCGCGGTGACGTCCGTCGCGCGAAGCTCTACTACCTGCGCAGCCTCACGGGCAAGAAGGCCAAGATCAAGGAGCGCCGCGAGTTCTGAGTCGTGGCCTTGCCCTTGCTCTGACGCAGGGCCGGTTAGGCTCTGCCGCGTGACTTCCGAGGACCGCGACCCCCACCCGATCAACGGGACCACCGATCACGGTGAGGGGGCGCGGTCCTCGACCATTTCGCTGGGCCCGAAGGGCAAGCGCCAGCTGCCGATCTGGCAGGAGTCGCTGATCCTGCTGGTGATCGCGCTCGGCCTGGCCGTGCTGCTCAAGGCCTTCTTCATCCAGGCCTTCTACATCCCGTCGGAGTCGATGCAGCCCGGTCTGCAGATCAACGACCGGATCCTCGTCCAGAAGGTCTCCTACTGGGCCAAGGGCACCCCGCAGCGCGGCGACGTCGTCGTCTTCGAGGACCCGGACGGGTGGCTCGACGCGATGGAGGCGGCCGGCCCCACCACCGGCTTCGCCAGCGTGCTGGCGAAGGTCGGGCTCTACCCCACCGGCGGGCACCTCGTGAAGCGCGTGGTCGGCGTGGGCGGTGACGTCATCACGTGCTGCGACAAGTCCGGTCGGCTGAAGGTCAACGGCGTCGCTGTCGACGAGAAGGCGTACGTCGCGAAGGACGCGCAGTGCGCTGCTCCCGTGAGCGTGCAGGCCAGGAAGAAGTGCGGCCCCAGGGCTCTCAACGTCACCGTCCCGGAGGGGTACCTCTTCGTGATGGGCGACAACCGCGAGGACTCCGCCGACTCCAGTCGCCACCTCTGCGAGCTGGACGCGACCGACTGCCCGCCCACGCGCGGGTTCGTGCCGGTCGACAACGTGGTCGGCAAGGTCTTCGCCCTGGTCTGGCCGATCAGCCACCTCGACCTGGTGTCGCGGGCCGACGCGTTCGAGGACGTCCCGGACCCGAAGTGAGCCCGACTGCCGTCCCCACCCTGCGCGTCGAGCGGCGACTCCTGCGCGAGGGCCTGGTCACCCTGGCCGCCGCCGACGAGGTCGGCCGCGGAGCCCTGTGCGGCCCGGTGACGGTCGGCATGGTGCTGATCGACGCCGCGACGCGCTCGGCCCCCACCGGGGTGCGCGACAGCAAGCTGCTCACTCCGGCCGCGCGGGAGCGCCTGGTCCCGCGCATCCAGCGCTGGGCGGTCGCGTACGGCGTGGGGCACGCCAGTCCGGTCGAGATCGATGACTTCGGGATCACCGCGGCGCTCCGTCTCGCCGGCCAGCGGGCACTGGCCCAGCTGCACCTGGAGACCGGGCCGGCGGTGGGTGCGGTGCTCCTCGACGGCAACCACGACTACCTCTCCACTCCGGAGCAGGAGGCCCTCTTCGGAGCACCGGCATCCGCAGTCGCCGAGGTGCCGCGGGTCGTCACGATGATCAAGGCCGACATGACGTGCGCCGCGGTCGCGGCGGCCAGTGTCCTGGCCAAGACCGCCCGTGACGCGATCCTGCTCGAGCTCGCGGCCGACCACCCGTCGTACGGCTGGGCGGAGAACAAGGGCTACAGCGCGCCCGAGCACCTCGCGGCCCTGCTCGAGCACGGTCCGACCCTGCACCATCGCCTCAGCTGGCGGCTCCCGGGCTGTGACGAGCTCGACCCGGTGGCGTTCCGGCGGGCCGCGGGGTCCGGCGTACCCGTGACCGTGCAGAATGTGCCGCAACCGCTGGTGGAGGAGACACGATGAGTGCCGAGGATCTCGAGAAGTACGAGACCGAGATGGAGCTCCACCTCTACCGCGAGTACCGCGACGTCGTCGGGATCTTCAAGTACGTCGTCGAGACCGACCGTCGCTTCTACTTGTGCAACCAGGTCGACGTGAAGGCCCGCACCGAGCAGGGCGACGTCTTCTTCGAGGTCTCGATGAGCGACGCCTGGGTGTGGGACATGTACCGCCCCGCGCGCTTCGCGAAGAACGTCAAGGTGCTCACCTTCAAGGACGTCAACGTCGAGGAGCTGGCGAAGCCGGACCTCGACCCCAAGGTGTGACAGCGGTGGCCTGACCGATCGGACTAGCCCGATCGGTTCATTTCCCCGCGCAGGCACGACAGGCGTGGTGAGCGCCACTATCCTGAGCCGAGGCGCCGGGAGGGAAACCGCGCCGATGGACACGCCTTGGGAGGGGTCATGTCTCGTCGTGCAGTCACGCGCGTCCAGCCGCGGAGGGACGAAGCCGGTGCAGCTGCGCTGGAGTTCGCCCTGGTGCTGCCGATCCTGATCATGATGGTCTTCGCGATCATCACCTACGGCTACATGTTCAGTGTCCGCCAGGCCCTGACGCAGGCCGCGGCCGAGGGCGCCCGCGCCGCGGCCGTCGCCTCGACCGGGCAGGCCTCGACGCGCGCGACCGCCGCGGTCAACGAGGCGCTCTCCGGCCTCTCGCTGACGTGCGGGGCGGGCGGCCTCACGTGTACGCCGACGACCAGCACGTGCGGCACCGCATCGTGCATGAGCGTGACGGTGGCGTTCGCCTACCGGGCCAACAACCCGCTCCCGAGCCTCCTGCCCGACGCGTTGATCCCTGCCTCGCTCACGTTCACCTCCAGCGCCGAGGTCAACTGATGGCCTTGATCGCGTCGCCCCGGCCTTCGCCGCGGCGTCGCCGACGGAGGCGTGACGAGCGGGGCGCCGTCGCCGTCTTCACCGCCCTGCTCGTCAGCACGGTGCTCGTCGGAGCCACGTCGTTCACGGTCGACATCGGCTTCCAGCGCATGGCCCGCCGTGACATGCAGGCCGTCGCCGACCTGGTGGCGATGGACATGGCCCGCAAGCTCGACGGGGCCACGTCCTCGGTGCTCAAGAGCAACGCGGCCTGGCAGAGCGGTGTCACCTCGTCGCTGAACCGGCAGGGGGACACGCTGGGTGACGCCCTGACGGTGAAGACCTGCGCTGCGGCAGACGTGGCCTCCGCGAGTGCGCGGCTCTCGACCACGGGCATCTGCGCCTATCCGGGCGTCCTCAACGCCGATGGCACCTTCTCCGACAGCGCCGGCGCGGCGGCCACGCACGTCAAGGTGCTCACCCGCACGAGTGTCGACTACTTCCTGCCGGTCTTCGCCTCGTCCGGCACCGTTGCCCGCTCCGCCGTCGCAGCCGCGACGAAGACCGCCTGCTTCAAGCTGGGGTCGTTCGCTGCGCGGATCGACACCAGCTCGTCGGTGCTCGGACCGCTCATCAACAACGCCCTCGGGGTCAACCTCGCGGTGCTGTCGTACAGCGGCCTCGCGAAGGGGAGCATCCGGCTCAGCGATCTCTCGACCGAGCTGGGCCTCGGCACCGTCGACGAGCTCGCCAGCACCTCGGTCACGCTCGGGTCCCTGATCAATGCCACTGCGGCGATCCTGACCCGCAACGCAGGGGACCCCGACGCGGCAGCCTCGCTCACCGTGCTCCAGCAGCTCAATGCAGCCACCGGGTTGAGCACCCAGGTGAACCTCGGCCGGCTCTTCGCCCTGACCGACTCCAGCGCCGCCGCCAAGGAGGCGACCGTCAACGTCCTCGACCTCGTGTCGGGGGCGGCGTTCATCGCCAACGGCTCCAACGCCCTTGCCATCCCGCTCTCGATCAGCCTTCCCGGCATGACGGGGGTGACGGCCAACGTCAGGGTCATCGAGCCGCCACAGATGGCGTGCGGCGCGATCGGGACGGCGCGGGCCCGCACGGCGCAGATCCGGGTCGACGTCACGGGCAAGCACACGACCAGCCTGCTCGCGCTGGTGACCACCACGGTCGACCTCGCGTTGAGCCTCCAGGTCGCCCGTGCCGATGGTCTGCTCGTCGACGCGATCTGTGGAGACGGCACGACGACGTCGCCGTTCGGCATCGACGTGCAGACCACGAGCGGGCTCGCCTCGCTCGATCTGTCGCTCGCCGCGAGGACGATCACGTTGCTGGGACTCCTCCCCGACGTGACGGCCGGGGCGAGGGTCACCGCAAACCTCTCAGGGGGTAGTCAGCTCGCCCAGGTGCGCGTGCCTCCGAAGGACTTCAAGACCCCGGTGGAGACCGGATCAGGCTCCATCGGACTGGGCGGACGCGGAAGCACCACCTCGGTCACCGCGGATGTCCCGCTCCTGGGAACGACGAGCACCGCGGTGATCAACTACCTGCTCAACACGGTCCTCGCCCCGGTGGTCTCGGCGCTCGACACCCAGGTGCTGGCCCCGGTGACGGAGGCCTTCGGGGTCAACGTCTCGGGCGCGGACGTCTACGTCGCACCTCCCAAGCCGAACTGCTCGTCGCCCGCGCTGCGCGGCTGACGTGGTGTCCGTGCTGTCGAGGGTTCGCCTCCGGGCGTGACGAACGACCGGTCCGGGCTTCCCCCTCCGGTCCGGTTCCGCACCGGCCCGGTTTCCGTCCCCATGGCGGCGACCGGGCCGGTGCTCCACATCGAGGGTGCGGACTCCTGACACGGCCGCCCGCGGCGGCGACCGTGGCTGCAGGAGGTATCGACGATGACGACAAGGCAGGTCCGGCGCGTGTCCGTGGATGCGCGCACCCAGGCACAGAAGCTCGGGGCGTGGGGTGAGCAGCTCGCCGCTCGCCACCTGATCGGCGAGGGCATGGTGCTCCTTGACCGCAACTGGCGCGGTGAGAGTGGCGAGCTCGATCTCGTCCTGCGCGAGGGCAACACACTGGTGGTGTGCGAGGTGAAGACCCGCAGC
The DNA here is from genome assembly GCF_035481145.1 of Nocardioides sp. GTDB lineage: Bacteria > Actinomycetota > Actinomycetes > Propionibacteriales > Nocardioidaceae > Nocardioides. Next base: position 30,339 of record NZ_DATIHB010000093.1, on the reverse strand, counting down.
TCCACCGGGTGGGGTCAGCCGCTCGAGGCGGTGGGCAGGCAGAAGGCAGGGCGGCTGCGCCGGCTCGCGGGCCAATGGATGGCCGCGCACGCGGTCCGTGCACCCGACGTCCGGATCGACCTCGTCGGGGTGCTCCGTACGCCGAACGGCCCGGTCATCGAGCATGTCAGGGCGGTCGGCGCATGAGCTGTGCGACGGCACACACGATCACGCTCGCCGGAGCGCTGGGGCACCTCGTCGACGTGGAGGTCGACGTCTCGCAGGGCCTCGTCGGCACCAATCTGGTGGGCCGTCCCGACACAGCGATCAACGACGCCCGTGAGCGGTGCCGCTCGGCGATCAGCAACATCCAGCTGACCTGGCCGGCCACCCGGCGGGTCACGATCCTGCTGTCGCCAGCCGACCTGCCCAAGCGCGGTCCACAGGTCGACCTCGCGATGGCCGTCGGCATCCTCGCTGCGACCGGTCAGGTGCCCGACCTGCTCCTCGACGAGACGGTCTTCCTCGGCGAGCTCGGGCTGAGCGGACAGCTGCGGCCGCTGCCCGCCGCCCTGCCGATGGTGATGGCGGCCGCCCGCTCCGGCGCGCGTCGGGTGGTGGTCCCGCAGCCGCAGTGGGCCGAGGCCTCGCTGGTGCCGGGTGTCGAGGTCTACGGGTTGCGCTCGCTCGACCAGGTGGTCGGTTGGCTCCGTGGTGAGGAGGTGCCGGACGCGGCCCCGGTCGTCGCGCGGGCTGGTGCCCGGCTGCTCCAGTGGCGGGGCGACGACCGCCTGGCCCACCTCGATCTCGCCGACCTGGAGGGCATGGCCGAGGAGCGGCTCGCCGTCGAGGTCGCCGCGGCCGGGGGCCATCACCTGCTGCTCAAGGGGCCCAAGGGGGCGGGCAAGACGTCGCTCGCGGAGCGGCTCCCCGGGCTCCTGCCCGACCTGACGATCGCCGAGTCCCTCGAGGTCACCGCGGTTCGCTCGCTCGAGCGCGCTCTCGGGCCCGACGCGGGCCTCGTCACGCGGCCTCCGTTCAGTGCGCCGCACCACCGCTCCTCGCTGCAGAGCGTGCTCGGCGGCGGCACCGGGGTGGTCCGTCCCGGCGAGATCAGCAAGGCCCATTGCGGCGTCGTCCTGCTCGACGAGTTCCCCCTCTTCGCGCGAGACGTCCTCGACGCACTCCGCCAGCCGCTCGAGTCCGGCGAGGTCACCATCGCCCGTGGTGACGAGATCGCCACCTTCCCTGCCCAGGCGCTCTTCGTCCTCGCCTGCAACCCCTGTGCCTGCGGCAACTATGCCGCTGACGTCGGCGCGGACCGGTGCAGCTGCAGCGAGCAGGTCCGTCGCGAGTACCGTCGCCGCCTCGACGGCCCCGCGATCGACCGCATCGACATCACCCGGGAGGTGCTGCCCGTCAAGGAGGGCTCGATCGGTGCCGCCGACGACCCGCCGGAGGACACCGCGACCGTGCGTGAGCGGGTCGCGGGCGCGCGGCTCCGGCAGGCGGAGCGCTACGCGGGCTGTCCGTGGCGGCTCAACGCGCAGGTCCCAGCGGCCCGACTTCGCGACACGTGGCCTCTTCCCGACACTGGGCGCGACCGCCTCGACGAGGCGGTGCGGGCGGGCACGCTCACCCGCCGCGGTGCGATCCGCGTCCATCGGCTCGCCTGGACGCTCGCCGACCTGGCCGGGCGGCCGCGACCACTGCCGGCCGACGTCGACGTGGCCGTGCGCCTGCGCACGGGCGAGCCGCTCGACTCCTGGATGCTGCGGAGGGCCTCGTGACCGCGAGGGACGCCGACCGTCTCGCGCGTGTCGCGCTGAGCAGGCTCGGGGAGCCCGGTGACCCGCGCATCACCACGCTGGTGGCCGAGATGGGCGCCGTGCGACTCCACGAGGCGCTCGCCTCCGAGCGCGACCTCGAAGGGGTGCTGACCGACGTCGCCGCCCGGCTCGCCGCCAACGACCCGGAGCGTGACCTGGCCACGGCCGCCCGCCTCGGCATCCGCTATGTCGTGCCCAGCGACGACGAGTGGCCGACGCAGGTCGGCGACCTCGCTCACGCCGGCGCGGTCCATGAGCGCGGCGGGGTGCCACTCGGACTCTGGGTCCGGGGTCCGTCACGGCTCGACGAGCTCAACGACAGCGTTGCCGTGGTCGGCTCACGCTCCTCGACGGCGTACGGCGAGGGAGCCGCTCGCGCGCTCGCGACGGAGGTGGCCGGCCACGGGGTGGCGGTGATCTCGGGTGCTGCGTTCGGCATCGACCAGGCGGCGCACCGTGGAGCGGTGGCCGGCGGCGGTCGCACGGTCGCCGTGCTGGCCGGGGGAGTCGACCGGCCGTACCCGGTGGCGCACACCCGACTTCTCGAGCACATCGCGGAGACCGGGGCCGTGGTCAGCGAGGTGCCGCCGGGCAGCGCGCCGACGCGCCAGAGGTTCCTCAGCCGCAACCGGGTGATCGCCGCGCTGGCCCGAGGCACCGTCGTGGTCGAGGCCGCGCACCGCAGCGGAGCGCTGAGCACGGCACGGTGGGCTGAGCGGCTCAGCCGCACCCTGATGGCCGTGCCGGGACCGGTGACCAGCGTGCAGTCGACCGGCACCCACGGGTTGATCCGTGCCGGGGCCGCCCAGCTCGTGACGTCGGGCCCGGAGGTGCTCGAGCTGCTCGGCACGTCGGGCAGCCACCTCATCGTGGAGCCTCGCTCGGAGACCCGTGCCCGTGATGCGCTGCGCCCCCGCGACGCGCGAGTGCTCGATGCGGTGCCGGTCAGCCGGGCGGTGCCGACCGAGTCGATCGCCCGCACGGCCGGCCTGGGGCTGGTGGCGGTGCAGAGCGCCCTGACCCTGCTCCTGCGTGACGGGTTCGTCGAGCGCGGGCCGCACGGCTGGCGGCTCGGGCCGCAGGGGCGCGCCTGAGCGATGCCGCACCACCCCGCTCCTACGATCGGGGGATGGAGGAGAGCGAGAGCGAGCTGCTGCCCGAGGTCTACGCCGCGGTCCTCGGCGACTTCGAGCGCCACCTCTCGGTCGAGCGCGACCTCACGCCCCACACCGTGCGGGCCTACCTCGGTGACCTCTCCTCGCTCCTCAGCCACGTGGCCAGGCTCGGAGGCGAGGGCCTCGACGACATCGACCTCCGAGCGCTCCGGAGCTGGCTTGCCAAGCAGCAGAGCCTCGGCAAGGCGCGCACCACCATCGCCCGACGGGCCACGGCAGCCCGGGTGTTCACGGCCTGGCTGCTCCGCACCGGACGGGTCGCAGCGGACCCCGGGGCGCGCCTGGCCTCGCCGAAGGCACACCGCACGCTGCCCGAGGTGCTCCGCCAGGACGAGGCGCTCGCCCTGGTCGAGAGCGCGTCGTCGACCGCAGCGGACGAAGGCCCGATGGGCGTGCGCGACGCGGCGATCCTCGAGCTGCTCTACGCCACCGGCATCCGTGTGGGGGAGCTCTGTGGCCTCGACGTCGACGACCTCGACTTCGACCGCAACGTCGTGCGGGTCTTCGGCAAGGGGCGCAAGGAGCGCACGGTGCCCTTCGGGCAGCCGGCCTCCGCTGCGCTCAAGCGGTGGCTCGCCGAACGTCGCGGGATCGCGCGGGAGGGCTCCGGCGCAGCACTCTTCCTGGGCGCGCGTGGGGGCCGTGTGGACCAGCGCGTCGTGCGCCAGGTCGTGCACGATCGGGTGGGCAGCGTCCCCGGCGCTCCGGACATCGCCCCCCACGGCCTGCGCCACACCGCGGCCACCCACCTCCTCGAGGGTGGCGCCGACCTGCGCACGGTGCAGGAGCTGCTCGGCCACGCGTCGATGGCGACCACGCAGGTCTACACGCACATCAGCAACGATCGACTCCGCACGGCCTATCAGCAGGCACACCCGCGGGCCTAGCGTGTGCGCATGCGCTTCCTGAAGCCACCGACAGGAGCCCGAGTCCTACGAGGCAGCTCCGAGCCCCCTGCGCTGATCATGACGCCGCCGGCAGACCGGTCCACGGCTTGAGCCGAACCGGGCCGAAGGCACCGACGAGCTCGAGCGGATCGAGATAGGTGTCTCCGCGGAGCCAGCCCCAGTGCAGGCAGGTGCCAGGCGTGCAGTGACCGCCCGGCCGCAGCACTCCGATGGGGCCGCCGCGCTCGACCCGGTCACCCACCCGCACGAGCGGTGTGACCGGCTCGTAGGTCGTGCGGGTCTCGCCATGGCCCACCACGACAACGCCCTTGCCCGCGATGGTGCCGGCGAAGAGGACCTGTCCGGCAAGAGCCGCCTTGACGGGCGTGCCGGCGACGGCGGCGAGGTCGACGCCGCGGTGCCCCGCGGCGTACGGCGCAGGGGGAGGGGCGAACCCGTGCACGACGGCCGGTGGACCGTCAGCCGTGCCGACCGGCCACACGCCGATGCCGGCGGGGTCGACCCGCACGACGGGCTCCGACCCGCGGTGGGCGACGGGCGGCCGGAGCGTGCCGGGCGGCGCGACCGAGACCGGCGCGGGAAGGCTGGACAGGGCGGTGAGGAGGGCGGGAATCAGCAGGTACATGCCCCGACCCTGCGCCGCCGTACGCCGAGCCCGGAGGCTGTGGCCTCGTCGCGGTGGACGAATCGCGCCGTGGCGGGCCTGTGCACGGAAACCGGGGCGCGTGGGCCGGACGATCCAGGAGCGCGTGGCGGACACTGCCGGATTCGCCCCGATCCCGCTGAGCGACTAGTCTGGGGAGGCAACCCATCCGTGGGTTGACTACGCGCGCCAGAAGACCGCGACGGCTCCTCCCTGGGGGCCGATCGTCCGCGGGCCCGCTCCTCGGTTCCACCAGATGGTGGGTCGGAGCGGTGTGCAGGCGCCAGGGCCACCGGCACCCGTCGGCGGCAGCAACTGAAAACCCACCGGCCGGACCACCCGGGCCGCCTCCCGCAAGGGCCAAGGCAGCCGCAACGGACCCCGGCCGACACAACCAGGAAGAAGAACCATGGCAGTCGTGACCATGCGCCAGCTCCTCGAGAGCGGCGTCCACTTCGGACACCAGACCCGTCGCTGGAACCCGAAGATGAAGCGCTTCATCATGACCGAGCGCAACGGCATCTACATCATCGACCTGCAGCAGTCGCTGGCCTACATCGACCGCAGCTACGCCTTCGTCAAGGAGACGGTCGCCAAGGGCGGCACGGTCATGTTCATCGGCACGAAGAAGCAGGCGCAGGAGTCGATCGCCGAGCAGGCGACCCGCGTCGGCATGCCCTACGTCAACCAGCGTTGGCTCGGCGGCATGCTCACCAACTTCTCGACGATGTCGCAGCGGATCAACCGCCTCAAGGAGCTCGACCTCGTCGACTTCGACACCGTCGCCGGTTCGGGCCGCACCAAGAAGGAGCTCCTGCAGATGAAGCGGGAGCACATCAAGCTCGAGAAGACGCTCGGTGGCATCCGTGAGATGACCCGCGTCCCCTCCGCCATCTGGGTCGTCGACACCAAGAAGGAGCACCTCGCCATCGAGGAGGCGCGCAAGCTGCGCATCCCGATCGTGGGCATCCTCGACACCAACTGTGACCCCGACGAGGTCGACTTCCCGATCCCGGGCAACGACGACGCCATCCGCGCCGTCGGCCTGCTGACCCGCGTGATCGCGGACGCCGTCGCCGAGGGCCTCATCGCCCGCTCCGGCGTCAAGGCCGCCGAGGGTGCCGAGACCGTCGGCGCCGAGGAGCCCCTGGCCGAGTGGGAGGCGGAGCTTCTCGCCCCGACCGACGCTGCTGCTGCGGCCCCCGCTGCTGACGCCCCCGCCGAGGCTGCCGCCGAGGCGCCCGCTGCTGAGGCTGCGGCCACCGAGGCTCCGGCCGAGGCCTGATCCAGCACATGTGAAACGCGGGCTGTCGTCGTACGACGGCAGCCCGCGTTCCGCGCTCACACCGTCTGACACTCACTTTTCCTAGCGAGGACAACAAATGGCTTTCACCGCTGCGGACGTCAAGAAGCTCCGCGAGATCACCCAGGCCGGCATGATGGAGTGCAAGAAGGCGCTCGACGAGACCGATGGTGACCTCGACAAGGCTGTCGAGCTGCTCCGCGTCAAGGGTGCCGCCAAGGCCGCGGCCCGCGCCGCCGAGCGTGAGGCCTCCGCTGGCCTCGTCGCCGCCCACGGCAACGCCCTGATCAGCCTCAAGGCCGAGACCGACTTCGTCGCCAAGAACGAGGCCTTCGTCAACGCCGCCAACGCGATCGCCGAGGCCGCTGACGCTGCCAAGGCCACCGACGTCGAGTCGCTGCGCGCCGTCGCCCTGGGCGACACCACCGTCGGCGAGACCGTCGACGAGCTCGCCCGCACCATCGGCGAGAAGATCGAGCTCGGCGAGGTCGCCTACTTCGAGGGCAACACCACGGTGTACCTCCACAAGAAGGCCTCCGACCTTCCCCCGGCCCTGGGTGTCCTGGTCCAGTACGAGGGTGACGAGGCTGCTGCCAAGCAGGCCGCCCAGCAGGCTGCCGCGCTCAAGGCGCAGTTCCTCACCGCCGACGAGGTCCCGGCCGAGGTCGTCGAGGCCGAGAAGGACGTCCTGACCAAGAAGACGCTCGAGGAGGGCAAGCCCGAGGCTGCCGTCGCCAAGATCGTCGAGGGTCGCATCGGCGCCTTCTTCAAGGAGATCGTCCTGCTCGACCAGGAGTCGGTCTTCGAGTCGAAGAAGTCGGTCCGCCAGGTCCTGGACGCCGCCGGCACCAAGGTCACCAAGTTCGCCCGCTTCGAGGTCGGTGCGTGACGCACCGCTGACAGGCACCCCAGCAGGGCCGGTACGACGCTCGTCGTACCGGCCCTGCTGTCTGTCCGGGGTGTGCGATAGGTTTTCCCGAGCGCATCCGCTCCACCCAGACCCCTGAAGGGATCTCCATGCCGGCCTACAACCGCGTCCTGCTCAAGCTCTCCGGTGAGGTGTTCGGTGGTGGCTCGGTCGGTGTCGACCCCGACGTCGTCGCCGCCGTTGCCCGCGAGATCAAGGCTGTGGTCGAGGCTGGTGCCCAGGTCGCGATCGTGACCGGCGGCGGCAACTTCTTCCGGGGCGCTGAGCTCCAGGAGAAGGGCATGGATCGGGTCCGTGCCGACTACATGGGCATGCTCGGCATCGTGATGAACTGCCTCGCCCTCCAGGACTTCCTGGAGAAGGAGGGCGTCGACACCCGGGTGCAGACCGCCATCACGATGGGCCAGGTCGCCGAGCCGTACATCCCGCGTCGCGCCATCCGCCACATGGAGAAGGGCCGCGTGGTCATCTTCGGTGCCGGCATGGGCATGCCGTTCTTCTCGACCGACACCGTGGCCGTCCAGCGTGCGCTGGAGAGCAAGTGCGACGTCGTGCTCGTCGCGAAGAACGGCGTCGACGGCGTCTACACCGCAGACCCGCGCGTCGACCCGACGGCCACCAAGCTCGACCACGTCACCTACACCGACGCGATCGCCCAGGGCCTCAAGATCATGGATCAGACGGCCTTCGCCCTGTGCGGAGAGAACAAGCTCCCCATGGTGGTCTTCGGCATGGAGCCGGAGGGCAACATCCTGCGCGTCGTCATGGGTGAGAAGATCGGCACGCTCGTCAGCGCCGGCTGACGCCCCAGACCTTCCCGGCGTACGCCGGAGTCCCGCACCGCACAGCAACCACCAGGAGATGACCGTGCCGATCACCACCATCCTCGACGAGGCCGACCAGAAGATGGCCAAGTCGGTCGAGGCGACCCGCGAGCAGTTCGCCACGATCCGCGCCGGCCGCATCACCCCGACCGTCTTCAACAAGCTGACTGCGGAGTACTACGGCACCCCGACGCCGCTCTCCGGCCTCGCCACCTTCACCGCGCAGGATGCCCGCACGATCCTGATCCAGCCCTTCGACCAGGGCGCCATGGGGGCCATCGAGAAGGCGATCCGCGACAGCGACCTCGGCGTCAACCCGTCCAACGACGGCAAGGTGCTGCGCGCGGTCTTCCCTGAGCTGACCGAGGAGCGCCGCAAGGAGTTCGTCAAGCAGGCCAAGGAGAAGGCCGAGCAGGGCCGCGTCTCGGTCCGCCAGGTGCGTCAGAAGGCGAAGCAGACGGCAGAGAAGCTCGAGAAGGACGGCGAGGTCAGCAAGGACGACGTCACCGGCGCCGAGAAGAAGCTCGACGCGATCACCAAGAAGCACGTCGACGCGATCGACGAGATGCTGAAGACCAAGGAAGCAGAACTCCTCGAAGTCTGAGAGGGTTCGCCTGTGACGACCTCCACACCTGCGCCGCAGAAGGATCACGGCCGCGCTGGCCGCGACCTGAAGGCCGCCATCACCTCTGCCGTCATCCTGCTCGCCGCGATCGCGCTCTCGCTGGCCTTCTGGAAGACCGCGTTCATGTTCATCGTGGCTGCCGCGGTGGTCATCGCCGTCTGGGAGCTCCGCAAGGGCTTCCTGGCCAAGGGCATCGACCTGCCCGAGCAGCCGCTGATGGTGGGCGGCGTGGTCATGGTCTTCGTCGCCTACTTCTGGGGCGCGCCCGCGCTGGTGACGGCCACCGCGGTGACCGCGCTGGCGATCATGCTCCACCTGCTCCGTCGGGGCGTCGAGGGCTACGTGCAGAACGCCACCGCGGCGGTCTTCGCACTGATCTACCTGCCGTTCCTCGGCTCCTTCGTGGCGCTCCTCCTCGCGGAGGACGGCTCCCCGGAGTGGACCGACCGTGTCGACTACGGCGTGCTCGGTGTCGTTGCCTTCGTGCTGGTCACGATCGCCTCCGACATCGGCGGCTACATCGCCGGTGTGCTCTTCGGAAAGCACCCGATGGCTCCGGTCATCTCACCGAAGAAGTCGTGGGAGGGCTTCGCCGGGTCGATGCTCTTCTGCGTCGCGGCCGGTGTGGCGCTGGTCTACTACGTGCTCGAGGGCGAGTGGTGGGTCGGCGTCCTGCTCGGCCTGATCGCGGTCGTCATGGCGACGCTGGGCGACCTCTGCGAGTCCGTCATCAAGCGCGACCTCGGCATCAAGGACATGAGCCAGATCATCCCGGGCCATGGTGGCCTGATGGACCGCCTCGACTCGTTGCTCGCGACGGTCGCCCCGGTCTGGCTGCTGCTGCACTACCTGGTCTTCACGCGCTGACCGGCTCCTGACGCAGACGGCCGATCGGGAACCCGGTCGGCCGTCCGTGCGTCGTAGGGACATGAGGTCCCTCCTGCTCGCTTCCCTCCCCGCCCGCGTACGCCGGGCGGCAGCCGCCGCGATCACGCTGGTGGCGACCCTCGCCGGCTGTGCCCAGCAGGCCGACGACGCACGTCCCCGGAGCGGTGCCAGCGGTCCGTCAGGGGAGTACGTCGTCACCGAGATCACCGACAGCGGAAAGGCCCGAGCCCTCGTGCCCGGCTCGGAGATCCGGCTGACCTTCCGCGACGGTCAGCTCGGTGCCAGCGCTGGGTGCAACCACCTGAGCGCGGAGTACGAGATCGACGGCGACACCCTCACTGCCGGGCCCATGGCCGGCACCGAGATGGGCTGTCCCGAGCCCCTGATGGAGCAGGACGCCTGGCTGACGGCTCTCTTCGCGGAGCCCGTGCAGCTGGGCGAGGACCCGCTGACGATCACCGCGGGCGACGTCGTCCTCACCCTGGTCCCGCGTGAGCAGGCGGCCCCCGACCGGCCGCTGGCCGGCACCCGGTGGCTCCTCGACGGGGTGGTCCAGGGCGACGCGGTCTCCTCGGTGCCGGGTGGCCCGGACGTCGTCCTGGTCCTGACCGGCACGACCGCCACGATCACGGGCCTCTGCAACGGGTGGAGCGCCGACGTGGCGGTCGGGGACGGTGCGGTCACCTGGACGCCGGGCATGCGGACGCTGATGGCCTGCGCGGACGAGGCGCGCAACCAGCTCGACACCGACCTCTCGGCGCTGCTGACCGGTCGCACGGCGTACGACATCGAGGAGCGCACGCTGCGCCTCACGCGGGGAGACAACGGGCTGGTCTTCCGCGCACCTGAGTAGGTGCACGGAGGCGTAGGCCCTGTGCGGAGCCCGAGGATCGGTGTGCGCGCCGGTCGCCCTCACTCCGCCGTCGCCTCCGCCCGGGCTCGCACAGGGGACGAGCCCGTGCCGACGGACACCGGGAGGTGAGGGCGACCGGCGCGTTTCGTCGTACGTCGTGGGGGAGTGGAAGACTGGGCGGCGTCATGAGTGAGAAGTTCCAGACCCTGCCCCTCGTCTTCGAGGCCCCACGCGGACGCGGCAAGCCGCCCCGCCACCTCGCCGACCTCGATGAGGCGGGCCGCAAGGACCTGCTCACCGAGATGGGGCTGCCCGGCTTCCGCGCCAAGCAGCTGAGCACGCACTACTTCGGTCGGCTCGTGCACGATCCGGCTGAGATGACGGACCTGCCCGCGGGCCAGCGCGCGGGGCTGGTCAAGGCGCTGCTGCCGGACCTGATGACGCCGATCAAGCAGCAGACGGCCGACCGCGGCACCACGGTCAAGACGCTCTGGAAGCTCTTCGACGGCTCGCTCGTGGAGTCCGTGCTCATGCGCTACCGCGACCGCGCCACGATCTGCATCTCGTCGCAGGCGGGGTGTGGCATGGCCTGCCCGTTCTGCGCCACGGGCCAGGGCGGCCTGCAGCGCAACATGTCGACGGCCGAGATCGTCCACCAGGTCGTCGTCGGAGCGCGCGCGATGGCCAGCGGCGACGTCGCCGGTGGCCCCGGCCGGCTCTCCAACGTGGTCTTCATGGGCATGGGCGAGCCGCTGGCCAACTACAAGTCCACCGTGGCCGCCGTGCGCCGCCTGACCGATCCCGCGCCCGCCGGCCTCGGCCTCAGCGCTCGCCACGTGACGGTCTCGACCGTCGGTCTGGTGCCGCGGATCAAGCAGCTCGCCGACGAGGGCATCCCGGTGACGCTCGCGCTCTCGCTCCACGCCCCGGATGACGAGCTTCGCAACGAGCTGGTCCCGATCAACACGAGGTTCTCCGTCGAGGAGACCGTCGCCGCGGCGTACGAGTACTTCGAGAAGACCGGCCGTCGGGTCTCCATCGAGTACGCCATGATGCGCGACATCAACGACCAGGCCTGGCGCGCCGACCTGCTCGCCGAGGTGCTCTCCGCCAACGACCGCGGCACGGGCTGGGTGCACATCAACCCGATCCCGCTCAACGACATCCCGGGCTCGCAGTTCACCCGCTCGCGCGAGGAGGACATGGACGAGTTCGTCCGCCGCCTCAACGCCTCCGGCATCTCCACGACGCTCCGCGACACCCGCGGCAGCGACATCGACGCTGCCTGCGGCCAGCTCGCCGCCTCGGAGTAGGGCGCGCGGCGACTGCCCGCGGCGTACTGTCGGCGCCATGTACGCCGTCGAGGTGAACGGCCTCCGTCTCGCCTACAGACGGGCGGGGCACGGGCGCGTGGTGGTCTTCGTGCACGGCGGCGCCGAGGACAGCCGCACGTGGACCGGGCAGCTGGAGGCGCTGAGCGACGAGTTCACCGTGCTCGCCTGGGACGAGCCGGGCGCGGGGGAGTCGGATGACGTCCCGACCACCTTCACGCTCGCCGACTACGCCGACTGCCTCGTCGGCCTGGTGCGGGCGGTCGCCGACGGCCCCGTCTGCCTCGTCGGGCTCTCCTGGGGCACCACGGTGATCCTCGAGCTCTACCGGCGCCATCCCGAGCTGGTGCGCAGGATGGTGCTGGCCGACGCGTACGCCGGCTGGCTCGGCTCGCTCGGGTCGGAGGCAGCCACCGTCAGGCTGGCTGCGGTGCGGTACGCGTTGAGCGATCCGGACGGCCGGGGTGATCCCGCGCCCGGGCTCTTCGCAGGCACCCCGCCTGCTTACGCCGTCGACCTGCTGGCGGCGATGGCAGCCGATGTGCGGCTCCCGTCGATGCTGGCGGCAGCGACGGCGATGGCGCAGGCCGACCTCAGCGATGTCCTCCCGCAGGTGCGGGTGCCGACCCAGCTGATCTGGGGTGCCCTCGACGCCCGCTCGCCGCTGGCGGTGGCCCGCGAGTTCGAGCGGCGGATCCCGCACGCGGGGCTCGCCGTGATCCCTGACTGCGGGCACTGCAGCCACCTCGAGAAGCCCGCGGCGTTCACCGACGTCGTGCGTCGGTTCCTGCGCTCATGAGGCTGACGCGTCCGCGGTGCTCACGAGCGACTTTCAGCCGTGCGACAGGCCCACGCGAGCGTGCAGCTTGCGCAGGGGAGCCGGCGACCACCAGTTCCACTTGCCCAGCATGGCCATCAGCGACGGCACGAGCAGGGCGCGCACCAGCGTCGCGTCGATGAGGACGGCGAGCGCGGTGCCCACGCCGAGCTCCTTGATGAAGATGATCTGGGACGTCGCGAAGGCACCCAGCGCGATGGCGAAGAGCACAGCCGCGGCCGTCACGATGCGCCCCGTCCGCTGCAGGCCCAGGGCGACCGACTCCCGCTCCGAGGCCCCAGCATCGCGGGCCTCCTTGATCCGGGTGAGCAGGAAGACGGCGTAGTCGGTCGAGAGGCCGAAGACCACCGCGAAGAGGAAGACCGGCTGGGTCGACTCCAGCGCGCCCTGCGAGGTGTAGTCGAGCAGCCCCTCGAACCGGCCGTCCTGGAAGACCAGCACGAGGATGCCGAACGTGGCGGCCACGGTGAGCAGGTTCATCACGAGTGCCTTGATCGGCAGGATCACCGAACCGGTCATCAGGAAGAGCGAGACGATCGTCAGCACCGCCAGGATGGCGAGTGCCGGGAGCAGTCCGTCGCCGAGCGCCGCGAGCTGGTCGAGATGGTCAGCGCCCTGCCCACCGACGTACGCCGGGTGGCCCGCGTCGGCGTCACGCACCTCGCGGATCGCGTCGAGCGACGACTCCGCGAGCGGACGGTCGTCGGTGTGCACGTCGAGGCGCCAGGTGTCGTCGCCGACGTAGACCGGGGGCGTGACGGCGATGACGTGGTCGATCTGCCCCAGCCCGGCGGCGTACGAGGTGAGGTCGGCGGACTCCGGCGCCGAGACGGCGACGTAGGCAGGTGAGGCGCCACCGCCGGGGAACTCCTCGCGCAGGACGGTGTCGACGGCACGTGCCTCGCTCCCGTCGGGGAGGACGGTCGCGTCGACGCCGGTGAACTTGATGCCGAGGAAGGGGGCGCCGAGTGCGAGCAGGAGCACGGCACCGACCAGTGCGGTGCCGACGCGGTTGCGCATCACCCAGCGGCTCCAGCGGTACCAGAAACCGGTGTGCTCCGCGGCGGCCTCCCGGGCGAGCGCCTCGCGCCAGCGGCCGAGGGCGAGCGCGTCGACGCGGTGCCGCAGGAGCGCGAAGAGGGCGGGGAGCACGAGGATCGAGACCGCGGCCGAGACCAGCGACACGAGCATCACGCCGATGCCCATCGAGTAGAGGAAGCGCAGGGGGAAGGCGAGCAGGGCGACGCCGGCGCCTGCGACCGTGATGGCCGAGAAGACGACCGTGCGCCCGGCCGTGAGGACCGTCGTGCGGAGGGCCTCGGCGGTGTAGCCGACGCGCGCGGCCTCCTCGCGGTAGCGCGACACCATGAAGAGCGAGTAGTCGATCGCGAGGCCGAGGCCCAGGCCGGTGCAGAGGTTGAGCGCGAAGATCGAGATGTCGACGACCTCGTTGACGGCGCGCAGCCCGAGCAGCGAGACGACGATCGTCAGGCCACCCACCAGGAGCGGCAGCAGGGCGGCCACGGCCGAGCGGAAGACCAGCAGCGACACGATGAAGAGCAGCGGGAAGGCGATCAGCTCGGCGGTGACGAGGTCGCTCTCGACGTTCTCGTTGACCTCCTGGTACGCCGGGAGTGCGCCGCCGACCTGGACGCCGTCGATCGCGCGCAGTTCCTCGGTGAGGTGCTCGGTCGCGGCGTCCGCGTCGGCGTCTGCCGCGAAGGTGGCCGCGAGGAAGACCCGTGCCCCGTCCGTGCTGGTGAACGGCTCGCCCGCGCCGCCGTCGACCCGGGCGACGGCGGGGTCGGCCTCCAGCACGGAGCGCGCCTCGGAGAGCGCGTCCCGGTCGCCGCTCTCGGTGAGGACGACGAGGCCCGGTAGGGCCGCCTGCCCGGTCGCCTGCTCCAGGCGCTCGTCGGCGGTCGCGCTGGCCGAGGAGTTGTCGGAGAAGGAGTCGCTGTCGGAGTTGAGCAGCCCCGCGACAGGGCCGCCGAGCACGGCGGAGACCACGAAGGCGACCAGCGTGAGGGCGAGGACCCGCCACGGGCGAGTCCCGGTGAGGGAGGCGATGCGCTCGAACATGGTCACTCCTGGGGCTGGTCGCGCAGGGGCGCGTCGGGGTCGGTGTAGAGGTGGGGGAGCTCGAGGGCGGCGAGGACCGTGAGCAACATGCCCTGGGCCATGAACTCGCGTACCTCCTCGCCGGTGGCGCCGGAGAGGCGGTGCACGTCGCGCCACACGTCGAGGTACGACGAGCGGGTGGCGGCGGCGATCTCGGGGTCGGAGGTCATCGCCCAGGCCTGGAGCTGGCACCGGAGCGCCTCGGGGTCCTCGGCCAGCAGCGCGTCGTACGCCGCCGCCATGGCGGCCAGTGCGTCCGTGGGGCTGGTGCTGGCCGCTGCGGTGAAGGCCTCGCGGATCTGCCGCGTGCGCTCGTCGATGCAGGCGACGTAGAGCTCCTTCTTGGTGCCGAAGAGCCGGAAGACGTAGGGCTGGGAGACGCCGGCGCGTGCGGCGATGGCACCGACCGACACGCTGTCGAAGCCGCCGCCGCTGAACTCGACCATCGCGGCCTCGAGGATCTGCTGGCGGCGCTCGTCCGCCTTCATCCGTCGTGGGGTCACCCGCCTAGTTTGTGACTGCTCACTAACAAATGGCAAGGGTTGTCTGCGTCACGGCTACGGTGGCGCCATGACGACGCGCGAGATGACCGTTGCCGACTCCGTCTGGATCGGGGTCCCTCCCGAAACGGCCTACGACGCCGTCAGCGACGTGACCCAGATGGGCCGCTGGAGCCCCGAGAACACCGGTGCCACGGTGGCGCGGCCGGCCGCTGCGGCGTACGTCGGGATGCACTTCGTCGGCAGCAACCGGCGTGGGCCGGCGCGCTGGCAGACCCGGTGCACGGTGACCGCCGCCGAGCGCGGACGCAGGTTCGCCTTCGACGTGGACCGCTACGGCCTCGCGCCGTTGCTGCTGCCGGTCTCGGTCGCGTCGTGGGAGTACACCTTCGAGCCGCAGGACGGCGGCACCCTCGTCACCGAGGTGTGGCGCGACGGCAGGACCCGCTGGCCGGACGTCAGCGTGCGCGTCTTCGACCCGCTGGCGACCGGCCACCCCAGCTTCGCTGCCTTCCAGCGTCGCAACATCGCGCGCACGCTGAAGAACCTCAAGCGCGAGCTCGAGCGTCCCTGACGTCACGCGACATTCACCGGTCGTCCACGCTGATCGGGGGATGGTGAAAGCCCGTGTGCGCATGCTGGACCCATGC
Organism: Nocardioides sp.; assembly: GCF_035481145.1. Lineage (GTDB taxonomy): Bacteria > Actinomycetota > Actinomycetes > Propionibacteriales > Nocardioidaceae > Nocardioides. The sequence continues at coordinate 14,944 of NZ_DATIHB010000093.1, read as the reverse complement.
GCACACGTGCCGAGGTCCACGAGATCACCCCGGTCCGCATCGACGGACTGCGCGTCCTCGTCGTCGCCGAGTCGTTCCTCCCGCAGGTCAACGGCGTCACCAACTCCGTAAGCCGGGTTCTCGACCACCTCGCGGCGGAGGGCCACGTGGCGGAGCTCGTCGCGCCGACCGGGCCCGAGACGTACGCAGGATTCCGGGTCGACATCGTGCGCGGCGCACGGCTGCCGTTCTACCGCGACTTCCGGGTGGGGCTGGAGACGCGGCGGCGGCTGCGCCGGATCATGCACGACTTCCGCCCGGACGTCGTCCACATCGCCTCCCCGGCGACGCTCGGCTACCAGGCCGCACGGACGGCGACCGAGCTCGGGATCCCCACTGTCGCCATCTACCAGACCGACCTGGTCGGCTTCGCCGAGCGCTACGGGATCCCCGGTGGTGCGCTTGCGATGGCGGCCCTGACCCGGAAGATCCACACCAGCGTCGACCGCACCCTTGCCCCGTCCACCGCCAGCCTGCAGCAGCTGGAGGCGCTCGGCGTCCCGGGGCTCGGCACCTGGAAGCGGGGCGTCGACCTCGCCCAGTTCCATCCACGGCACCGTGACGAGGGGCTCCGCCGGCGGCTCGCGCCCGAGGGCGAGGTCCTCGTCGGCTACGTCGGCCGCCTCGCCCCGGAGAAGGAGATCGAGCTCCTCCGCCACCTGGACGTCCTCGACGGCGTGCGGGTCGTGGTGGTCGGCGGCGGCCCGTCGGAGGCCGACCTCCGCAGGGCACTCCCGAACGCGACCTTCCTCGGGATGCTCCACGGCGGTGAGTTGGCCGCGGCCTACGCGAGCCTCGACGTCTTCGTGCACACCGGGCGCCATGAGACGTTCGGCCAGTCGCTGCAGGAGGCGATGGCGTCCGGCGTGCCCGTGATCGCGCCCGAGAAGGGTGGACCGGTCGACGTCGTCGACCGCACGGCGGGCTTCCTCTTCCCGCCGGGGGATGGCGAGGCGCTGACGGCGTACGTCCGGCTGCTGGTGCAGGACGAGGCCCTCCGCGAGCAGCTCGCGGTCCGGGCCCGCCGCTGCGTGGAGGGCCGCGGCTGGCACGCCGTCAACGAAACCCTCGTCGCGCACTACCGCGAGGTCATCGCCGCGCGCCGGCCCGCGCCGCTACGCCGGGCTTCCTGACCACGAGTGCGGGTTCGCGTGACCACAACTGCGGATTCGCGCGACCACACGCGCCAGTTCGCAGCAGAACCCCCTGTCCTGACAGGCGAACGCGGCTAGGGTGACGCTCGTGTCCAGCCACGCCGGTGCTCCCGAAGCCAACACCGCTCCCACTGCCGTGATCACGCCGGAGGAGCTGGCCCAGGCGGGCGAGATCCTCGGCGCCGTCCAGCACGCGTTCTCCGGCCGTGTGGTCGGCCAGGAGCGGCTCCGCACCGCCCTGCTCGTGGCGCTGCTCGCGGAGGGCCACATCCTCGTGGAGTCGGTGCCCGGCCTGGCCAAGACCCTCGCGGCCAGCACGCTCGCGGCCAGCGTGCACGCCGAGTTCTCGCGGATCCAGTGCACGCCCGACCTGCTGCCCAGCGACATCATCGGCACCCAGGTCTACGACCCGCGCAACCACACCTTCGAGACCCAGCTGGGTCCGGTGCACGCCAACTTCGTGCTCCTCGACGAGATCAACCGCGCCAGCGCGAAGACCCAGTCAGCCATGCTCGAGGCGATGCAGGAGGCGCAGACCTCGATCGCGGGCGTCATCCACAAGCTCCCGCAGCCGTTCATGGTGCTCGCCACCCAGAACCCCATCGAGGAGGAGGGCACCTACGTCCTCCCGCGCGCGCAGATGGACCGCTTCCTGCTCAAGGAGGTGCTCGACTACCCGAGCATCGAGGAGGAGGTCCAGGTCCTCGAGCGCATCGAGAACGGCACGCTCGGCCGCGACACCTCCGCGACCGCCGTTGTCGGCCACGACCACATCGCCTGGCTCCACGCGCTGACCCGTCGGGTCTACGTCGACCCCGCGGTCAAGAAGTACGTCGCGTCGCTGGTCGCCGCGACCCGCGGTGAGGCCCTCCCGGCCGACGTCCGCGGCTACGTCGACATGGGTGCCTCACCGCGCGCCACCGTCGCGTTCTTCCAGGCCTCGCGTGCGCTCGCGCTGATGAGCGGCCGCAACCACGTCCTCCCCGAGGACGTGCGCACGCTGCGCCACGGCGTACTCCGGCACCGGGTGCACCTCTCCTTCGAGGCACTCGCCGAGAGGGTCCGTGTGGAGGACATCATCGACGCCGTCGTGAAGACCGTCCCCAGCCCGTGAGGCAGGCCTGACGCATGGCCGTCCACCTCACGCGGGTCAAGTCCCGCCTCTCCATCCACGCACACCGCAAGGTGCGTGGCCTCCTCGAGGGGGAGTACGCCGCCCTGCACGCCGGGCGGAGCATGGACTTCAACGACCTGCGTGAGTACGTCCGCGGCGACGACGTGAAGGACATCGACTGGAAGGCGTCCGCGCGCTCACGTGCGCTGCTGGTCAAGCGCTACGCGGCGCTGCGGCAGCACACCATCCAGCTCGTCGTCTCGACCGGGCGGAGCATGGCGGCGCTGCAGAGCCGTGACGTGCCCAAGCGCGACCTGGCGGTCATGACCGCCGGGATCCTGGGCTGGCTGGCGGTCCGCCACGGCGACCTCGTCGGCGTGGCCTGGGGCGACGCGGACGAGCAGCACCTGCTCCGGCCCCAGCGCGGTGAGCTCCCTCTCGAGCGGGGCCTGCAGGCGATCCACGACGCGACCGCCACGACCTCCGGTGCCTCCGACCTCGCCGCCCTCGTCGAGTACGTCGTCCGCACCGTCCGGCGCCGGACCGTGCTGGCGCTGGTCTGCGACGCGTGGGAGCTCGACGAGGCCGCGCTCGCTGCGGTCAAGCGCCTCGCGGTGCAGCACGAGGTCCTCTTCGTGACCGTCGGCGGGATCGACCCCACCTCGGAGGACCTGGCCCTCGACACCCTCACCGACGTCGAGACGGGCCGCCCGTTGCCGCAGTGGATCGCCGACGACGAGGAGCTCCGCCGCCAGTACGCCGACATGCTGGTCGCCGATGCCACCTCCCTCAAGCGCCAGCTCGACGGCCTCGGCATCGTCCACGCCCACGTCGCCGACGAGGCGAGCGTCATCAAGACCGTCTTCGACCTCCTGGAGCACCACCGCCATGCGCGCCGCCGCTGACTTCGTCGGCCCCGCGTCGTACGCCGGGCCGTGGACGTGGCTGCCGTACGTCCTCGTGCTGGCGGTGGCGGGGTGGTACGCATGGGTGCTGCTGGGTGGGCGCCGTCCGGCTGAGGTCGACGAGGAGTTCGTCTCCTCGCGCAACCCGGCCGACACGGTCCGTGGCCGCCGGCTGCAGGAGCTCGACCGCATCGACCAGTACGTCCGCGCCGGCCAGCTGCCGCTGCGCGAGGGGTTCCAGCGGTTGAGCGCGACGGTCCGCGCCTTCGTCGGCGAGGTGAGTGACGTCCCGGCGCGCACGATGACGCTGGAGGAGCTCCGCGCCTCGTCGCACCCGCGGGTGGCCGACGCCATCGCAGCGATGTACCCACCCGAGTTCGCGCCTGACGACGCCTCGCTCGACGACTTCGCGCGCAGCCTCCAGCAGGCCCGGGAGCTGGTGCGCACATGGACCTGAGGTGGCCGCTCCTGCTGGTGGCGCTGCTCGTGCTGCTGCCGCTGGCCTACGCCCTGCTGATGCGCTTCCTGCCCGATCCCGAGACACCGGTCGGTCTGCCGGTCGCGCACGCGGCACGCCTGCGGGCACTGCCGCGCTTCCGCGAGCTGGCGCGCCAGCAGCTGCTGCTGACGCAGGTGCAGCTCGTCTCCGTCGGGCTCGTCCTCGTCGGCGCCGTGTGGCTCGCGGCGCGCCCGCTGCACACCGAGGTCGTCGACGAGCCGGCTCGCCCCGGCGACCTGATCGTCTGCGCGGACCTGACCCCCGCCGCCCGCACCGGCACGATCGCGGCCCTCGGCCAGATGCGCGGCCTGCTTCCCGTGCTGCGCACCGAGCCGGTCCGTCTCGGCATGCAGGGATTCCAGGCCAGCACGGCGGAGCTGCTGGCGCTCACCGACGACTTCGCCCAGGCCGACGCGGTCCTCGCGGAGACCCAGCAGACGCTGCGCTCCCTCGGCGCGAAGGGCTCCGAGGGAGCTGCCACCGGCGATGGCCTGGTGACCTGCGCGAAGGCGTTCGACGCCCCGAAGGCGAAGCGTGGCCGCGCGGTCGTCCTCGTCGGCTCCGGGTCCTCCGCGGGCTCGGTGCTGGGCATCGCCGAGGCTGCCGGCATCGCGCGCGATCGTGGCGTCACGGTGTACGCCGTCCCCGTGGGCGCCTCCGCGTCCGGCCTGGCCGACCTCAAGGCGGCCGCCCGGCTGACCGGTGGCGCCGTCGTGACCGGGGGCAACCCCGTCGACGCGGTCTGGTCGAAGGAAGCGGTCCGCCTCGACCCGCCGCCGGTGGCGCTGCGGCGCGACGGGCCCGTCGTACCCACTGTCGTCGTGCTGCTCGGCCTCGGCGGCCTGCTGCTCGCCGGCCTGCGGGGGTTGTTCCGATGAAGCCCAACTGGAACGTCCGCATCGCCATGGCCGTCCTCGCCGTGCTCATCGCGTTCCGGCCGGGCGTCGGGGGAGCGGGCGACGCGGAGAAGCCCGTCGGTGACCGGCTCGAGGTGCTGCTGGTGGTCGACGAGACGCTCAGCATGTCGGCGCTCGACTACGCCGGCGTACGGTCGCGGCTGGAGGGGGTGCGCGAGGACCTCACCCAGATCACGAAGGCTCTTCCGGATGCCCACATCGGACTGATCGGCTTCGGTCACGACGCCAAGGTCGACCTCGCCTTCACCAACAGCCGTGCCGCCGTGCAGCGGGCCGTCCAGAAGGTGACCCGCGAGCCGATGCTGGCCGGCACGGGCACCGTCATGGACCGACCGCTCGACCTGATGCGGAAGGTCCTCAGCGATGCCGAGCGGCAGCACCCCGAGAGGCGTCGGGTCGTGGTCTTCCTCAGCGACGGCGAGAACACGAAGAAGGGCGTGAAGCAGCGCTCGTTCGCACCGCTCGCGCAGTACGTCGACGCGGGGGCCGTGCTCGGCTACGGGACCAGTGCTGGAGGCCGGATGCCGACCGGCGGCGAGCCGCCGTGGACCTTCGTCCGTGACCAGACCACCGGTGGTGACGCCCTCAGCCGCATCGACGAGGCGAACCTGAAGAAGATCGCCCGACAGGTCGGTGTCGAGTACGCCTACCGCGGCGGCACGGGCTCGCTGACCGCCTGGGCAGCCGCCCTCGCCCAGGAGGGCTCGAGCACCCCGGCCGACGGCAACGAGGACTTCGAGCTCTACTGGATCCTCGCCCTCCTGCTCGCCGCCCTCGCCCTCGTGGAGCTGCGCCTGGACGTCCTGGCCTGGCGCGAGGCCCGAGAGGTGGCCGGATGACGCTCTCCGCCGAGCAGCGCAGGCTGCTCCTCATCGGCGCGCTGCCCACGCTGGTGGCCCTGCTGGCCGCGGTTCACCTGTGGCTGCTGGTGCACGGCAACGACTCCGCGCGCGACGACTACGAGGCGGGTCGCTATGCCGACGCGCGCTCGACCTTCGAGGGGGCCAGGGACCTCGGCGTCGTCTCGCCCTGGATCGCCCCCTTCAACGCCGGCACTGCGGCGTACGGTGCGAAGGAGTACAAGGCGGCCGTCACGCTCTTCAGCGCCGCGCTCGAGGACGCGCCCGATGACCGGAAGTGCGACGTGCGCGTCGACCTCGCCCTCACCCACAAGGCGATGGCCGACCAGGCTGCCTCCAGGGACGACCGTGCCGCGCAGCAGGTCGCCCTGCGTGACGCCCGCACGGCGATCCAGGGCACCGGGTGCGACGACAAGCTCGAGAAGGAGCTCCAGGACGAGATCAACAAGGCGTCGTCCGGCTCGAGCAGCAAGTCCGAGGACCAGAAGCTCGACGAGGTCGAGAAGAAGAACCGCGAAGCCGCCAAGGTCAAGGACATCGAGCTCGAGCCCAAGAACGAGCCGGAGCAGCAGATCCAGTGGTGAGGTGGTCGCTCCGGTCAGCCGCGCGGGCGGACGTCGAGCAGATCGCGGAGCTGCGGGCGGTCGTCCTCCGGCCCGACCTCGAGCGCCTCGGCCGGTACGACGAGGTCCGGGTCCGGCAGAGGTTCCGGGCCGGCTTCGTGCCCGAGCACACGCGGGTGATCGAGGTCCGCGGCGAGTTCGCCGGATCCGTGACGGTGCGACCGGGACCGGGGGAGACGTGGCTCGAGCACTTCTACCTCGCCCCGGTGGTGCAGGGGCAGGGAATCGGTTCGGCGATCTTGACGCGACTGCTCGGCGAGACCTCGGGAGAGGTGCGGCTCAACGTGCTGCAGGGCAGCCCCGCGCGTCGGCTCTACGAGCGGCACGGCTTCACGACGTACGCCGAGGACGCTGTCGATGTCTGGATGCTGCGTGCCCCCCTTGCCTGAGCCAGCACGTCAGCCGAGCAGGACGATCGCCTCATCGACGGTGTCGACCAGGTGCACGTGTGGCTCCATGGGCCGGCCTCGCGCCAGCGCCTCGAGCAGCGGCCACGCCGGAAACGTCTCGGTCCAGTAGGACCGCCCGACCAGGACCATCGGCGCGACCGAGGACGCGTCGGCGTAGTAGTTCTCGCAGGCGTCCTGGAAGATCTCCTGCACCGTGCCGCCGGCGCCGGGGAGGAAGACGATGCCGGCGTTGCAGACCTGGAGCAGGATCGCCTCGCGCACAGGGTTGCCGAAGTACTTCGCGATCGAGGTCGCGAAGGGGTTGGGGGGCTCGTGGCCGTAGTGCCACGTCGGGATACCGAGCGACTCGCCGCCGTCGGGCCAGCGGTCGCGGACCTCGAACGCCGAGGCGGCCCACGCGCCGATGTCGGGACGGAACGACGGTACGCCGGCGACAACCGCGAGTGCCTCGTCGAGCTCGTCCAGCGAGCGCTTCGCCATCCACGCACCGAGGTTGGCTGCCTCCATGGCGCCCGGCCCGCCGCCGGTCGCGACGGTGAAGGTGTGGGCCAGACCGTGCCCGAGCCGGGCTGCTGCGGCGTACTCCTCCGAGCCTCGCTGGGCCGCGTGGCCGCCCATGACGCCGACGAGGGAGCGGCCGGCGACCCAGGCAGCGAGGGCGGTGTCGATGCCGTGGTCGTGCAGGGCGCGGGCGAGCAGTGCCTCGCGCCCGGTCTCGCGCGACCAGGCGTAGGACCGCGCGTCCAGCGAGCCGGTGTAGTCGGTGACGTCGTAGAGCTCGGCGGGGGAGTAGAGGCTCGACCGGTAGGGGTCGACCGGTGCGCCGGGCAGCGCGGGGAAGACGATCGCGCCCCGCTCCTCGAGGGTGGCCTCGACGCCCGGAGCGAGTGCACACCCGAGGAACATCGCGCCCGCGACGCTGGCGTCGGCGAGCACGGCAGACCGGTCCGACAGGTCCAGTCCGGTCAGCACCCATCCCGCCATCGACGCGACGCCGGCCCCGATGCGTTCGTCGAAGTCCGCGAGGTCGCGCACCTCGACGACCTGCCCTCGCCTCTGCTTCATGGCGCCAACCTAGTGGTCCTCCACAGCCCTGACTCCGGGCCGCGTTGACGCGCCGCGCCTGAGGCGCTCACGATGGGGTCGACTCGGGAGGTCGGATGGTCAGGCTGGATTCGGCGAGGGTGGCGACGGCGCCGCACGTCCTGTTGGCGTTCACGCTGCTCATCGCCGCGCTGGGTGTCTTCCCACACCACCTGCTCTTCCTGTTCCCGCTCGCTGCCAGCCTGACCCTCGCTGGCCTGCACCCGAGGGCACGCATCGTCGTCGCGGCGGTGAGCGCGGGGATGCTCGTGCTCGGCGCCCTGATGGCCATCGGCTGAGGCCCCAGTTGACCGCCACCCAGGCTCAGCGCTCGGTGTAGCGCTCCTCGTGCAGGACGGTGGCGAGAGGCGAGCGGTGCCGCCACCCGAACCGCTCGAGGTCAGGCACCTCGGGCAGCTCCGAGACGGGACCGACGCAGAGCCAGGCGATCGGCCGGACGTGCTCCGGCATGTCGACCAGCTCGCGGAGGAACTCCTCGCGGTAGAACGAGACCCAGCCGACGCCGAGCCCCTCCTGGGTCGCGGCGAGCCAGAAGTTCTGGATCGAGCAGACGGCGGAGTAGAGCCCCGCGTCCGCGATGGCGTGGCGGCCGAGCACGTTGCTGCCGCCGCGGGTCGGGTCGTAGCCGACGACGACGCCGAGGGTGGACTCGAGGATCCCCTCGACCTTGATCTTGCTGAACGTCTCGGCGCGCTCGCCCTCGAGGGAGGCGGCGAAGACGTCGCGCTCGGAGGCGACGTGGTCGCGGAACGCCTGACGCGTCTCGTCGGAGCGGACCAGGACGTAGTCCCATGGCTGTGACATGCCGACGCTGGGCGCGGCGTGCGCCGCGGACAGGACCCGGGTGAGCACGTCGTCCTCGATCGGCGCGCCGTTGAACTCGGCGCGCGTGTCCCGGCGACGGTTGATCGCGTCGTACAGCTCCACGGTCCTGCTTTCCTCGGGTCGGGGTTCCAGCGAGTGCACCACGCAACCAGCGACGGAACCGCAGCGGTTGAACCTACCCCGCGGCCCCCGCCGGTCACGCCCTAGGCTCGTGCCGTGGCCACCCGCGATCTCACCTGGTTCCGCGCTCCGGGCGCCGACCGACCCGGCACGACCAACCTCTGCTACCACGCGCTCGACCTCCGGGTCATCCGCGGTGAGGCCTCGGCGCCGGCGCTCACCACCGCCACCGGGTCGTACGACGTGGCGTGGCTGCTCGAGCAGGTCGGGGCCCTCGGTGGGGTGATGCGCAGCTTCGACCTGGCGCCCGGCCAGCAGGTCGCGATCGGCCTCGCCGACCCGCTGACCGAGGCCGTCGCGTTCCTCGCCGCGCTCCGCCTGGGCGCGGTCGTCGCCGACACCACCGACCGAGCGTCGATGGTGCTGACCGACGGCTCGCTGGAGCCGCTGGGTGGTGTTCCGGCGCTCCTGCACGGCGTCGCGTCGCAGGACCCGGTCTGGCAGCTCGAATGGGAGTTCGCGCTGAGCGCGGGACGCACCGACCCGGCACCGGTCGTCGACGTCGCCGGAGACGCCCCTGCCCTGCAGGTTGACGGCGAGACCGTGCTCACCCGCGACGTGCCGACGCACGACTCCGCGGCCGCTCGGCTCGTCATGGCGCTCGGCGCCGGAGAGGCGGTCGCCCTGTGAGCCAGCGTCGCGACATCGTCGTCCTCGGTTCGACCGGCTCGATCGGCACGCAGGCGCTCGACCTCGTCCGGGCCAACCCCGACCGCTTCCGGGTCGTCGGCCTCACCGCCGGCGGCTCCAACCCCGAGCTCTTCGAGCAGCAGGTCGCCGAATTCTCGGCGGCGTACCCAGCACTCTTCTCCGGGCTGGGGGAGGAGGCCTCGACCGAGGCCGCCGCCCTGGCGTGCGACGTGGTGCTCAACGGCATCACCGGCGCCGTCGGGCTGCGCCCCACCCTGGCCGCGCTCGAGGCCGGCAACACGCTCGCGCTGGCCAACAAGGAGTCGCTCATCATCGGCGGCCCGCTCGTGCTCGAGCGTGCGAAGCCGGGCCAGATCGTCCCCGTCGACTCCGAGCACTCCGCGGTCGCCCAGTGCCTGCGCGCCGGCACCCCGCAGGAGGTACGCCGACTCGTCCTGACCGCCTCCGGCGGCCCGTTCCGCGGCTGGTCGCGCGAGCAGCTCGCCGGGGTCACGCGCGAGCAGGCGCTCAACCACCCGACCTGGGCGATGGGCCCGGTGATCACCGTCAACTCTGCGACCCTGGTCAACAAGGGCCTCGAGGTGATCGAGGCGCACCTGCTCTTCGGGCTGCCGTTCGACCGGATCGACGTGGTCGTCCACCCGACCAGCGTGGTGCACTCGATGGTCGAGTTCGTCGACGGCTCCACGATCCTGCAGGCGAGCCCGCCGACGATGATGATCCCGATCGCGCTGGGGCTGGAGTGGCCCGACCGCGTGCCCGACGCCGCCCCGTCGTGCGACTGGACGAGGCCGGAGACCTGGCAGTTCTTCCCGCTCGACGACGAGGCGTTCCCGGCCGTAGGGCTGGCCCGTCGGGTCGGCGCAGCGGGCGGCTGCTTCCCGGCCGTCTACAACGCCGCCAACGAGGTCGCGGTCGAGGCGTTCCTGGCCGGGGGTCTGGGCTTCACCGAGATCGTGGCCACGGTGGAGTCGGTCGTCGACGCGTTCGACGCCTTTTTGCCCGAAGACCTACGCTCGAAGCAGCTGACCGTCGATGATGTTCTCAACGCGGATCAGTGGGCCCGTGCCGAGGCCCGCCACTGCATCGAGGGGATGAAGGACCGGCTCTGATGGCCTTGCTGTACTACACCCTCGGCGTCCTCGTCTTTGTGGTCGCCATGCTCGCCTCGATCGCGCTGCACGAGGTGGGGCACATGGTCCCGGCGCGCAGGTTCGGGGGCAAGGTCACGCAGTACTTCGTCGGCTTCGGTCCGACGATCTGGTCGAAGCAGGTCGGCGAGACGGAGTACGGCGTCAAGGCGATCCCGCTCGGCGGCTACGTCAAGATCATCGGCATGCTGCCGCCGGGGGCCGAGGAGGTCGCCGAGGTCGAGACCGACGCCGACGGCAACCAGGTCATGCGGGTCCGGAAGTCCAACACCGGAATCTTCACCCAGCTGGTCTCCGACGCGCGTGCGGCCGAGTGGGAGCTCGTGCAGCCCGAGGACGAGCCGCGGCTCTTCTACAAGCTGGCGTGGTGGAAGAAGGTCGTCGTCATGGCGGGCGGCCCCACCGTCAACCTGCTCCTCGCCTTCCTCATCTTCTGGGGCGTCTTCGCCACGGCCGGCAACGACAACGACGTGCGCGCCGAGCCCGTCGTCGAGAGCGTCTCCGCCTGCGTCGTTCCGGCCGCGCAGGACCAGCGCGAGTGCACCCCCGCCGAGCTCCGCGAGCACCCGTCCCCGGCTGCTGCGGCGGGCATCGAGCCGGGTGACCGGCTGGTCTCCTGGAACGGCGAGCGCGTCACTTCGTGGACGCAGCTGCAGGAGTGGATCCGTGGCAACGGCTCCGCGGCCGCGACGCTCGTCGTCGAGCGCGACGGAGCAGAGCGCACGCTCGACGTCACCACGCAGGTCACCCCGCGCCCCCTCGACCCCGCCGCCCCGGAGAAGCTCGAGCCGGTGGGCTTCCTCGGCGTCACGCCCGTCACCGAGGCCCGCACCGGCGGCCCGCTCTACACGCTCGGCCAGATGGGCGGGATGGTGGGAGAGACGGTCGAGGCCATCGCTGTGCTCCCGGTCAAGGTGTGGCACGTCGGCATGGCGCTCGTCGGCCTCGAGGAGCGCGACCCCAACGGCCCGGTGAGCATCGTCGGCGGCGGTCGGTTCGCCGGTGAGATCGCGGCCCACGAGGACTTCCCCGTGCAGGACAAGGCCGTCACGCTGCTCGGCCTGATCGCGGGCTTCAACCTCTTCGTCGGCATGTTCAACTTCGTGCCGCTGCTGCCGCTCGACGGTGGCCACATCGCCGGTGCGCTCTGGGAGGGCATGCGCCGTGGCTGGGCCCGGCTCCTGCGGCGTCCCGACCCGGGCCATGTCGACGTCGCCCGCCTGCTGCCGGTCGCCTACGTGATGACGATGGCCTTCGTGGTGATGGGCATCGTGCTGATCCTGGCGGACCTGATCATCCCCGTCCGGCTCTACGGGTAGGTCTGGGCCGGGCCCCCTCAGACACGCCCTAGACTCGAGGCATGACGTCGACCAGCACGCCGATCTCCTTGGGCATGCCCGAAGCCCCCGCCCCCGTGCTGGCAGCGCGCCGGCCGACCCGCCAGATCAAGGTGGGCAAGGTCGGGGTCGGCTCCGACTCCCCGGTGAGCGTGCAGTCGATGACGACGACGCTGACCTCCGACGTCAACTCGACGCTGCAACAGATCGCCGAGCTCACGGCGGCAGGCTGCGACATCGTGCGCGTCGCCTGCCCGAGCCAGGACGACGCCGACGCCCTGCCCGCGATCGCGAGCAAGGCGAACATCCCGGTCATCGCCGACATCCACTTCCAGCCGAAGTACGTCTACGCCGCGATCGACGCCGGCTGTGCTGCCGTCCGGGTCAACCCGGGCAACATCCGGGCCTTCGACGACCAGGTCAAGCAGATCGCCCGCGCGGCCGCTGACCGTGGCACGAGCATCCGCATCGGCGTCAACGCCGGATCGCTCGACAAGCGCCTGCTGGAGAAGTACGGCAAGGCCACGCCCGAGGCGCTGGTCGAGAGCGCGATCTGGGAGGCGAGCCTCTTCGAGGAGCACGGCTTCCGTGACTTCAAGATCTCGGTCAAGCACAACGATCCGGTCGTGATGGTCCGTGCCTACGAGCTGCTGGCCGAGAAGGGCGACTGGCCGCTCCACCTCGGCGTGACCGAGGCGGGCCCGGCGTTCCAGGGCACGATCAAGTCCGCGACCGCGTTCGGTGCGCTGCTCTCCAAGGGCATCGGCGACACGATCCGGGTCAGCCTCTCTGCGCCGCCCGTGGAAGAGGTCAAGGTCGGCATCTCGATCCTGCAGTCGCTCAACCTGCGCCCCCGCAAGCTCGAGATCGTCTCCTGCCCGAGCTGCGGCCGCGCCCAGGTCGACGTCTACAAGCTGGCCGAGCAGGTCACGGCGGGCCTGGAGGGCCTGGAGGTCCCGCTGCGCGTCGCCGTCATGGGGTGCGTCGTCAACGGTCCCGGTGAGGCCCGCGAGGCCGACCTCGGTGTCGCCTCGGGCAACGGCAAGGGCCAGATCTTCGTCCGCGGCGAGGTCATCAAGACCGTCCCCGAGGCGCAGATCGTCGAGACGCTGATCGAGGAGGCCATGCGCCTCGCCGAGGAGATGGAGCCGGTCGAGGGCGCCGGCGCCGAGGTCTCCGTCTCCTGACGCGCGGGCGCGGCACCTCGACCGCGTCCAGCTCGGGATTCCCGTGCCCATGGGTGGCGGATTACAGTCACAACGTGTTGTCCACCACGGCGCAGGTGCGCACCCTCGGATCGGCCGATGTCCCGGCCTTCCTCGAGCTTGCCGCCAACGACCCTGTGGTCAACGTCTTCGTCGACTACCGGGCCCGGATGACGCGCCTCGACCCGGCATGGCTGGGCGGTGAGGTGATCGGCCGGTTCGTGGGCCGCGAGCTCGTCGCGGCGCTCCACATCGGGGCCAACCTGGTGCCGGTGCAGGCCGGTCCCGCGGACCTCGAGCACTTCGCACGCCACCTCCGCGGCGTCCCCGCGAGCTGGGCGACGCTCGTGGGGCCGCATGCGGCGGTCGAGCGCCTGTGGGCGATGCTCCAGGACGACTACGCCGTGCCGCGTGCCGAGCGGTGGCGCCAGCCGCACCTCGAGCTCACCGGTGCGCCCACGGTCCCCAGCGACCCGCTCGTCCGGCGTACGACGGAGGCCGACCTGTCCGCGCTCTACCCGGCCTGCGTGGCGATGTACACCGAGGAGGTCGGCGTCTCGCCGGAGACCGGCGGGGGAGGCCCGCTCTACCGCGCCCGGGTGCGCCAGCTGGTCAACCGGGGCTGGTCGTTCGCCCGGTTCGACGAGGAGGGCAGGGTGCTCTTCAAGGCCGAGGTCGCCAGCGTGACGCCGTACGCCGCGCAGGTGCAGGGCGTCTGGGTGGCGCCGCACGCGCGGGGTCGCGGGCTGGCGGCGCCGGGCATGGCCCGCGTCGCCGAGCTGGTGCTGGCCGAGATCGCGCCGACCGTGTCGCTCTACGTCAACGAGTGGAATCTTCCGGCCCGTGCGGCGTACGCGCGTGCCGGTTTCGTCGAGACCGCCAGGTTCTCGACCATCATGTTCTGAACCGTTCCCGCGGTGCCGCTCCGGCAGTAGCCTCGAGCCATGGCTCCTCTTCCGCTCGGCAGCAAGCTCCTCTCCGGCGCGTTCCTCGCCTCCGGCACGCTGCACCTGGTCAAGCCCAACGTGTTCGAGCCGCTGATGCCGGACTTCGTTCCCGCGCACCGCGAGATCATCATCGGCTCGGGGGTCGCGGAGATCGCGTGTGCGCTCGGCATGCTCCTCCCGCCGACGCGTCGCGTCGCGGGCCTGGCGAGCGCCGCGCTCCTCGTCGGTGTCTTCCCGGGCAACCTGAAGATGGCCGATGACGCCCGCCGCCTGGGGAGCCCGACGCTCAGGGCGGTCGCCTACGGGCGCCTCCCGCTGCAGCTGCCGATGATCAAGGCCGCGCTGAACGCCTCGAAGGCCTGACCCGCGCGATCAGGTGAGGTAGCGGCCGCGGGTGCGCTGCCACCACTCGCGGCGCCGTCCGTAGGCCTCCAGCACCGAGGACATCGACGGTGCGAGCGAGCTGCGCCGTACCGGCTCCGCCTCCGTGTCGTACGACGGCCGGTCGCCGTCCCACCACACGGGCGCCGTGAGCGCGTCGAGGAGCGGCTGGAGTGCCGTCATCGAGGCTTCTCCCCAGGCGATGGCGCGGTCCATGCCGGCGCGGTTGGGGGCTAGGGTCACGGGGCTGAGCGTGGGTGTCATGCGCTCGAGGTGGTCGGCGTAGGGCGCGTTGCCGATCATCTGGACCGCGACGGCCTGCGTCACCGGGGTCATCCAGAGGTGCTTGGGATCCCAGCGGGGGTGCATCGAGTCGAGCGCAATCACGACGCCGTTGCGGGTGCCGATCCGCCCGTCGCGCAGGCGGCGGTAGGCCAGCTCGACCGGCACGTTGGCTGCCGCGACACCGTCGACGAGAGCGGCCACCTTCTTCTGCGCCATCCACTCGTCGACGAGCGCGATCATGCGCTCGCTCTTCGCCTCGTGGTGAAGGACGCCCGGGATCGCGGCGGAGAACGACTGGGCGTCGACGACGTCGAACTGACGGGTCAGCTCGTCCGCGCCGATCACCAGTGGCTTGAC
>NZ_DATIHB010000092.1:0-20146 GCF_035481145.1 Nocardioides sp. | reverse complement strand
GAGGCCGCGACCCGCGCCGCACTCCTGGACGTCACGTCGGCGACGAACCGGATTCGCCGCCCGGCAGGGGCAGGGACAGGTCAAGGACGGCTGGCCCGGGCTGGTTGACTGGGGGCATGACGGAACGCACCCACGCCGACTTCTGGTTCGACCCGCTGTGCCCCTTCGCGTGGATCTCCTCCCGCTGGGTCATGGAGGTCGAGCAGGTCCGCGACATCCGGGTCCACTGGCACGTGATGTCGCTGGCGTACCTCAACCAGGACAAGGACATCCCCGACGACTACCGCGAGATGCTCGAGCCCGCCTGGGGCCCGGTGCGGGTGCTCCTCGCGGCGCAGCAGCGGCACGGTGACGACGTCCTCAAGCCGATGTACGACGCCTTCGGTGAGCGCATCCACCACCAGGGGCGCACGATCGACCGAGAGCTCATCGCCGAGGTGGTGGCGGCGGTCGGGCTGGAGCCGGGGCTGGTCGACGCGATGGACGACGAGTCCCTGGACGCGGCGGTCGCCAAGAGCCACCACGAGGGCATGGACGCCGTGGGCGACGAGGTCGGCACACCCACCATCCACATCGAGGGAGCTGCCTTCTTCGGTCCCGTGCTCAGCAGGATCCCGCGCGGCGAGGAGGCCGGCCAGCTGTGGGACGGCTGCGTGGCGGTCGCCAAGGTGCCCTACTTCTACGAGCTGAAGCGGTCGCGCACCGGCGAGCTCGACTTCTCCTGATCAGCTGCCGCCTGACGTCGCGGCCGTCGAGGCCACCACGGCCGTCACCACCGCGGCCTGGGCCAGCTCCACCAGGAGCGCGCCACCGAACAGCGGCCGCGCGTGGGCCGCTGCGGCCAGCCGACCCTTCTCGTCGTCCATCAGGAGCAGCATCAGGTCCTCGGCGAGCAACATCTCCATGACTCCACCATGCCGACCACCGTGCTCACCCGCCGCGGCCCGTCGGGTCGACAGGTGTGACTGGTGTGGCGCATGATGCTGGGATCATGGACACGACCACCACGGCGAGGCGCCGCTCACGGCTGCTCCTCCCCACCGCGCTGCTCGCCGTGGCGACCACCGCGGCCGCAGCCGTGTTCCTGGGCGTCCCGGCCGGCGAGCGGGACGCGGGTGGCCCGGGAACGGCCGAGCTGGTCCGGTCCGGTCGCGTCGACCTGCGGCGGGTGGAGGGCTCGCCGGTCGCGGCGGCCGAGGTGGCGGTCGCGCGCGGCCAGACCCGGATGCACACCGAGCCCTACTCGATGGTGGCGGTGACCTGGCGCGGCCAGGCCCCCCAGGTGCAGGTGAGCACGCGCGTCGGTGGTTCCTGGAGCCGGTGGCAGGACCTGGAGCCGCTCGCGGACGGACCCGACGACCTCGAGTCGCGTACGACGCAGGGCAGCGACCTGCTGTGGGTGGATAGCGCCCAGGACGTCCGGACCCGCGTGCAGGGCGCCGCGACCGACGTCCGGCTCGTGCTCATCGACCCCGGCACGACGGCGACCGGGCAGACGGCCGCGCAGGCCGCCGTACGGTCGACGCAACAGGCCGCGCACCGCACGACGCAACGGAGCGCGCAACCGACCGTCCAGCGGACCGCGAGCGCCCGGATCCCGACCGACGTGCCGCGCCCGCGCATCCGCAGCCGCAAGCGGTGGGGCGCCGACGAGTCCTGGCGCGACGGCCGCCCGCGCTACATCCGCAGCATCCGCCAGGTGCACGTCCACCACACCGTCAACAGCAATGACTACCGTCGCGCCGACGTGGCCGCCATGATCCGCGGGATGTACCGCTACCACACCTACAACCTCGGTTGGTCGGACATCGGCTACAACTTCCTGGTCGACCGCTTCGGCCGGGCCTGGATGGGCCGCGCCGGTGGCGCCGCCCGTCGGGTCCGCGGGGCGCACACGCTGGGCTTCAACCACAGCTCGACCGGGATCTCGGTGATCGGCAACTTCGACCAGCACCGTCCACCCCGCGCCGTGCTCCGCACCGTCAGCCGCCTGGCCGCCTGGAAGCTCGACATCGACGGCCGCAACCCGCGCGGGCGGATCCGGGTGCGGTCGGAGGGATCCGACAAGTACCCCGCCGGGAAGGTCGTGCGCCTGCCCGTCATCGACGGTCACCGCGACACCAACGACACCGCCTGCCCGGGCCAGCGGCTCTACGACCGGCTTCCGACCATCCGCCGCCGGGCAGCCCGTCGGATCGAGAGGTTCAGCGGCACCTAGGATTGCCGCCATGACCCACGTCCTGACTGCAGTCGCCTGGCCGTACGCCAACGGCCCGCGCCACATCGGCCACGTGGCCGGCTTCGGCGTGCCCTCCGACGTCTTCAGTCGCTACATGCGGATGACGGGCCACGACGTGCTCATGGTCTCCGGCTCCGACGAGCACGGCACGCCGATCCTGATCGCAGCCGACGAGGCGGGGGTGTCGGCGCAGGAGCTGGTCGACCAGAACCACCGCAAGATCGTGGAGGACCTGGTCTCGCTCGGCGTCTCCTACGACCTCTACACGCGCACGACCACGCGCAACCACGAGGCGACGGTGCAGGAGCTCTTCCGCGGCGTCTACGAGAACGGCTACTTCGTCGAGCAGACGACGTACGGCGCGATCTCGCCGTCCACGGGCCGCACGCTGCCCGACCGCTACATCGAGGGCACGTGTCCCAACTGCGGTGCCGACGGCGCGCGCGGCGACCAGTGCGACAACTGCGGCAAGCAGCTCGACCCGCAGGACCTCAAGAACCCCCGCTCGAAGATCAACGGGGAGGTGCCGGAGTTCATCGAGACGCAGCACTTCTTCCTCGACCTGCCGGCCCTGGCCGACGCGCTCGGCGAGTGGCTCGACGACCGCGAGGCCTCGGGCCTGTGGCGGCCCAACGTCATCCGGTTCTCCAAGAACATCCTCGACGAGATCCGCCCGCGCGCGATGACGCGCGACATCGACTGGGGCATCACCGTGCCGCTCGACGGCTGGCGCGAGAACCCGACGAAGAAGCTCTACGTCTGGTTCGACGCCGTGATCGGCTACCTGTCGGCCTCGATCGAGTGGGCGCGTCGTTCGGGTGACGCCGAGGCCTGGCGCCAGTGGTGGAACGACCCCGCGGCGCTCAGCTACTACTTCATGGGCAAGGACAACATCACCTTCCACAGCCAGATCTGGCCCGGTGAGCTCCTCGCCTACAACGGCAAGGGGTCGAAGGGCGGCTCGGTGCACGCGCTGGGCGAGCTCAACCTGCCCACCGAGGTCGTGTCGTCCGAGTTCCTGACGATGGAGGGCAAGAAGTTCTCCTCGTCGAAGAAGATCGTCATCTACGTGCGCGACCTGCTCGCGCGCTACCAGGTCGACGCGTTCCGCTACTTCGTCGCGTCGGCCGGCCCCGAGTCGCAGGACAGTGACTTCACCTGGGCCGAGTTCGTCCGGCGTACCAACGACGAGCTGGTCGCGGGCTGGGGCAACCTGGTCAACCGCACCGCCAACCTGATCGCCAAGAACTACGGCGAGCTGCCGTCGGCCTCCTCGCTGGAGCCCGTGGACGAGGCGGTGCTGGCTGCGGTCGAGGGTGCCTTCGACACCGTCGGAGCCCTGATCGGCGCACATCGCCAGAAGGCCGCCATCGGCGAGGCCATGCGGGTCGTCGGCGAGGTCAACAAGTACGTCTCCGACCTCGAGCCGTGGAAGCTCAAGGGCGAGGAGAACGCCGCGCGCCTGGCGACCGTCCTGCACGTGATGGCACAGTGCGTGGTCGACCTCAACGTGGTCCTGTCGCCGTTCATGCCGCACTCGGCCAACGTGATCGACGCGATCATGGGCGGCACCGGCGACGTGCAGCCGATGCCGTCGATCGTCGAGGCCGATGACCTCGACGGCGGCGCAGGCTACCCGATCATCACCGGCGACTACGCCTCGGCCCGTCCGTGGCGACGCCTCCCGATCGTCCCCGGCACCCCGGTCGAGAAGCCGGCTCCGGTCTTCACCAAGCTCGACCCGTCCGTGGTCGAGGAGGAGCTCGAGCGGCTCAACGGCTGACGCCGAAGTGTGGCTTGTGGCCCGCCGAGGTGGGAGTTGTGGTCACGCGAAGTGGGAGTTGTGGTGCCTAGGCTTGCACCCGTGATCGCCTCGCGCCTCGACCTCGGCACCCGCAAGTTCTGGCGCGCGGTGGGACGCGAGATCGACCTCGACGGCGAGCACGCGTGGCTGCGGGCACCGATGAGCGGCGACGCGCGGGTGCGCGACGGCTGGCTGGCGGCCGAGGCCTCGGCGTACGACGGGGTGGTCCGGGAGGACGTGCCGAGTGCGGGGCTGATCGCGGACATGCGCGAGCTCGACGGGCCCGGCTTCGACACCGGCCACCTCCGCCCGGAGATCCGCGACTTCTACGAGCACACCTCGGACTGGCGGATGGAGGTCTGGGTCGCGTGGTCGCCGGTCTTCTGGCCTGCTGGCGAGCTCATCTCGCGGGCGTTCGGCCGCCGCCTGGACCAGCTCGCGCTGCCGATGCGTCCCCTCGATGTCGCGCAGGGCATGGACAGCCGGGTCGCCGTGATCGCCGACGCCGAGGGGACCCAGCGCGCGGCCGGATGGCTCCGGACGCTCCGGACGACGGGCGACTACGTCTTCAGCGGCTGCTACTCGGTGCGGGCCCTGCCGGGCACCGACCGGGCCGGGGTACACGTGGCCTTCCCGCTCGAGTCCGGCAACGTCCAGGTCTTCCTGCGCCCCGACCACGGCGACGACGGCTCACTCTGGCTGCGGTCACCGGGGGAGCGATTCGGCGGCAACGGTGCCTACGTCGTCGCGCAGGACCGCGGCCACACCTACGCCTCGCGCGCCCCGATCCACGAGACCTTCCACCTGTACGTCGACGACGAGGGCGTCCTGCGCACGGACCACACGCTCAGCTTGTGGTCGGCCCCCGCCGTCCGGCTGCACTACAAGCTGGAGCGTCGGGCTGATCCGCCCCGTGACCACAAGTCCCACTTCGCGTGACCACAAGCCACACCTCGGCGCTAGAGGCGGGCGAGGGCCGCCTTCAGGGGGTCGAGCCCGAGCGAGCCGAGGTCGAGTGCCGCGGTGTGAAACCCCTTCAGGTCGAACGCCGACCCGGCTCGGGCCTCCGCCTCGGCGCGGGCCTCGAGCCAGATCCGCTCGCCGACCTTGTACGACGGGGCCTGGCCGGGCCAGCCGAGGTAGCGGTTCACCTCGAACCGGAGCGAGCCGTCGTCCATGCGCGAGTGGGCGCGCATGAACTCCAGCACCAGGTCGGCCGTCCACACCTCGCCGACCCGCCAGTTCCAGGGGTTCGCAGGCACCCGGAGCCCGAGGTGGACGCCGATGTCGACGACGACCCGCGCGGCACGGAAGCCCTGCATGTCGAGGAAGCCCAGGCGGTCGCCAGGGTCGGCGAAGAAGCCGAGCTCGTCCATCAGCCGCTCGGCGTACAGCGCCCAGCCCTCGCCGTGCCCGCTCACCCAGCACATCAGCCGCTGCCAGCGGTTGAGCAGGTCGGCGCGGAGCACCGCCTGCGCGCACTGGAGGTGGTGGCCCGGCACACCCTCGTGGAAGACAGTCGTCGTCTCGCGCCAGGTCGAGAAGACCTCGTGGTCGTCGGTGAAGGAGAACCACATCGTCCCTGGGCGGGAGAGGTCCTCCGACGGCGGCGTGTACCAGGCACCACCGTCGTTGACCGGCGCGACGCGGCACTCCAGCCGCCGGATCGCCGGGTCGATGTCGAAGTGGAGACCGTCGAACGCAGCGACGATCCGGTCGGACTTCTCCTGCATCCAGGCCGCGAACGCCTCCCGGGATCCCAGGTCGCGCAGGGGGTCGGCATCGAGCGCCGCCACCGCGTCCGCGACCGAACCCCCGGGCACGATCCGCGCTGAGGTGGCCTCCATGTCCGCCTCGATCCGGGCCAGCTCCTCCCACCCCCAGGCGTACGTCGCCTCGAGGTCGACTGTCGCGCCCAGGAACTGCCGCGACGCCAGCTGGTAGTGCTCGCGCCCGACCCCGTCGCCCTCACGCCCGCGCGGCGCCAGCTCGTCGGTGAGGAAGCGACCGAAC
Organism: Nocardioides sp.; assembly: GCF_035481145.1. Classification (GTDB taxonomy): domain Bacteria; phylum Actinomycetota; class Actinomycetes; order Propionibacteriales; family Nocardioidaceae; genus Nocardioides. Next base: position 14,090 of record NZ_DATIHB010000092.1, on the reverse strand, counting down.
TCCGCGTACGCCGACGCCGCGGCCGCCGCTGCCCCGTCCAGGTCCGCGCGGAGCGCGTCAGGTGCCGGCACGACGAGGTTGGTGAAGTAGCCGCTGCGCACCCAGCCGGCGACCTGCGCCGCGTGCTCGGCGTACTGCCGGCGGGCGACGACGCGGCCACGGCCGGCCTCCTCGAGCAGAGTGGTGCGGTAGTCCGCCAGTGCCTGTGGAATCGCGACGAGGCGGGAGGCGATGTTCTCCCAGTCGTCGGCCGTCTCCGTGGGGAGCAGGTCGAAGGACTCGCGGATCGCGTGGGACCAGCCGCTGATCACCGACAGCTCGTGGCGGGCCAGCCCCGCGTCGACGGTCTCGAGCTCGAGCCCGGTCCGCTCGAGGAAGGCGTCCTTCGCCACCTGCTCGCGCTCGTCGGTCGGCGTCGCCGCCGCGACGGCCGCATACGCGGTGCGGACCAGCGCCTCGCGTGCGGCGTGGCCGTCGGGGGAGAGGTCGGGCAGCTCGTGGTCGTGGCCGGTGATGCCCACCGCGGTCGCCGTGATCGGGTCGAGTGCGGCGACGTCGTCGACGTAGGCACTCGCGAGGTCATCCACTGGACGCGTCATGCCCGCAAAACTAGACCCCTGCGAAACCGGTTTTCAGTGGAAGCGCACGGCGTCGGCCACGTCGGCGCGCGCGGTGCGGAAGCCATTGACGGTGGCCTCGCGGTCCGGGAAGCCGAAGGAGACCCCGAAGACGACCATCCGGTCCTCGCCGAGGCCGAACCACTCGCGGAAGAACGCCCCGTAGGAGGCGAGGGCTGCCTGCGGGGCCGCGCCGAGCCCGAGCGCCTCGGCGCCGAGCAGGAACGACTGCAGCCAGAGGCCGGCGTCGACCGCGCCGTACGGCCCGAGCGCAGCGGGTGTGTGCACGAGGGCCACGTGCGGAGCCCCGAAGAACTCGAAGTTCCTCAGCATCTGCACGAAGCGGGCGTCCTTGTCGTCACGCGAGATACCGACCGCTTCGTACAGCTGGAAGCCGCACGCGCGGCGCCGGTCGCCGTACACGTCGGGGTAGGACGCCGGCCACGCGAGGTCGGGGGACTGCGGCGAGGAGAGGACGTGCTCCAGCAGCGCCTCGCGCAAGGAGACCAGGGCGTCACCCGACACGACCTCCACCTGCCACGGCTGGGTGTTGCACCACGATGCCGAGCGCTGGGCGGCGGCCAGCAGATCGCCCAAGGTCGCGTCCGGCACAGGCGAGGAGGTGTAGGCGCGGCAGGTCCAGCGGGAGTCGAGGAGCGACGCGAGCGTCGCGAAGGCGTCAGGCACGCGCCGATCGTGACACGCCACCGGCTAGCGTCGCCTCATGACCGCCGAGATGTACCTGCCGCAGTTCGTCGTCAAGCAGAAGCTCACCTTGATGGTGAACCGCTACGAGATCTCCACCATCGGCCCGGACGGGAAGCCCGGTCAGCTGATGGCGTTCGCGGAGCAGAAGCGGATGGCGTTCAAGGAGCAGGTGACCTTCTACGCCGACGCGTCGAAGACCCGCCCGGTCTTCGGCTTCAAGGCACGGAAGGTGATGGACCTCGGCTCCGGCTACGACATCACCGACGAAGCCGGCCAGCCGATCGGCTTCTTCCGCAAGGACTTCGGCGCCAGCTTCCTGCGCTCGACCTTCCACCTCGAGGGGCCGGGCTATGCCGGCACGGGCCAGGAGCGGTCGATGCTCGTGGCGATCCTGCGGCGCTTCACCGACGTGCCCTTCTTGCCCGTGCACTTCGACTTCGTCGGTTCCGAGGGCCGGCCGATGCTCACCAGCGAGCGCCGTGTGAGCGTCGGTGACCGTTACACCGTGACCGTGCCCGACCAGCGGGTCGACTTCCGGGTGGCGGCTGCCGTGGCGGTCGCGCTCGACGCACTCATGGCCCGCTGACGACGGGCCGCCCGGCGTACGGGAGAATGGGGCCATGCGCGTTCACCTCGGCAGCGACCACGCCGGCCTCGAGCTCAAGGACCACCTGATGACGTGGTTGGTCGACCACGGCCACGAGGTCGTCGACCACGGCCCCTTCGTCTACGACGCGCTCGACGACTACCCGGTCTTCTGCCTCCGCGCGGCCGAGGGCGTCGCGGCGGAGCGGGCTGACGGCCAGGACAGCCTCGGCGTCGTCATCGGCGGCTCCGGCAACGGCGAGCAGATGGCGGCCAACAAGGTCATCGGCATCCGAGCCGCCCTGGTCTGGAACGACGCCACCGCCCAGCTCGCCCGCGAGCACAACGACGCCAACGTGATCTCCCTCGGCGGCCGCCAGCACACCCTCGACGAGATGACCCGGTTCATCGGCATCTTCCTCGCCGAACCGTTCCCGGGCGACGAGCGCCACGTCCGCCGCATCGCCTTGATGAGCGACTACGAGGTCACCCGCGAGCTTCCGCCGCTGCCGGAGAGCGCCCTGCAGGGTTCCGCCCCCTCCGACAGCTGACGCCTGATGCCCGAAGGGCACACCCTCCGACGACTCGCGCTCGACCTCACCGCTGCCTTCGGCGGTGAGGTCGTCGCCGTCTCCAGTCCGCAGGGCCGGTTCGCCGCCGACGCGGCGGAGATCGACGGCACCGAGCTGGTCGGCGCCGACTCCGCCGGCAAGCACCTCTTCATCGAGTTCGCGGGGGAGCGGTTCGTCCACATCCACCTCGGGCTGATCGGCAAGCTCGACGTACGCCGCGGTCCGGCCCCGCCTCCCGTCGGGGCGGTCCGCCTTCGCCTGGTGTCGCGAGGTCGTCCGTCTGAGGCCCTCCGACCTGGTGGGCGTGAGGCGGACGATCCCGGGTGGTACGCCGACCTGCGCGGCGCCACCCGCTGCGACCTGGTCGACGCCTCCCGCAAGGCGGCGGTGATCGCCCAGCTCGGCCCCGACCCGCTGCGCGCCGACGCCGACCCGGAGAAGGCCTGGCGCCGGATCGCTGCGAGTGAACGCTCGATCGGCGACCTGCTCATGGACCAGGCCGTGCTCGCAGGGGTCGGCAACGTCTACCGTGCCGAGGTGCTCTTCCGGCACCGGATCGACCCGCAACGACCCGGACGCACGCTGCGCAGGGCCCAATGGCAGGCGATGTGGGACGACCTCGTCGCGCTGATGGCCGAGGGGGTGCGGCTCAACCGCATCGACACCGTCCGTCCGGAGCACACCCCGGAGGCGATGGGCCGCCCGTCCCGGGTCGACGATCACGGTGGCGAGGTCTACGTCTACCGGCGGGCGGGTCAGGAGTGCCACATCTGCGGCACACCGGTCCGCACCCAGGAGCTCAAGGGACGCAATCTCTTCTGGTGTCCACGTTGCCAGCCGACTTTCCGCTCGCGCGCCCGAACTGCACCGTAGGGTGATCCCACCCACCAGCCAGCGCCCGTGAACTCGAGGATCCCGTGGCCACCGCCCACCGCATGACCAGCCTGACCGGCTTCCGGCGTCGCCAGGAGGCCATCCGGTTGCTGCTCTGCGCGGCGTTCGGACTGCTCTGCGCGGCAGCGGTGACGGGGTGGCCGGAGCAGCTCAGCGTCTCGGTCTTCGCGCTGCCGCTCTTCCTGGCCAGCTTCCTGCTGGGGCCGCGGAGGCTGCCGTGGTACGTCGTCGGCCTGCTCGGGGTGGAGCTGGTGGTCATCGCAAGCCTCGGCGACGTCGACGGCCGCATGACGACCAGCACCATCGTGCTGTTCGCGCTGGCCCTGATGGTGCTGCTCACCTCGTTCCGCCGTTCGCAGCTGGGGGTCACCGGCTTGCGGGGCGAGTCGATGCTGGTCGACCTCCGCGACCGGATCCTCTCGCAGGGCATGCTGCCGCCCCTCCCCGCGGAGTGGTACGCCGAGACCGCGCTGCGGTCGGCGGGCGGCACGCCGTTCGCGGGTGACTTCGTGGTCGCCTCGCGGCCTGGCAACGGCCGCCGGCTCGAGCTCGTGGTCGTCGACGTCTCGGGCAAGGGAGAGGACGCCGGCACGCGCTCGCTGCTGCTCTCCGGGGCCTTCAGCGGCCTGCTCAACGCGTTGCCGCCGGGGGAGTTCCTGCCTGCGGCCAACGACTACCTGATCCGGCAGAATTGGGACGAGGGGTTCGCCACCGCGATCCACCTGTCGCTCGACCTGATCTCGGGTGACTTCGCGCTCCGCGCCGCCGGGCACCCGCCGGCCGTCCAGCGCTGCGCAGGATCGGGTCGATGGACGGTGCACCCGTCCGAGGGCGGCACGGTCCTCGGCGTCCTCGAGGACGCGCTCTTCCCTGCTGTCACCGGCCAGCTGCGCAAGGGCGACGCCCTGCTGCTCTACACCGACGGCCTGGTCGAGAACCGCAGCCGCGACATCGCGATGGGAATCGACCGGCTCCAGGGCCAGGGCGAGCGCCTGCTGCGCAACGGGATCGACGACGGCGCCCGTCGGCTCATCGACAAGCTCGGTTCGCGCAACGACGACCGCGCGCTGCTCCTGGTCCACCGGCGCTGACCTGAGTTCTGCGGTGTGGGCGCCGTATGGCAACATGGCACCGCACATCTGGGCCCCGGAGACGGGGCGCGGAGAGGCACGCGGATGTAGCTCAATGGTAGAGCTCCAGTCTTCCAAACTGATTACGCGGGTTCGATTCCCGTCATCCGCTCCAAGGGCCCGTGAAGGGCCGCTTGGCGGGGCGTAGCGTAGTGGCTAGCGCGCCTGCTTTGGGAGCAGGAGATCGCAGGTTCGAGTCCTGTCGCCCCGACAGCCCCACAATGCACCACCCCGACTCCCTGCATCATCCCCAACACCGAGGAGAAACACGGTGAAGAGCGCCGTCGAGACCCTGAACCCGACCCGGGTCAAGCTGACCGTCGAGGTCCCCTTCGAGGAGCTCAAGCCGAGCCTCGACGCGGCGTACAAGAAGGTCGCTGCACAGGTCAACGTCCCCGGTTTCCGCAAGGGCAAGGTGCCGCAGGCCGTGCTCGACCGCCAGGGCTACCGCGGCTTCGCGCTGGACGAGGCTGTCAACGAGGTGCTTCCGCGCGCCTACGGCGAGGCCCTCCAGGAGAACGACCTCGAGCCGCTCGGCCAGCCCGAGATCGAGGTCACCAAGTTCGAGGACAACGCCGCGCTCGAGTTCACCGCCGAGGTCGACGTCAAGCCCGCGATCACCCTTCCGTCGTACGACGGCCTCGAGGCCGAGGTCGAGGACATCGTCCTCTCCGACGAGGACGTCGAGGAGCAGATCGGTGCCCTGCGCGAGCGCTTCGGCACGCTGCAGGACGTCGAGCGCGCTGCGGCCGACGGTGACTTCGTCACGATCGACCTGGTCGCCAAGAAGGACGACGAGGTCGTCGAGGGCGCCGAGGTCGCCGGCATGTCCTACAAGGTCGGCCGTGGCGGCATGCTCGACGGTCTCGACGAGGCCCTCACCGGCATGGCCGCGGGTGACGAGAAGACCTTCGACTCCGAGCTCGTCGGTGGCGAGCTGGTCGGCGAGGCCGTCCAGGTCACCGTCAAGGTCACCGGCGTCCAGGAGCAGGAGCTCCCGGCGTTCGACGACGAGTTCGCTCAGCTGGCGTCGGAGTTCGACACCGCCGACGAGCTGCGCGAGGACGTCCGCACCCGCCTCGGCAACGGCAAGCGCCTCGAGCAGGCCGCTGCCGCGCGTGACGCCGTCCTCGAGAAGCTCCTCGAGCAGGTCGAGATCGCGCTCCCCGAGTCGATCGTCACCGACGAGCTCAACGCCCGCCGCCAGCAGGTCGAGCAGCAGCTCATGTTCGCGGGCCTCTCCATGGAGAAGTACCTCGAGGAGGAGGGCCAGACCCAGGAGGAGTTCGAGGCCGAGCTCGAGCGCCGGGTCCGCGACGCGATCGCCGCGCAGTTCATCCTCGACGAGGTCGTCAAGGCCGAGGAGTTCGGCGTCGAGCAGCAGGAGCTCACCAACCACGTGCTCATGCGCGCCCAGCAGCAGGGCCAGGACCCGCAGAAGGCCTTCGAGCACCTGCAGGAGCACCCGCACCACATCCAGGAGTACGTCCAGGAGATCCTCCGCGGCAAGGCGCTCGCCTCGATCGTCGAGGGCGCGACCGTCAAGGACGCCTCCGGCAACGTCGTCGAGCTGAAGAACCTCCGCCCCGACGGCACCATCGGCGAGCCCGAGGCTGCTGCCGAGGAGTCCGCCGAGGAGGAGCAGGCCGACGCCTGATTCTGCATCGCCCACGCGCCGTTCCCGCTTCTCGGGAGCGGCGCGTGGCGCATTTCGGGACCTTCCGGACCAGCTGTAACGCGGTGTCCTCGTGGCTTCTGCGCCGCTGCAACCCCGCAGAAGCCACGGGAACACCGCGTTACAGCGGCAGTTTTCGGCGTGATCCCCACCGCAGTGCCCGCGTGACACGGGCCGCAAGCGGTGCAGCGAAGGCCTCCGCGGTGGGACACTGGAACCGTGAACGCGTCGCCCCTGGTCCCTCTCGGCGACGACGAGTACGCCGTCACGCTGCCGCCCGGGCAGCACAGGGGGCATCCTGACGCGCCCGACCCGATCCGCGCCGCCCAGCAGACGGCGCAGCAGCTGGGTGAAGGGATCGCGGGGCGTGTGCAGTTCGGCATCGGCCTGATCCGCGGTGCGGCGGGCCTCGGCCTGCGCCTGGTCGCGCTGGGGCGCCGCCCGCTCGCGCTCGCCGCCGGCCCTCTCGGCCGCCAGCAGGTGCTCGAGCGCGACAAGCTCGTGCGCCCACCGGTCGCCGTCCGGTTCCTCGACGAAGACCTCGAGCTCGAGCGCGATGAGCTCGCCGTGGCGTACGGCGCGGAGGTCGATCCGATCGAGGCCGGTGACCATCTCGTCGTCTTCGTGCCGCAACCGGGCGAGGACGAGCGCTCGTGGCGCCGTTCGGTCGAGGAGATCGGCGGCACCTACGCCTCGCGGCTGGCCGGACTGCTCGGCTGGACCCCCGTCCAGCTCCGCGTCGACGACACGGTCGGCATCGGCAACGCCGCGGTCGAGCTCAGCGGCGTCCTGCAGGAGCTCGTCGAGGCCTGGCCGACGGCCGTACGCCGGATCGCGATCGTCGCCCACGGCACCGGTGGCCTGGTCGCCCGCGGTGCGCTCGGGGTCCGGGCGCCCGGGGAGCGGCCCTGGGCCGACCTGGTCACCGAGCTCGTCGCCCTCGGGACGCCCCACCTGCAGGCCGCGCCCCAGCGCTTCGCCCGCGAGGCGGGCAGGCGGCTCGAGGAGCGCCTGGCCGGCATCCTCGCCGCCGACGAGGAGATCGTGGACGTCCCGCCGCGCCGCGGTGTCCGGTACCTCCTCGTCACCGACCGGGCGATGGGGATGCCCAACCCGGCCGGTGCCGTCCTCGGCGGCATGCTCTGGTGGCGGCAGCGAGCCATGCGCCAGGTGCGGCGCGCACGTGACCTCTTCCCCACGGCCGAGCGCCACGAGGTCACGATCGGCGCCCAGTCGCTCGCCAACCACCCCGAGGTCCACCGCAGCCTGATGGACTGGCTACGGTGAGCGTTCAGCCTGCCTGAGGGGGAGTGCGTGGAACGAGCAGACCTGAAGCAGATCCTGAAGGAGTACGACCTCGGGACAGTCGTCTTCCTCGATGAGGAGCCGAGCCGTCCTCGCGCGTTCGTCGTGCAGCCCGCGGAGGATCGCTGGCTCGTCTTCCGCACGGGCAGACAGGGCGAGACCCTTCCCGGCACGGAGGCGTCCTTCGAGGCGGAGCCGGAGGCGCTGGCGCACGTGGTCGCAGTCCTGCGCGAGGAGGCGGCCGAGCGCAGGCGGTCCGCAGAGGCGGCCGCGCAACAGCGAAGCCGGCGCCGGCTGCCACCGGCGAAGCCGGCGCTGAAGAAGCTGCGGGCCACGCTCGCGGAGATCCGTCACTTCCTGCAGGCCAACGGTCTCGGCTCGGAGCTCGGCCGGATCGGTTCGCTGGCAGCGCTGGCGGCAAGGGAGGACGAGAGCGCGACCGACGTCATGCTCGCCGCCGCTCGTCTCCACACCGGGATGAGACGGGTGCCGCGGGACGGTTGGCGCGACCTGTACGTACCGACTGCGTCCGGGGCGGTCGACCGCAAGGCGACGGCGCGGCTCGAGCAGCTGAAGCAGCAGCTGGCTCGCCAGCTCGATCCCTGGACGTAGCAGCGGCCGTGGGGTAGTTCTCCCCATCCCGATCACGCCGTGGCGCCATTACGCTGCACCTGCAACGAATTTTCGGGACCGGCGCAGCTGCGTCCGGTGGGGGAGGAGGTCGACGTCGTGGGAATGATGCTTCCCAACGAGCTGATCTGGATCATGGACAAGCTCGGCTTCGAGTGGCCGGACCTCGACGAAGACGAGATCCGGCGCGGCGCCGACCTGGTCCGTCAGTACCGCGACGACCTCGAGTCGATGATCATGCGGGCCGACAACCGGATGAACGGCGACCTGCTCCAGGCGAGCTCGAGCCAGACGGCACTGGCCTTCTCCGATGGCTGGAACCAGAATCGCTCACAGAACCTGCAGCAGCTCCTGGACAACGTCGGACCGGTGGCGGGTGGCGTCGACCTCTTCGCCGACGCCGTCCTGGCGCTGAAGATCAAGGTCATCGCCGACGTGACGATCACCGCTGCACAGGTGGCGGCAGCCCTTGCCAGCTCCGTGGTGACCCTGGGAGCGGGAGCTGCGGCTGCGGCGGCGCTCATCATCGCCCGCAAGAAGCTCATGGACATCCTCATCGACACTGCGGTGGAGGAGCTGATGGGCCAGATGCTGCCGCTCGTCATCCAGCCGCTCGCCGAGCAGATCCCGGCGGTGCTCAACGCTGTTCTCGACGCGCCGATCGTGACCGGCGCCGTGGGCGACATCGGGGAGTTCCAGGCGGACCTCGACTCCCTCGAGCTGGCCTCCGCGGACACCGCCCAGGACGCTGCGGATCACCAGATGCTCACCTCACAGCTCCTGTCGGATCTCCACTCACTGAACATCACGGGGGGCTGAGCAGTGCGAAGGGAACATTGGGACCGCGTCTTCGAGCCGCTGGTCAACGCTGCGCGCAAGGCCGGCGACGACATGGCGTGGTTCTCGCACAAGCAGAAGGAGCATCTCGACCGCTTCGTCAACGCCGTGCGCGACAAGGACTCCGAGATGAAGGACTGGGAGTTCCACCCGCACAACAAGGGGCCGCTCGACGACGACATCGCCAGCACCTTCTCCGGAAGCAACTACGACGTCCATGTGCTCGACGAGGACATGGTGCTCTTCCGGGCGGGCGACAAGAAGTACGCCCTGGGTTCGTTCTGGAGCGAGAACCCGCCGTGGGGTGAGATGCAGACGCGGATGGACTATGCGGTTGAGCGCTGGTGGAGGGACAAGGACGGAAACGTCACGGGCGAGTCCATCCTGGAGCGGGGCTACGCCGTGCACGTCCCGAAGGGGACGACCATCTACATGGGCCCGACAGCAGGCCGCGGGGACTTCATGCTCGGTGGCGCGACCCAGATCTACCTTCCGTGGAACACACCCGGTCTCCAACCCCTGGCCCACTGGGACCTCGGATGGTGACCGCACCATGCGGCGTAGCATCGCGCGCGTCCACTCGCCTGATCCGGCGATCCAGCCACATCATCGACGAACGGGGAGCACCCGACCATGACTGACGAGGCACGTGTCCCGATGCCGGACGGCGTCGATCTCGATCGCGCGATCAGCGAGGCCAAGGCCGGCCGGCTCGGTGCGCAGGAGTTCGCCGAGGTCCTGCGGGGGGCCACGCTCATGCTTGCCCTGACCGACCGTGAGGAGGCGGGTGACACCGACGCGGTGCTGCCCTTCGTCGTGGAGATGGACGACGACGCCTGCGGTGTCGCGTTCACCTCACCCGCACAGTGGGACACCTTCCGTGCCCAGGGTGCCTTCCTGCTGGTCACCGGTGGAGACCTCATCAAGACCTGGCCCGAGGGCCTGGGCCTGCTCCTCAATCCCGGGTCGGAGCCGGCGATGATGCTGACCGCTGCGCAGCTCGCCGGGCTGCTCGGTGGAGCCGTCGGGACCCAGTCGGTGCCCGCGGGGACGGCGCTGCGGATCGGTCGCGCCGAGCAGCAGGTCCCGTCCGAGGCGGTCGACCTCCTTCGGCACGCGGTGCAGGCTGACCCCACGGTCCGAGCGGTCTACCCCCTGTCGGTCGCGCAGGGCGACGCGGCTCCCGAGCTCGTCTTCGGGGTCGAGGCGTCGACACCCGGGGCGCGGCCTGCGGAGTCGTTCGCGGCAGCGATGCAGCGGGTGGACGCCCGCTTCGGTGGCGTCGCCTTCATGGACCTGAGTGACTCGCTGCTCGCATCGGCCCGCAAGCATGCCCCCGCCATCACCTGAGGCGCTGTGACCCAGAACCAGTGGACAACTGTTCACTGAAACCGGACACTGGGGGCATGAACGCGCTCGAGCCTGCCCACGCACCCGTCAGTGGCACGGTCGTCACACCCGCGAGCACCGGCGGCGCCACGCTCCACGGCACTGGTGCCCTCGCTGCGACGTACGCCGAGGACCTGCTGCTCGGCGCGGTCCGCGACACCCATCTCGCGATCGCCAACCGCGTGTGGGGGCTGGCCAACCCGCTGACCGCCGGCGCTGCCAAGCCGTCGCAGATGGTCCACGACCGGATCGCCGGGACGATCTATGCGACCTTGGGGGCGAGCCTGCGCACCGGTGCGAGAGTGCTCGAGAAGCAGGACCGACGGGGGAGAGGTCGCCGCACCGAGGAGTTCCGCTTCGGCCGGCAGGTCACGAGCGTCGTCAACGGCCTGATCGGCGACAGGCTGCTCGAGGACGGCAACTCCGGCGCGATCCGGATGGCCGTGCGCCGCGACGGGCACGACGTAGCCCTGACGCCGGAGGCGCTCGCCACGGCGTTCCCGCAGGCGACCGGGCAGGTCGTCGTCTTCGTGCACGGCCTCATGGAGCATGACGAGCACTGGGACCGCAGGGCCGACGAGCTCCCGTCGTACGGCGACGCGCTCGCCGCGACGGGCGACTGGACGCCTGTGCGACTGCGGCTCAACACCGGCCTGTCGATCTCCGAGAACGGCGTCGCGCTGGCGGCCCTGCTCGACCAGTTGCTCGACGCCTGGCCCGTCGGGCTCGAGCGCCTCGCGCTCGTCGGCCACTCCATGGGCGGCCTGATCATCCGGCGTGCGTGCGCGGTCCACACCGGCCATGCGACCCCCTGGCAGGAGCGGGTGACCGACGTGGTCTGCCTCGGCACCCCCCACCTTGGTGCACCGCTGGAGCTGCTCGTCCACCGGGGCTCGCGCGTCCTGAGCTCGGTGCCGGAGGTCCGTGCCTTCGCGAAGATCCTGGACACCCGCTCGATCGGCATCGCGGACCTGCGTCGCGGCGTCCGCGACGAGGTCGCCGCGCTGCCGCACGCCCGCTACCGGTTGGTGTCGGCGACCCTCGGGGCCACGCCGTTCCACCCGCTCAGCGTGTCGCTGGGCGACCTGCTGGTGCGGCACCCCTCGGCCATGGGACGCTCACGCGGCATCGACCTGTTCCCCACCGCGAGCAGGCTCCACCTGCCCAACACCGACCACTTCGGCTTGCTCAACCATCCCGAGGTGCACCGCAAGCTGAAGGAGTGGCTCGCATGACGCGTCCGCCCGCACGAGGTACCGCCGACCGCGAGCTGCGCGCCGAGGTCCGCATCGACGCAACTCCCGACGAGGTCTGGGCAGCGCTCACCGACTTCGAGAAGCTGGCCGAGCGGAGCCCAGAGCTCGTCCGGATGGTCCCGCTGAAGCGCGGTGGCCTGCGCGAGGGGCAGTGGTACCTCGGGGTCAACCGGCGCAAGGCAGTCGTCTGGCCGACCCGCAACGTCGTGAAGACCGTCGAGCCGGGCCGGACCCTGGTGTGGCACACCGCGACCAGCGGCGCCACCTGGATCAACGAGCTCGAAGCCGTCGACGGTGGCACCCGGCTGGTGCAGCGTCGCCCCGTGCCACGCCTGACCTTCCTCAGCCGGATCACGGCGGGCACGGTGCTCGGTGGGGGCGCGCAGCACGCCGACGAGCTCGAGGACGGCATGGCGACGACGCTGGCCCGGCTCAAGGCGGAGATCGAGAAGGGCTGACGCTGACGCTGCGCCGACGAAATCTGCTGTCGGCGAACAGCCCGGTGTTGCCCGTGGAAATGTCGGTGACCGCGGCTACTGTCGGCGACGTGAACCTGATCTCCAGCAGCCCCCAGATGAACGGCGGCGGCTCGCCGTCGTACGGCCTCGATGCGGATGTCTACCAGCGCCTGCTGCGCGAGCGCATCGTCTTCCTCGGCTCCGAGGTGCGCGACCAGAACGCCAACGCGATCTGCGCGCAGCTCCTCCTGCTCTCGGCGGAGGACCCGGAGGCCGACATCTTCCTGCACATCAACAGCCCCGGTGGCTCGGTCGACGCGGGCATGGCGATCTACGACACCATGAACTACATCCCCAACGACGTGGCGACCGTCGGCATGGGCCTGGCCGCGTCGATGGGCCAGTTCCTCCTCTGCGCCGGCACCAAGGGCAAGCGCTACGCCCTGCCGCACGCGCGGATCATGATGCACCAGCCGTCCTCCGGCATGGGTGGCTCCGCCTCGGACATCAAGATCCAGGCGCAGCAGTCGCTGCACATCAAGAAGGTGCTGCTCGACCTCATCTCCGAGCACACCGGCCAGACCGTCGAGCAGGTCACCAACGACGCCGACCGCGACCGCTGGTTCACCGCCGACGAGGCCAAGGAGTACGGCCTGGTCGACCAGGTCATCCGCTCCGCCAAGGAAGCCGTCGACCAGGGCCGACCCGCCCACGCCGAGAACTGAGGACCGCCATGAACTACTACATCCCGCAGTGGGAAGAGCGGACCTCTTACGGCATCCGCCGGATCGACCCGTACGCCAAGCTCTTCGAGGACCGGATCATCTTCCTCGGCACCCCGATCAGCGACGACGTGGCCAATGCGGTCATGGCGCAGCTGCTCTGCCTCGAGTCGATGGATCCCGACCGTGACATCCAGATCTACATCAACTCGCCCGGTGGTTCGTTCACCGCGCTGACGGCGATCTACGACACGATGAAGTTCATCAAGCCCGACGTGCAGACCGTCTGCCTGGGCCAGGCGGCTTCCGCAGCGGCGATCCTGCTCGCGGCCGGTGCGCCCGGCAAGCGGCTGGCGCTGCCCAACAGCCGGATCCTGATCCACCAGCCCTACACCGAGGGCACCTTCGGCCAGACCTCCGACATCGAGATCCAGGCCAACGAGATCCTCCGCATGCGTGAGCTGCTGGAGAAGATGATCTCGGAGCACTCGGGCAAGGACATCGACCAGGTCAGCCGTGACATCGAGCGCGACAAGATCCTCACCGCCGAGGCGGCCGTCGAGTACGGCCTGATCGACGCGGTGCTCGAGTCGCGCAAGGCTGCGGCGTTCGTCTGATGAGAAGTCGGTTTCTCCGTGTCGGGCCCGTCGGGGGCCCGACCGGAGGTACCGTCGACAAGCAAGAGTGTTGAGAGAAGAGGAACCCCGTGGCACGCATTGGTGACGGTGGCGACCTGCTGAAGTGCTCCTTCTGCGGGAAGAGCCAGAAGCAGGTCAAGAAGCTCATCGCGGGTCCGGGTGTCTACATCTGTGACGAGTGCATCGATCTCTGCAACGAGATCATCGAGGAAGAGCTCAGCGAGGGCACCGAGGTCGGCCTCGAGGAGCTCCCCAAGCCGCGGGAGATCTTCGAGTTCCTCAACTCCTACGTCATCGGCCAGGAGCAGGCGAAGAAGTCGCTCGCGGTCGCGGTCTACAACCACTACAAGCGGGTCCAGGCCGGCGCGACGCTGGCCGGCAAGCACGCCAAGGACGACGTCGAGGTCGCCAAGTCCAACATCCTCGTCATCGGCCCGACGGGCTGCGGCAAGACCTACCTCGCCCAGACCCTCGCCCGGATGCTCAACGTGCCGTTCGCGATCGCCGATGCGACCGCGCTCACCGAGGCCGGTTACGTCGGCGAGGACGTCGAGAACATCCTGCTCAAGCTGATCCAGGCCGCCGACTACGACGTCAAGAAGGCCGAGACCGGCATCATCTACATCGACGAGATCGACAAGGTGGCCCGCAAGGCGGAGAACCCCTCGATCACG
>NZ_DATIHB010000091.1:0-9076 GCF_035481145.1 Nocardioides sp. | reverse complement strand
ATCGTCGAGCGGTGCTTCTCGATCAGGTCGACGACGCTCTCCTCGACGTGGGGCCAGAGCGACCCGCTGCGCGCCGGGTCGGCCGACTCCTCGTCGTACTCCCCGGGGCTGGTCATGTCCTCGACGGGGACGACGACCCGGAGGTCCCATTCCTTCGTCGATGGCGGCGCGACGATCTCGACCGGGGCTGAACCACCGAGGAACCGGGCCACCTCCTCGAGCGGGCGCACGGTCGCGGAGAGCCCGACGCGTTGCGCGGGTGACGGGAGGAGAGCGTCGAGCCGCTCGAGAGAGAGCGCGAGGTGGGCGCCCCGCTTGGTCCCGGCAACGGCGTGGACCTCGTCGAGGATCACTGTCTCGACGCCGCGTAGCGCCTCCCGCGCGCCCGAGGTGAGCATCAGGAAGAGCGACTCGGGAGTCGTGATCATGATGTCGGGCGGGGCGGTTGCGAGCTTGCGACGCTCGGCGGCCGGGGTGTCGCCGGAGCGGACGCCGACGCGCACGTCGTTGACGGTCAGGCCGAGCCGCTCGGCGGTGTGGCCGATGCCTGTCAGCGGCGCCCGGAGGTTGCGCTCGACGTCGACGGCGAGCGCCTTCAGGGGTGACACGTAGAGCACGCGACAGCGCCGCTTCGGATCCTCGGGTGGCGCCGCGGTCATCAGCCGGTCGACCGACGCCAGGAACGCCGACAGCGTCTTGCCCGAGCCCGTCGGCGCGACGACGAGAGCATGGCGCCCAGCGGCGATCGCCTCCCAAGCCCCAGCCTGGGCAGGGGTCGGCGCCGCGAAGGCAGCACGGAACCACGTCCGTGTCGCCTCACCGAAGCGCTCGAGCGGGTCTGTCATGGGGCCATCCTTGCCGACGGCACCGACAACGTCAGCCGCTGAGTTGCGCCAGCTGCTGCATCTCGGACTCGTTGGTGTCCTCGACGTCGGCCGCAAGGGTCTTCGCCCCGCTGAAGACACCCTCCGCGGCCTCGGCTGCCGCGATGTCGCCGCTGGCCTCCAGCTCCTCGCGGTAGGCCGCCACCCACACCTCGGCGAACTCCGCGTCGGTGGCGCTCTCGATCTCCTCGAAGTGGTGCCCACCTGCGTGCGCGGCGGCGTGGTCGCGGATGGTCGCCGGGACCTCCTTGTCCCAGTCCGTCAGCCAGGTGGTCACCTGCTCGATCTCTGCGGCCCGCACCGCGCGCGCACCGTCGACGAACGCCGTCAGCTCGGTGTCGAGCGGACGCTCCAGGGTCAGGTCGATGAGCGCGAACTCTCGCGCCCGCTGCACGAGCAGGTCGTTGGCGAACGTCGCGTCGGCGCTGTTGAAGACGGTGCCGTTGGCGGCGGTCTCGCGCGGCAGCGGAGCCTTCTCCTCCTCTCCGCACGCGCCGAGCCCGAAGGCGACGGCGACGGTCAGGACGGCGGAGGCCACACGGCGTACGGACATGGCAGGGATGGTGCCATGGGTGGCAGGAAAGCCCGCGACGGACCGTCTCGCTGGCTGGTTGAATTGGGCCCATGGCAACGCTGCAACCGGTCCCCGATGACAAGGACTGGACCTGGGTCCTTTCTCGGCCCTGTCCGGAGTGCGGCTTCGTGCCCGACACCTGCGAGAGCCGGGAGTTCGGGGAGATGTTCCGGATCAACGCAGCGCGCTGGGCTGCGGTCCTCGAGCGGCCCGAGGCGTCGCTGCGGCCGGAGGAGCGCACGTGGTCGCCACTCGAGTACGCCTGCCACGTCCGCGACGTCCACCGGATCTTCGCTGAGCGCCTCGTGCTGATGCTGGAGGCGGAGAACCCGCAGTTCCCCAACTGGGACCAGGACGCCACCGCCCTTGCGTCGGACTACGCCTCCCAGGCCCCCGCAGTGGTCGCCGCCGAGCTGTCGGAGGCCGCCGGTCAGGTGGCCTCCCTGTACGACGGCGTCGCCGGCGACCTGTGGACGCGGCTCGGCACGCGCAGCAACGGCTCGGTCTTCACCGTCGACAGCCTGGGTCGCTACCACCTGCACGACGACGTCCACCACCTGTGGGACGTGCGCGGCTGATGCGCCACACCGAGTTCTGGGACCGTCTCGTGACCGCGCTGGGTGACACCGCCTACGCGCGCTACTGGGCCGGCAGCCAGGTCATCGGCAGCCTCGGCAGCCGGACGGTCGAGGAAGCGCTTGCCGCGGGGGAGAGCCCCAAGGTCGTCTGGCGTGCGGTCCACGAGACGCTCGGCCTGCCCGCGAGCACTCGGTGACGCGTCGATGACGCTGGCGCCGGAGGTCCTCGACACGGTCGCGCTCCAGCGGCGTACGGTCCGGAGCCTCGTCGCCACCCAGGCGGTCGGTGCGCTGGGCATCACCATCGCGCTCGCCACGGCCTCTCTCCTGGCGCGCGACCTCAGTGGCTCCGACAGCCTCGCCGGTCTCGCCCAGACCAGCCAGGTCGTGGGTGCTGCCGTGGCGTCGTGGACGCTCGCGTCGGTGATGGCGTCCCGCGGACGCCGGGTCGGGCTCCTGGCCGGCATCGGGTTCGCGACCCTCGGCTCACTGCTCTGCGTCGTGGCCGGTGCCGTCGGGTCGATGACCCTGTTGCTTCTCGGCACCTTCCTGGTCGGGGCGATGACCGCCGCGAACGCCGCCGCGCGCTACGCCGCCACCGACCTCGCGGCACCGGAGAGCCGGGCTCGCGACCTCTCCATCGTCGTCTGGGCGACGACCATCGGGGCGGTCCTCGGACCCAACCTCGCCCAGCCCTCCGCCCGCGTCGCCGTCCGGCTCGGCCTGCCGCCGCTGACCGGTCCGTTCCTCGTCGGGGCCGTCGGGATGGCCGTTGCTGCGCTGGTCGTCGCCCTGCTGCTGCGCCCGGACCCGTTGCTGGTCGCGCGAAGTCTGACGGGCGGCGCCGCGCCACAGCGACGAGGTCCCGGAGGTGTGCTCACCGGGGCCGTCGCGGTGATGCGCGTGGAGCCGCTCGTCACTCTCGCGATGACAGCAGTTGCCGCGGCCCACGCCGTGATGGTCGGCGTCATGGTGATGACGCCGCTCCACATGGAGCACGGAGGGGCCCATCTGCACGTGATCGGCCTGGTGATCAGCGTCCACGTGCTCGGGATGTTCGCCTTCGCGCCGCTCGTCGGCTGGCTCACCGACCTGCTCGGGCGTCCGCGCATGATCGTCCTCGGCGCGCTCGTGCTGCTGGTGGCGGTGGCCCTTGCCGGCATCTCGCCGCGCGGGAGCTCCTGGCAGGTCTTCGCCGGGCTCTTCCTGCTCGGTGTGGGGTGGTCGTTCGTCACGATCGCCGGCTCCACACTGCTCACCGACCGCACGCCGCTCACGTCACGCACGGACGTGCAGGGTGCCTCCGACCTGGTCATGGGGCTCGCTGCGGGTGCAGCAGGCGGCGTCTCCGGAGCCGTCGTCGGCCTGCTCGGCTACGGCTGGCTCAACGCCCTCGCGGCGCTCCTGGCCGCGGTGGTCCTCGGTGCGGGCCTCGCTGCTGCACGCACGCGTCAGTAACTGCAAGACCCTCTAGAAGAGGCCGAAGCCTGCCGGCTGCTCGAACGCCCGCTTTGCGAAGAGAGGCGGGTTGTCGAGGTGTGCGACCAGACAGGTGGTCTGGTGCGCCGCCTTCTGCGCCGGGTTGCTCGCGGTGTGCACCCAGAACGGTGGCTTCACCTTCTTCGCCCCGACGGCTGCGTGTGTGACGGCGCACAGGTCGCCGCGGGAGAGGACTTCCTGGAGACGCTCGATCGCCTGGTTCCACTCGCGGAGCTCCGGCATCTCGACGACGTCGGTGTCCGGGTTGAGTGCCTTGGCGACGTCGATGGTCGCAAAGGCCTCGCCCAGGTGCGGCTGGTTGCAGGGAACGGTGCCACCGTCCACCACGCACACGCGGTGGTCGAGCGGAAATGCCTTGGTGGCCCAGAGGCTGATCAGCGACTGCTCCGTCGGCGACTCGACGTCGATCGGATCCGAGGCATCGGCGTCCGATCCGTAGCCCACCGAGCAGACGAGCTGGCGGTCACCCGCTGTCCAGAGGTCGACCGGACTCAGGCTGAGCACGTGCTTGACGCCCCACAGCGCTGGCGCGACGGTGTGGTCGATCCACGTGTAGCGGGCCGGACCGTACTTGTTCGCGTCCGCCAGCTTGTAGCGGATGCGGGTGAGGTGGGTCTGCTTGCGGAGCGCCGCCTGGCAGCTGTCCGCGACGAAGGCCAGCCATCGCTCGCTCCCCGGGTCCTGCGGGTCGGGATCTCCGAGGCGCGCCCTCCCGGCAGCGGAGTCGCTGCCCGGCGTGAGCGCCCATGCCGGGACGTCGACGACCCCGGTCACCTCGTAGCGGTGCGCCTCGGTGCAGACGACGACCGTGCTGAAGTCAGGTGAATCGGAGCTCCCGTCCTGGATGCCGTCCCGCACGCACTGGCCGACGCGCGGAACCTGCGTCGCGGCCTTCGCGCTCGCGCCGGAGTCGCCGGAGTCTTCTGCGGGGGACTGCCCGCCGCAGCCTGTGGTGAGCGCAGCGATGAGGACAGCGACGACGAGTGGTGCGCGGTGACGCATGGCTACCTCCGAGACGGCTGGCTCGAGGCTAGCCGTGCGTGGCCATCGAGTCTCAGTACGCCACGCGGTCCTCGCGCTGCAGCCACGCGTCGAACGGTGCCCGGGCATCCGGCGTACGCCGCTGCTCGATCTGTGCGGGCCAGTCGTCGCGCTGCCCCGCGAAGAGCTCGCGGAAGGTCTGGTCGGAGAAGCCAGCCCACGCGGCATCCTCCCGGTCGGCCGCGAAGACGATGCGGTCCACGCGGGCCCAGAGCGCTGCACCGAGGCACATCGGACACGGCTCGCAGGAGGCGTAGACGGTGACTCCCCGCAGCTCGTTGCTGCCGAGGGCGAGGGCTGCCGCGCGGATGGCGGTCACCTCGGCGTGCGCCGTGGGGTCCATGTCCGGGGTCACCCGGTTGGTGCCGTGCGCGATCGCGACGCCGTCTCGCACGAGCACGGCTCCGAATGGCCCGCCGCCGGCAGCCACGTTCTCGCGGGCGAGCTCGATGGTGCGCGCAAGCCACTTCTCGTCATCCATGAGGAGATCGTGGCACGTGCGAAAAGTGCGCGTGTCGCGTTCGAGCTTCGAACAGATGTTCGGCTAGCGTGGCACTACCGGGTACGACGGGTGGGCGAGGTTTTCCACAGGCTGCGACCGTGCTGATCAGGCTCTGTCGGTGGTTCGCCCTAACGTCGCCGATGTACTCGGCTGGTGACTACGTGATGAGGAAATGAAGATGGCTGGAGACCGCGGCAAGGCGCTCGACGCAGCGCTCGCAAACATTGAGAAGCAGTTCGGCAAGGGTTCGATCATGCGCCTGGGCGACGAGACCCGCGCTCCGCTCGAGGTGATCCCGACGGGCGCGATCGCCCTCGACGTCGCCCTCGGCATCGGAGGCCTCCCGCGCGGTCGCGTGGTGGAGGTCTACGGTCCCGAGTCGTCGGGTAAGACGACGGTCGCCCTCCATGCAGTGGCCAACGCCCAGCGCAACGGCGGCCTGGTTGCCTTCATCGACGCCGAGCACGCGCTCGACCCGGAGTATGCGAAGGCGCTAGGGGTCGACACCGATGCCCTGCTGGTCTCCCAGCCTGACTCCGGCGAGCAGGCGCTCGAGATCGCCGACATGCTGATCCGCTCCGGTGCGCTCTCGCTGATCGTCATCGACTCCGTCGCCGCACTCGTGCCCCGCGCCGAGATCGAGGGCGAGATGGGTGACAGCCACGTCGGTCTCCAGGCCCGCCTCATGTCGCAGGCGCTCCGCAAGATGACCGGTGCGCTCAACCAGACCGGCACCACCGCGATCTTCATCAACCAGCTCCGCGAGAAGATCGGCGTCATGTTCGGCTCGCCGGAGACCACCACCGGTGGTCGCGCGCTGAAGTTCTACTCCTCGGTCCGCCTCGACGTGCGGCGCATCGAGACGCTCAAGGACGGCACCGACATGGTCGGCAACCGCACCCGCGTCAAGGTCGTGAAGAACAAGGTCGCCCCGCCGTTCAAGCAGGCCGAGTTCGACATCATGTACGGCAAGGGCATCTCCCGTGAGGGTGGCCTGATCGACGTGGGTGTCGACGCTGGCCTCGTCCGCAAGGCCGGCGCTTGGTACACCTACGAGGGCGATCAGCTCGGCCAGGGTAAGGAGAATGCGCGCAACTTCCTGCGTGACAACCCGGACCTCGCCAACGAGCTGGAGAAGCGCATCCTCGAGAAGCTCGGCGTCGGCCCGGTGGTCGATGCGCCCGCCGAGGAGCCGACCAACGTCGACTTCTGATGACTGAGCACCAGGAGGCGGTGGCTCCGGCGTGGCACGGTGACGTGCATGCCGGAGTCGCCGCCTGGCTCGGTCAGGCCGGTCCGCCGCCCGACTTCGCCGTGGCGGGTGACGACCGGGTCGCTCCGGCCACCACACCGCCTCCGGACGACGTCGAAGCACTCGGCCCCGAGGCTGATCACGAAGCGGTGGCCCGCAAGATCCTGCTCGACGCACTCACCGGAGCCGCTCGCTCCCGCAAGGAGCTCGCCGACAAGCTGGCGAAGAAGGACGTGCCTGCGGGCATCGCGACCCAGCTCCTCGACCGGTTCGAGGAGGTCGGCCTGGTCGACGACGCCGCCTTCGCCCGCGCCTGGATCGCCTCGCGCCAGCCGGGCAAGGGCCTCGCGTCGCGGGCGCTCGCGCAGGAGCTGCGACGCAAGGGCATCGACGACGAGGTCGCCCGCGAGGCCCTCGACGAGATCGACCCCGACGATGAGCGTGAGGTCGCCCGCCGGCTCGTGCAGCGCAAGCTGCGCTCGATGAAGGCGCTCGCTCCCGAGGTCGCGACACGACGCCTCGTGGGCATGCTCGCGCGCAAGGGCCACAGCCCGGGAGTCGCCTACGCCGTGGTGCGTGAGGAGATCGGCGCCCTCGACGACGACTCCGACCTCATCTGACGCTGAGCATCGCCTCTGACCACGCAAGAGTCGCCTTGTGGTCAGCCGCGGATCGAACTGTGCCGAGCCCTATGGTTGCGCCATGAGCTCCTTCTCCTCGGCGCACCGGCTCACGCCGGGGCCCGTCGACCTGACGGCGATCGATCCGGCCGACCATCCGGCGTACGACGGGACGAAGGCGGAGGGCGAGCTGGCGCTCGCTGCGCTCGGACCGGATCTGGCCGAGCTGCAGGAGCGGCTCTACGCCAACAAGGCGAGCGGCCGAAGCGTCCTCCTGGTGCTCCAGGGCATGGACACCTCCGGCAAGGGTGGCGTGCTCGAGCACACCGTCGGTCTGGTCAGCCCTGCGGGCGTCCGTGTGACCAGCTTCAAGGCGCCGACGGAGGAGGAGAAGCAGCACGACTTCCTCTGGCGGATCGAGAAGGCCTTGCCCTCTGCCGGCATCATCGGCGTCTTCGACCGCTCGCACTACGAGGACGTGTTGATCGCCAAGGTGCGCGCCTTCGCCGACAAGGCCGAGATCGAGCGGCGCTACGAGGCGATCACCGCCTTCGAGCGCCGGCTCGCCGACAGCGGCACGACGATCGTGAAGTGCATGCTCCACATCTCCGCCGACGAGCAGAAGGAGCGCCTGCTCGCGCGCCTCGAGGATCCGGCGAAGCACTGGAAGTTCAACCCCGGTGACATCGACGAGCGTGAGCTGTGGCCGGCGTACCGTGCTGCCTACGAGATCGCACTCGAGCGCACGCACACCGAGGCCGCCGCCTGGCACGTCATCCCGAGCGACCGGAAGTGGTACCGCAACCTCGCGATCGGTCACCTGCTCCTGGACGCGCTGCGCGGCATGGATCTGGAGTGGCCGACGGCCGACTTCGACGTCGAGGAGCAGAAGCGGCGCCTGGCCGACGAGGTGCCGGTCCGGTGATCCCCACCCAGACCGTCACGCGCTACGTGGCGCCGCTGCGTGAGGGCGGCTCGCTGCCCGGCATCGTCGAGGCCGACGACCTCGGCACCTATGTCTGCAAGTTCCGCGGTGCCGGTCAGGGTCTGCGGGTCCTCGTCGCCGAGACGATCGTCAGTGGCCTCGCGCTCCGCCTCGGCCTGGAGACGCCACGCCTGGCCGCGCTCGAGCTGACCGATGCGATTGCGCGCTACGAGGCGGACGAGGAGGTCCAGGACCTCCTGAAGGCGAGCGTGGGCCTCAACCTCGGTGTCGATTTCCTCCCTGGTGCATTCGGCTTCGACGGCACCACTGCGTTGCCCCCGGGCCAGGCCGGCACAGTCTTCTGGCTCGACGCATTCTGCGCCAACGTCGACCGCTCCTGGCGCAATCCCAACCTCCTGCTCTGGCACGGCGACCTCTGGGTCATTGACCACGGTGCGTCGCTCTACTTCCACCACGGCTGGAGCGGGGGAGTCGGTGACCCAGCCCGGTTCGCCGCGCTCCCGTGGAGCTCCGACGACCACGTGCTGCTCGAGGCAGCGAAGGCTGACGACCTCACGGCGATCGACGGTCGGGCGCGCGCAGTGCTCTCTCGCGAGGTCTTCGCCGAGATCCTCGCCCAGGTGCCGGATGCGTGGCTCGAGCCCGTGCCCGGCACGGACAGCGCGGAGGCCGTGCGCGCGGCGTACGTCGACTTCCTCGCTGCCCGGTTGCAGGCGACCGGCTGGTGGGAGGCGGTCGCGCGATGACCACCCGGCACCCCTACCAGTACGTCGTCCTCCGCTGCGTGCCGCGCGTCGAGCGCGAGGAGTTCCTCAATGTCGGCGTCGTCGTCTACTGCCAGGAGACGAAGTTCCTCGCTGCTGCGTGGGCGTGCGACAGCGCACGTCTGTTGGCCCTCGACCCGACGCTCGACGTCAGCCGGGTCTGCGACGCCTTGTCGTACGTCGAGGGGGTCTGCGCTGGCGACGCCTCCGTCGGTGCGGCAGGTCGCGGCGACCTCGGCACACGTTTCGGCTTCGTGAAGGCTCCGCGCAGCACCGTGCTGCAACCAGGTCCGGTGCATGGCGGCGTCACCGCCGACCCGGCGCGCGAGCTCGCGCACCTGGTCCAGCGCTTCGTCTCCTGACCAAGCCCCCGAGGCGGCGCAAACCTGCACGCGACGTGCACCGAGGCGGCGTG
>NZ_DATIHB010000090.1:0-69286 GCF_035481145.1 Nocardioides sp. | reverse complement strand
CCTCGGCGTACATCGTCGGGCGGTTCTCCGGCGCGATCGTGGGCGCGATCCGCAAGCCGGTGACCATCGCTGTCCTCGACGAGGTGATCGCGGTCGTACAGACCGGCAACTATGCGACCCATGTCGCAGCGGCGATCGAGGAGAACCGCGCGGAGCTCGACGCACTGATCGTGGACCTGATCAAGCAGGACTCCACGACGAAGAAGTTCCGCTACGTGCCGTTCCACGACGAGATCGTGAGGATGGTCAGCGACACCGTCTTCCGGATCCTCAACGGCGCGCTCGCCGACCCGCGGGTCCACGAGCTGATCTCCGACGCGATCCGGGTCTCCGCCGTCGACCTGCGGGCCAACGTGCGCGCCTCGCTCGTCGAGGAGCAGCGCCGCACTCGCTGACGTCAGCCTGTGCATGACGCGCCTGTGGATGACGGGAGCGAGGCGCCGCCCGATGGGGTGAGGGTGTCGGCATGACCGATGAGATCCCCCGACTGAGCCGCCCCGAGGACATGCCGCCCGTCCGCACCCAGGCCGACCTCCACCGCCACTTCCGGGCCCTGATGGGCCAGCTCGGCTTCTCGAGCACGTCGCTGTGGCTCGCCTTCTTCGACGAGGACGGCGGCTCTGTGCCCTTCCTCCAGCAGGTCGAGGACCTGCCCACCCTCCCCGACCGCGACGACCTGGCCAGCCTCATGCGCCTGTGCGACTACGTGCTGGGCATGGCAGGGGTGCCCGATGGCAGCGTCGGGTTCCTGATCAGCAGACCCGGCGGACCGGGCGTCTCCGCCAGCGACCGGGCCTGGGCAGCGGGGTTGACCGCCGCCGCGCGCGCGTGTGACGTGCGGGCGTTCGCGGTCCACCTCGCCAACGACGTCGAGCTCCGCGCCTTCACGCCCGACGACGCCGTGGCCTGAGGCGGGTGGCGTCAGCCAATCCGCACGACCGCCGGCTCGGCGTACGCACTGTCGATCGTGAGGCGGGCAGGTCCCTCGTCGACTCCGGGTGGGAGCCGGAACGTCCAGCTGGCCTTGCCGGAGTCGTCCGCATCGGTGGTCGCGAGCGCCCAGGTCCTTCCGTCCTGGCGGAGCTTCAGGGTGAGGTCCTGCTGCGGTTTCGGCTCCGGCCCGTAGTCACACCGCTGACAACCGAGGTAGCCCGTGCACACGCCGGTGTCCTGGCAGCCGTCCTTGAAGTAGCGCCCGGTCACGGTGACCTCGGCCGTGCGCGGCAGCTCGGTCGAAGGGGTCACGTCGAGCATCGGCGCCGCACAGTCCGCCGCCGCGCGCACTGCTGTGGTCGCCGTCGTGGCCGGCACCAGCGTGGCGGTCAGGAGAGCGAGGAGTACGACGAAGCATGGGCGCATGTCGGTAGGACGAGCCGGCGGCGCGTCGGGTTCCGGTCAGCGGTCGAGGGCTCGCAGGTACCGGTCCGTCATCCAGCTCTGCACGTACCGGGAGACCGGTCCACCGGCGCGGGCGAGCCAGGTGGCGGGGCGGGAGAAGGCCCGCACCGTGAGGTCGGCGGCCGCGCCCGGACGACGCTCGAGGAGGAAGAGCTCCTCGCCCACCTCGGGGTGGCCGGGCAGGGTTCCGTAAGCGAACCCGCGACGGTCTGCCTCGTCGATGACATAGGCGACGCGGCAGGGGATGCGCAGCCGCGCCCGGCCGGCACCGAGCCCGAGCACGACGACGCCACCGGCCTCGACACCTCTGCTGGACGCCACGACGCTGAGGCCCGACCACTCGTGGAGACGCCAGCTCATCAGCAACTCCGCCGCCTCGTCGAAGCCACGCCCCCGGATCGTCCTGGTGTGGTCGAGGTGGCGGTGACCCGCCGGCATGGCGCCCCGGGTCGCGCCTACGGCGTCATGGGTGAACGGCTCCCGGGAGAGTCGCTCGACGTCGACCGGGTCGAGCAGGGTCACCACGGCGAGACCGCCTCAGTGCTCATGGGCGACGGCGTCGCGGCGATACTCATGGCGCTCATTGTCGCGTCCCGCGCGGCGCAGCAGCGAGGCGAGAGAGACCCCGGCCCACGTGACCTCGAGCAGCAGGAAGCCCCACTGCTGGCCGTGCCAGGCGTCGGCGGCGAGGATGGTGGCCCCGACGAGGTTGAGCCAGATGTAGACGGATGCCTCCGTGCTCAGGCGCTTCAGCTGCACCAGCACGAAGGGCACGAGGATCAGGAACGATCCGATGAGCTGGATGACGGTGCCGATGTTCATGGGTGTCCTCCTGGACCACGCCGTCTTGGCTGGCCGGGTACGACGTGACTCGTCCGGGACGGCAGAGACTCCTGCCGCGACGTCGGCCATGGTGGCACGCCGCGCCAAGGGCCGTTGAACGGTTCAGAGACGCCGCCAGGCAGTGCCACAGCTGTCGCGGAGCCACTCCTGCGTGGCCCGCAGGTTCCCGGCCGCGAGCTCCGCGTCGTGCCCGGCGACCTCGGTCGCCTCACCGCTCTGGATCGTGGTGCGGAGCTGCCGCGAGTCCGACAGCGAGTGCTTGATCGCCTGGGACGCGTCGACCTCCCAGTCGTCGATCTGCTCACGCAGGCCCGGCGCGATCGCGATCCAGGCCCCGAGTGCCGACAGCTGCCCTTCGACATCGTCGTACGCCAGGGCGAGGCTCCCCGGCTTGCGGTCCCCTGGGTCATCGAGCCGCTCGACCGCCACCGCGGTCTCCAGGATCACCGTGTCGAGGGCCCCCCGGTGCTCCAGCCAGCTCTCGCACACGGAAGCCACCTTGCGCGTCTCGGCCTCGCGAAACCACGTGACGACAGCGAAGACCAGCAGGACCGCGAGGCCTGCGACGAGCGGCCCCAGGGGCAGCGATACGCGACGATGCATCCACGACATGGCCGAACGCTAGCGGCCGTGCGGAACCACCACCGGGAAACGCCGTACGCCGGCACCCGAGGTGGGCACCGGCGTACAGGACGACACCTCAGGCGCGGTTGACCGCGCTGATGACCGCCTTCAGCGACGCCGTGACGATGTTCGCGTCGATGCCGACTCCCCACAGGACCTTGTCGCCGACCGCGCACTCGACGTACGCCGCGGCAACCGCGTCGCCGCCGGCCGAGAGGGCGTGCTCGGTGTAGTCGAGGACCCGGACGTCGTGGCCGACCTGGCCCAGCGCGTCGACGAACGCCGCGATCGGGCCGTTGCCGCTGCCCGACAGCTCGACGTGCTCGCCATCGACGACGACCCCGACCCGCAGCGCGTCGGCGGCGCCGACGGCCGACTCCGTGTGCACGGAGTTGAGCTGGAGCGGTGCGGACTTCTCGAGGTACTCCTCGCTGAAGATCTTCCAGATGGAGTCGGAGGAGATCTCCTGGCCCGACGCGTCGGTGTGCTCCTGGATCACCCGGGAGAACTCGATCTGCGCGCGGCGCGGCAGGTCGAGGTTGTGCTCGGCCTTGAGGATGTAGGCGACACCGCCCTTGCCAGACTGGCTGTTGACCCGGATGACCGCCTCGTAGGAACGGCCCACGTCCTTGGGGTCGATCGGCAGGTACGGCGCCTCCCACGGAATGTCGCTGACGGAGACGCCCTTCTCGCGCGCCACGCGGTCGAGGTCCTCCAGGCCCTTCTTGATCGCGTCCTGGTGCGAGCCGGAGAATGCCGTGTAGACGAGGTCGCCGGCGTACGGGTGACGCGGGTGGACCGGCAGGTTCGTGCAGTACTCGACCGTACGGCGGACCTCGTCGATGTCGCTGAAGTCGACCTGCGGGTCGATGCCCTGCGAGAAGAGGTTCATGCCCAGGGTGACCAGGCAGACGTTGCCGGTGCGCTCGCCGTGGCCGAAGAGGCAGCCCTCGACGCGGTCGGCGCCCGCCATCAGCGCCAGCTCGGTCGCAGCGACGGCGGTGCCGCGGTCGTTGTGCGGGTGCAGGCTGATCGCCGAGTGCTCACGTCGGGTCAGCCCGCGCGAGAAGTACTCGATCTGGTCGGCGTAGGTGTTGGGCGTCGACATCTCGACGGTCGCCGGCAGGTTGAGGATGATCTCGCGACCATCCTCCGGCTGCCAGACGTCGGAGACCGCCTCGCAGACCTCGAGCGCGAAGTCGGTCGGGGTCTGGGTGAAGATCTCGGGGCTGTACTGGTAGCCGAAGTCCTCCGAGCCGACGAGCGGCGACAGCAGCGACTCGGCGTACTTCATGACGAGCTCGGTGCCGCGGGTGGCGATGCCGATGCACTCCTCCGGCGTCACGCCGAAGACGACGCGGCGGAAGAGTGGAGCGGTCGCGTTGTACATGTGCACGGACGCGCGAGGCGCGCCGACGAGCGACTGGACCGTGCGCTCGATGAGGTCCTCGCGGGCCTGGGTCAGCACCGAGATCTGGACGTCGTCGGGGATCCGGTCGCCCTCGATGAGCGAGCGCACGAAGTCGAAGTCGGTCTGCGAGGCGGACGGGAAGCCGACCTCGATCTCCTTGTAGCCCATCTTCACCAACAGCTCGAACATCTCGAGCTTGCGGGCCGGGTCCATCGGGTCGATCAGGGCCTGGTTGCCGTCGCGCAGGTCGGTCGAGAGCCAGCGCGGAGCCTTCGTGATCTTGGCGTCGGGCCAGGTGCGGTCCGGCACGGTCACGGGCTCGAACGCCGCGTAGCGGCCGAACGGCATCGGCGACGGCTTCTGCTGGTTCTGCGTGTTGTTCAGGTTCGTCATGGGATCGCCTTGGGTTCAGAGTGAGTGGCGCCGGCGCGCAAGACTCTCCGCAGCGAGGAAGGCCGACTGAAGTCTCAGGCCTCGCTGCGGCAGCGAAGAAGAAGGAACTGGCGCATCATGACGAGTCCAGACTAGCGCACTACGTTGGACACATGGCCACCCTGCTCGTCGTCCACCACTCCCCGACCCGGTCGCTGCAGGCCCTCACCGACGCGGCCGCCGCCGGTGCCCACGACGACAGCATCGACGGTGTCGACGTGGTCGTGAAGGCGGCCCTCGAGGCGACCGCTGACGACGTCCTCGCCGCCGACGGCTACCTGCTCGGCACGACCGCCAACTTCGGCTACATGAGCGGTGCGCTCAAGCACTTCTTCGACTCGACCTTCCTCGCCGTCGGTGGCCAGCTCGACGACTCCGGCTCCACCGACGTCAGCAACGAGAGCGGCACCACCGCGAAACGTCCGTTCGGCCTCTACGTCCATGGCCGCTACGACCTGACCGGAGCCGTCCGCAGCGTCACCAGCATCGTCGGTGCCCTCGGCTGGAGGCAGGGGTACGACGTGCTCGAGGTCCTCGGTGAGGTCACCGACGCTCACCGCGAGGCGGCCTATGAGCTGGGCGGTACGATCGCGGCGCTCACGCTGGAGTGAGCGATCGAGGTGAACGGGGCGGGGCCGATGGTGCGAGGCGTGCTGCGCGTGTGTGCCGTCGCGGGCGTGATCGCGCTCTCCGTCGCCACGCTGCTCCTCGCCAGCGGGTGCGGCTCGGACCTCTCCGCCGACGTCGACCCCGAGCAGGTGGACGCAGTCGCCCGACCCGACGCCGGTGCATGCCGGGTGCTCGAGCCCGCTGACATCCAGGCGTCGAGCGACGCCACCCGCACCGTGAGCTGCAGCAAGCGCCACACCGCGGAGACGTACGCCGTGGGCGAGCTGCCCGACGAGCTCGAGGACGCGGCGTACGACAGCCGGGAGGTGGCACTCGCCGGCTACCGCGCCTGCAACGAGGCGTTCGCGCGCCACCTGGGCGCTGACGAGTCCGTGGTGATGCGCACCGTGCTGAGCTGGGCGTGGTTCCGTCCGTCCGAGAAGGCGTGGGAGAAGGGCGCACGCTGGTACCGCTGCGACCTCGTCGGCGGCACCGAGGCCGTCGCGAAGGATCGCTTCCTCGCCCTGCCGAAGAAGACCCGCAATCTCCTCCGCACCAGCAAGCCGGCCGACCGGTGGATGGTCTGCGGTCGCGGCCGCTCGGTCTCCACGAGCGTGAAGGTGCCGTGCAACCGGCCCCACGACTGGCGGGCCGCCACCACCATCAAGGTCGGGGAGCCGTCGCAGCCCTATCCGGGCGACCGGGTGATCGAGGTGAAGACCCGCGAGTACTGCCGCAACTCGATCAGCGCCTGGCTCAACTATGCGGTCGACTTCCAGTTCGGGTACACGTGGTTCCACGAGGCCGAGTGGGACGCCGGCAACCGCCGCTCGATCTGCTGGGCCCGGACGGACAAGTGAGGAACCCGATGCGCCTCGCGCGACTGCTGGCCGTCGCCACGCTGCTGCTGACCACCGCCGCGTGCACCGACGCGGCCCCCGAGGCGAAGCCCTCCGCCACCCCGACTCCCCCGCCCACGGCGAGTCCGGCGCCCCAGCCTCCTGCCAACGGTTGCTACGACCTCGCGTACGCCGCGGCGATCGCTGCGACGAGCGACGCGAAGCCGGTGCCGTGCCGGACGGCGCACACGGCCCGCACGTACTTCGTGGGCCCCGCCGCGACCCTCACCCCGAGCGGACACCTTCTCGCAGTCGACTCGGAGCGGGTGCGCAACCAGATGGCGACCGAGTGCCCGCGCCGGTTCGCGGCGTACGTCGGGGGCTCCCGCGAGCAGCGGCGCCTGAGCATGCTCTCGGCGATCTGGTTCGGGCCGAGCCTCGAGGAGTCGGACGCCGGCCAGTCGTGGGTCCGCTGCGACGTCATCGCCCTCGCCGCCGAGGGCCGGCTCGCCCGCCTCGGCGGCACCCTGAAGAAGGTGCTCGACAGCGAGGCCGGGCGTGACCGCTGGGGCCGCTGCGCGACGGCCAAGCCGGGCTCCCGGGGTGCCCAGCAGGTCATCTGCTCGGCACGGAGCAGCTGGCGCGCGGTGGCCACGCTGGACGTGAAGGGCCTGCGCCAGGCCCGGGCAGCCGGCAGTGCATGCGAGGACCGCGTGCGTGACCTCGCCGACGACAAGCTGACCTTCACCTGGGGCTGGACACCACCGACGCGCGCGCAGTGGCGCGCCGGCCAGCACTACGGCTTCTGCTGGGCCCCGAAGGGCCAGTGAGGGCTCAGAAGCCGAGCTTGCGCAGCTGACGCGGGTCGCGCTGCCAGTCCTTCGCGACCTTCACGTGGAGGTCGAGGTGGACCGGCGTGCCGAGCATGGCGGCGATCTGCAGGCGTGCGGCCGTGCCCACCTCGCGCAGCCGCGAGCCCTTGTGGCCGATGATGATGCCCTTCTGGCTGTCGCGCTCCACGAAGAGGTTGGCGTGGATGTCGAGCAGCGGCCGGTCGGCGGGGCGTCCCTCGCGGAGGTTCATCTCCTCGACGACCACCGCGATCGAGTGCGGCAGCTCGTCGCGCACGCCCTCCAGCGCGGCCTCGCGGATCAGCTCGGCGACGATCGCCTGCTCGGGTGCGTCGCTCAGCTCGCCGTCGGGGTAGAGCTGCGGACCCTCCGGCATCAGGCCGATCAGGATGTCGGCGAGCAGGTCGACCTGGCTGTCGCCCACGGCGGAGACGGGGACGATCTCGGCCCAGTCCGTGCCGGTCGTGCGACCCAGCTCGGCGATCGCGAGCAGGTGCGAGGCGAGCTGCTCGGGCGTCGCCTTGTCGGTCTTGGTCGCGATCGCGATCTTCGTCGTGCGGCGGACCTTGGCCAGCTCGTTGACGATGAAGGTGTCGCCGGGGCCGATCTTCTCGTCGGCCGGGAAGCAGACCGCGACGACGTCGACCTCGGACCAGGTGGTCATCACCAGGTCGTTGAGGCGCTCGCCGAGGAGCGTGCGCGGCCGGTGCAGGCCGGGAGTGTCGACGAGGATCAGCTGGGCGTCGTCGCGGTGGACGATGCCCTTGACCACGGTGCGGGTGGTCTGGGGCTTGTTGGAGGTGATGACCACCTTCGAGCCCACCAGCGCGTTGGTCAGCGTCGACTTGCCGGCGTTGGGGCGCCCGACGAAGCAGGCGAAGCCGCTGCGGTAGCCGTCGGGGCGCTGGCCGTGGATCGGCGGGGCGGGAGCCACGCCCTTCACGTCGAAGTCGCGGTCGTGCTCGCTCATGCGTCAGCCTCTCGTGCTGCATCATCGGCCGCCTGAGCGGCTGCTTCGTCGCGGGCCGCGTCGTAAGCCGCCCAGATCTCGTCGTCGGTCTTGCCCTGTGCCTTGCCCTCGCGCCAGATCGGCCCGGGATCGACCGCACGCGGCTGGCGCTCGTGGCCGCCTCCGCGCCAGTAGCCCATCACGTCGTAGGCGCTCGTGGGGAGCTTGACCTCGCGCATCAGGTGCTTGCGGATGGCGCGCATCTGCGCGGACTCCCCCGCCATCCAGAAGTAGCCCTCGCCGTCGGGCCAGTCGATGGCCTCGACGATCGCGGCGGTCGCCGTCTCGGCATCGTGAGGGACGGGAACCCAGGTGATCGCCTCCCCCGCCACGTAGTCCGTCAGCGGAGCGTCGGGGATCTCCACCCACGCGCGTACGTCGAGCTCCGCCGGCGCGGTCTCGATGATGCGCGCGATCGCGGGCAGTGCGGTCAGGTCGCCGACCAGCAGCAGCCACTGCGCGGAGGACGGCATGTCGAAGCTTCCCTTGGCCGCGCTGATCGTCACCACGTCGCCGACGCAGTCACCGGCTGCCCACTCCGTCACCAGCCCGTGGTCGTGCACCACGATGTCGAGCGTGAGCTCACCCTCGCGCCAGGAGCGGACCGTGTAGTAGCGGGTCTGGAACTGGCCGGGCACCGTCAGCGCGACCCACTCGTCCGGCACACCGGTGCTCTCGAACGCCGCCAGGCCGTCGCCCCCGAGCACGATCCGCACGAAGTGGTCGGAGAGCTGCTCCCGCCTCAGGACGGTCGCGGGGTACTGCGCTGCTCGGGTGCTCACCGGACAAGGCTAGTGGTCGTGGGCCACAAGTCCTGGCTCGCGTGGTCACAGCCGCAGGTTCGGCTGGTCACAGGCGCGAGTCAGAAGGCGTGGCGCATCGGGTACGACGTGCCGCCCTCGACCGTGCGCGTGGCCAGCACGTGGTGGAGCTGGACCTCGTTGCGCTCGAAGCCCACCCGCGATCCGGCCATGTAGAGCCCCCAGACACGGGCGGTGCCGAGACCGGCCTCCGCGACGCAGGCGTCCCAGTTGTCGACGAGGTTGCGGTTCCACCCGGCGAGGGTGAGCGCGTAGTGGCGGCGCAGGTTCTCGTGGTGCTGCACCTCGAGTCCTGCCCCTTCGACGGCCGATACGACCGTGCCCGACGCCGCCAGCTCACCATCGGGAAAGACGTACCGGTCGATGAAGGCGCCCGCACGCCCGTCGCGCCGGGTGTCCGCGCGCGTGATGCAGTGGTTGAGCAGCCGTCCGTCGGGCTTGAGCCGGTCGGCGACGAAGGCGAAGTACGCCGGGTAGTTGGCGACGCCGATGTGCTCGGTCAGGCCGATCGAGCTGATCGCGTCGAAGCCGGCCTCGTCGAGGTGGCGGTAGTCGAGGTGGCGTACCTCGGCGTACGGGTCGAGGTGCTCCTCCTTGATCGCCCGCTGGGCCCAGGACGCCTGCTCGCGGGAGAGCGTCACGCCGAGCGCGTGGACGCCGTACTCCCGGGCCGCGAAGCGGACCATCCCGCCCCAGCCGCACCCGAGGTCGAGCAGCCGCTGGCCCGGACGCAGGTCGAGCTTGCGGCAGATCAGGTCGTACTTCGCCTCCTGCGCCTCCTCCAGCGTCGCCACCGGGCGCGCGAAGACCGCGCAGGTGTAGGTCATCGACGGGCCGAGGACGAGCTCGTAGAACCGGTTGGAGACGTCGTAGTGGTGGCGGATCGCGTCGGCGTCGCGCTCCTCGGTGTGCCGCTGGAACCAGCGGAGCCCGTCGAGCTTGGTCCGCCAGGCCGGCAGGTGCTCCTCCGGCGGCGGCTTCGGCGGGATGAAGTTCGAGACTCCGAGATCGGCCATCAGCCTCAGCACGTCGAGCGGACCCGGGCGGGGGATGTCGGTGCGCCCGGCCATCAGCACGAGCATCGGGTAGGGATCGCCCGGATGCGTGCCGCGCAGCACCAGGTCGCCGCTCACGTAGGCCCGGGCCAGGCCCAGGTCACCGGGCGCCGTCAGCAGGTAGGCCAGTCCACGCGGCGAGGTGATGTCGAGGGTGTACGGGCAGCCGGTGTCGCCGGCCTCGCTCCCGTCATACGCCGCGATGCGGACCGGCAGGGCGCCGTCGAAGAACGCGTCGAGGACCTCCGCGATCCGGGCCATGGGCTACCTCCTGTGGACTGCCTTGTCGTAGAGCGAGGTGAGTCGCCCGTCGGGGTCGTGCTGCTGCTTCACGGCAGCGAGGTGCGCGCCGTCGTAGAGCCGGTCGAACGTCGCTGCGTCGTAGAACGCCTCGCTGTAGAGGGACTTGTGGCCGCCGAGCTCGCTGACCTTCTGCTCGATCGCACGGTTGGTGGGACCGTCAGCGGCGCCCTCACCCACCCGGACGGTGCCCCAGAAGCCGACGTTGACGTAGGTCCGGGCGGGCTCGAGCGGGTACGTGGGCCACGGGCGCTCACCCGCTCCGGCGTCGCGTCGGAGGCGCAACGGACAGAGCCAGACCGGCCGCATGCCGACCTCGGCGTCGAACCACGCCAGGAACTCCCCCAGCCGCTCCAGCGGCACCTCGACGTCCTGGACGACACGCTCGGGCTCCGGGCGCCCGGCCCGCGCGTCGAGGCGCCGCGAGATGCCGAACCTACGGTCCAGGCCGAGCAGCCGGTGGTAGACGTCTGAACGGCGCAGCCGCCGCGGCCACAGCGCCCGCACGGCAGGGTGCTGCGCGCCGAAGGCGGCGCTGCACCAGAACCAGTCGGTGTCCCAGCGCCAGAGATAGTCGTGGAAGGTGAGCAGGTCGGTCTCGCGCTCCTGCAGCGACCGGTAGAAGACGCGGGAGCCGGTGTAGTCGGACGGCCGCCGTCCGCCCGCCGGCTGATCAGTCCACCGGGCGAGGGTCAGCACGAGCTCGCCCGGCTCGAACGCGACGCCGTCCATCGCGTCGACACGTTGCCCCTCCCACTCACCGGTCTCGACGACCTCCGCGATCGCCTTCTCCAGCAGGCCGGAGTCGGGGAGACGGACGTGCCGCAGCGCGGCGTACGCCGGGGCCGGCGCGAGCTCGATCCGCAAGCGGGTGGCGTAGCCGAGCGACCCGTAGGAGTTGGGGAAGGCGTCGAAGAGCGGGTCCCCCGGCCGGGTTGTCACGACCTCGCCGGCACCGGTGAGCACATCCATCTCGAGGACCGACTCGTGCGGGAGCCCGAGCCGGAAGGACGTCGCCTCGATGCCGAGGCCGGTCACCGCGCCGCCGAGCGTGATCGTGCGGAGCTGGGGAACGACATGCGGCACCAGGCCCTGGGCGAGCGTCGCGTCGACGAGGTGCTCGTAGGTGCACATGCCCTGCACCTCCGCTGTCCGGGTGGCGGGGTCGACCGCGATCACGCCCTCGAGGCCGGAGACGTCGAGACCACTCTCGACCAGGTCACGCGGACGGAAGAGGTTCGATGTCCGCTTGCGCAGGCGCACGGGCGCGCCCGGCGGGAGCGCGGCGTACGACGAAAGAAGTCGGGCCACGCCCTCCCGGTGTCGGTCCCATCCGAGCGGGGTCGTCACACCTCCGACGCTAGCGCGGGCGTGCGGAGAGCGTCACTCGCCGGGTGTCGACCTCAGCGGAGCTTGCCGGCGCCGTCGGCGACGTGGATGACGACGTCGTCGCCGGCGAAGTCGCGGACCGCGGCAGCATCGGGCTCGGTGAGCCCCTCGGCCTCACCGAGCAGGACGAGCGCCTCGAGGCCGCGGGAGCCGGAGGCGACCGCCATGCCGATGCAGACCTGCACGGCGCTCAGCTGGAGGCTGGGCAGGTCGACCGTGGCAGCGGCGTACGTGCGGCCGTCGCTGTCGCGGACAGCCGCGCCCTCGGCGGCGCGGGTGCGGGCGCGGGTGGCCCGGGCCAGCACGACGAGCTTGTTGTCCTCAGCAGACAGGGCAACGGGGAGATCAGCCATGCGGCTCAGGCTACCGATCCGGCGGACGGCTCACCGTCGAGGGCAGGATCGGTCTCGGGCACCCGCGTGATGACGACGGTGTCGATGCGGTTGCGGCGGCCGCTTGCTGCCACCGCTTCGAAGTGAAGACCGGCCACCTCGACGGCGGAGCCGGGGATCGGCACGACGCCCATCAGCTTGGCCATCAGGCCACCGACGGAGTCGACCTCGTCGTCGGTGAGGTGGACCTCGGGGAAGAGCTCGTCGAGGTCGTCGACCGGGAAGCGGGAGGAGACCTTGACTCCGCCGTCGGCGAGGTGCTCGACCTCGACCGACGCAGCGTCGTACTCGTCGGTGATCTCTCCGACGATCTCCTCCAGGACGTCCTCGATGGTGACGATGCCGGCGGTGCCGCCGTACTCGTCGACGACGATCGCCATGTGCTGCCGGCGCGCCTGCATCTCCTTGAGGAGGGCGTCGGCCGGGAGGCTGTCAGGCACCCAGTGGACCGGACGGAGCAGGGTGTCGATGCGCTGGGTCGTCTCGGCGTCGGCGTCGTCGAAGACGCGCCGCGAGACATCCTTGAGATAAGCCAGGCCGATGACGTCGTCGAGGTTCTCGCCGATCACGGGCAGGCGGGAGTAGCCGCTGCGAAGGAAGAGCGACATGGTCTGGCGGAGGTTCTTGTGGCGCTCGACGAAGACCACGTCGTTGCGCGGCACCATCACCTCGCGGACGCTGGTGTCGCCCAGCTCGAAGACGTTGTGCACCATCTGGCGCTCGCCCTCCTCGATCAGGCTCGAGGCCTCGGCGAGGTCGACGAGCTCGCGCAGC
Source organism: Nocardioides sp. (assembly GCF_035481145.1). GTDB lineage: Bacteria > Actinomycetota > Actinomycetes > Propionibacteriales > Nocardioidaceae > Nocardioides. Next base: position 56,539 of record NZ_DATIHB010000090.1, on the reverse strand, counting down.
TCGGTCTCGGAGGAGAACGGCCCCTCACGGAACCCCTTGCCCGGCGTGATCGCGTTGCCGAGCATGATCAGCAGCTTCGGCACCGGTCCGAAGAACGGTGTCAGCGCCAGCAGCACCGGCGCCGAGGCGAGAGCGATGGGAACGGCGTGCTGCCGGCCCAGCGTCCGCGGCGCGACGCCCACCACGACGTAGGAGACGACGATCATCGCGCCGCTCGCCAGCAGGAGGGCCTGCCACCAGGAGTCGATGCGCGTGACGGCGAGGTAGGTGACCAGGGCGATCGCCGCGACCTCGGCCGCGATGCGCAGCAGCAGGACGCTGTTGAGGTAGCGCGCCGGGTCGTCGAGCAGACGCACCAGCTTGCGCGCTCCGGCGCGCCCCTCCTGCTCGATCTCCTCCGCGCGGGCGCGTGAGAACGAGATGAGGGCGGCATCAGCCGCCGAGAGCAACCCCGCGACCGCGGTCAGTGCGACAGCGAGGGCGAGTAGCCAGAGATCCGCAGGCTCCATCGGTCAGCTCGCGTGGTACTCGGCGAGGAGCTGGTCCTGCAGGCCGAACATCACCCGGTGCTCCTCGGGCTCGGCGTGGTCGTAGCCGAGGAGGTGGAGGATGCCGTGGACGGTGAGGAGCTGGAGCTCGGCCTCGGTGGTGTAGTCCGCCTGGCCGGCCTCGCGGCGTTCGGTGGCCTGGCGCTCGGCGACGGCCGGGCAGAGGACGAGGTCACCCAGGACGCCCTCCTCGGGCTCCTCGTTGACCTTGCCCGGACGGAGCTCGTCCATCGGGAAGGCGAGCACGTCGGTCGGGCCCTGCTTCTCCATCCACTTCTCGTTGAGCTCGGCGATCGTCGGCTCGTCGACGGCCTTGATGCAGAGCTCGGCGAGGGGGTGGACCCGGAGCCGGTCCATCACGAACCGGGCGAGCCGCGAGGTCGCCTGCACATCCAGGGTCAGGCCGGACTCGTTGAGCACCTCGATGGTCACCGACGGTTCTCCTTCTGCGGGGGCTTGATGGTCTTGTTGAGCGCGGCCCTCGCCGCGGAGGCGGTGGCGAGGGCGGCCTCCTGAGCAGCATCGTGCTCGTCGTACGCCGCGACGATGTGGCCGACCAGCTTGTGCCGGACGACGTCGTGGGCGGTGAGGCGGTTGAACGAGATGTCCTTGATGCCGTCGAGGATGCCCTCGACGACACGGAGACCGGACTTCACACCACCCGGCAGGTCGGTCTGGGTGATGTCACCGGTGACCACGATCTTCGAGCCGAAGCCGAGCCGGGTGAGAAACATCTTCATCTGCTCGGGCGTGGTGTTCTGTGCCTCGTCGAGGATGATGAAGGAGTCGTTGAGGCTGCGACCGCGCAGGTAGGCCAGGGGTGCGACCTCGATCGTGCCGGCCGCCATCAGCTTGGGGATCAGCTCGGGGTCGAGCATGTCGTGGAGGGCGTCGTAGAGCGGCCGCAGGTAGGGGTCGATCTTCTCGGTCAGCGTGCCCGGCAGGAAGCCGAGGCGCTCGCCGGCCTCGACCGCCGGGCGGCTCAGGATGATCCGGTTGACCTGCTTCGACTGCAGGGCCTGGACCGCCTTGGCCATCGCCAGGTAGGTCTTGCCGGTGCCGGCAGGGCCGATGCCGAACGTGATCGTGTGCTTGTCGATCGCCTCGACGTAACGGCTCTGGTTGAGCGTCTTGGGGCGGATCGTGCGGCCGCGGTTGCTCAGGATGTTGAGGCCGAGCACGTCGGCCGGCTTCTCCTTCGTCTCCGCGCGGAGCATCGAGATGATCCGCTCGACGGTCTCGTTGGTGACGCCCTGGCCGGTGCGGATGACGGTCACCAGCTCCTGCAGGAAGCGCTCGATGAGGGCGATCTCACTCGGCACGCCGTGGAGCACGAACTGGTTGCCGCGCACATGGATGTCGGCGTCGAACTCGCCCTCCATGATGCCGAGGAACTCGTCACCCGGGCCGAGGACGTTGACCATGTCGACGCTCGGCGGGACCACCACCGTGTGGCGGGTGTTCTTGGCGCCGGGCTCCTTGAAGGGGCCGTCGGCATGCGGGGGTGTGCGCGGGTTCTCTGTCATGGGTGGGCCAAGTCTATCCGCGTACGCCGACAGCCGCTCGGGCGCTGCGGTGGGCCACCGGGTGCTGGGCGCCGCGGCTCAGCCCGGGGGCCACTCGAGGGGGCGGCCACCGAGCAGGTGGAGGTGGACGTGGAAGACCGTCTGGCCGGCGTCCTCGCCGGTGTTGAAGACCAGGCGGTAGCCGTTGTCCAGGCCCTCCTGGGCAGCTACGTCGCGTGCGGTCGTGATCAGGTCTGCGGCCATCGACGGCGCCTGCTGGGCGATCGCTCCCGCGTTGGGGTAGTGGCCCTTCGGCACGACGAGGACATGCGTGGGCGCCTGCGGGTTGACGTCGCGGAACGCGACCGAGTGGTCGCTCGTGTGCACGATCTGGGCCGGGATCTCGCCGGCGACGATCTTGCAGAACAGGCAGTTCTCGTCGCGGGTCTGGTCGGGCGCGGGGGCGTTCATGGGGTCCACAGTAGGGCGCGCCCCGGGATTGGTGCAGTGCGCGTGTAAACCCCCGAGCGGTGGTGCGCGTGGGACTAGCGTGACCATCGTGGATCCGGACCCGCTCGCCGCGCCCCTGCCGCCGCTCACCGCGGACCAGGCAGTGGCCGAGCTGTACGCCGCGCACTGGCGCCGCCTGGTCCGGCTCTCGGTCCTGCTCGTCCACGACCAGGGCCTTGCCGAGGAGATCACGCAGGACGCCTTCGTGGCGCTCCACGGCAGGTGGTCGCGGCTGCGCGACCCGTCCGCAGCGCTCGCCTACCTCCGCCAGTCGGTCGTCAACAGGTCCCGCTCGGCCCTGCGCCACCGCAAGGTCGTCGACCGTCACGCAGCGCGGGAGCGCCTGCCCGACCACGCGCCCTCCGCTGACGCGAGCGTCGAGGCCGGGGTCCGGCGTACGGAGGTGCTGGCGGCGATGCAGGCACTCCCCCGACGGCAGCGCGAAGTCCTCGCGCTGCGCTACTACCTCGACCTCTCCGAGGCCGACATCGCCGCCACCCTCGGCATCAGCCAAGGGGCGGTGAAGAGCCACGCCTCACGTGGGTCCGCAACCCTGCGCACCCACCTCGCTCCGCACCTGGAGGACCTCCGATGACCACTTCGAACCGGGGGCCGCACGACGACCAGCTCGCCCGGCTCGTCCGCGACGCGGCCGACCAGGTGCAGCCCCGACCCGCCCTCGACGCGATCCGTGCCCGGACCGTCGCGACTCCGAAGGAGAGTCCCATGTCTGTTGCCCGCACCTGGCTGCTCGGAGGCCTCGGTGGCGCTGTCGCCACCGCCGCCGTCATCGGTGGTGTCTGGTTCGCCACGACGAGTGGTGACGACGACCCCGTGGTGCCCGGTCCGGCCAAGACGCCGTCCGGCTCGGTCTCCGCATCCGTGGACCCGACGCCGAGTGAGCCCACGGACACCTCCTCGCCGTCACCGACGTCGACCGACCGTGCACCCGGAGGCACGACGGCTGTCCCGGTGTACTTCGCAGGTGAGACCCCGCGCGGGCTGGGGCTGTATCGCGAGTTCATCCGGGTCCCCGAGGCCGACCGCGTCGTCGCCGCCGTCGCCCACGCCGTGCTTCCCGAGGGGCCGGCCGACCCCGACTACCGCAGCCTCTGGCCGGCCTCGACCGACGTCACCGACGTGACCTTCGACGGCGGCCCGGACGGCGTCATCACCATCGACCTCGCCGACACCGCCCTGCACGACCGCCCGGCCGGGATGAGCGAGCGCGAGGCGCAGCTCGCGATCGAGCAGCTCGTCTACACCGCCCAGGGTGCCGCGAAGGCGGGTCGGGTGCCGGTGCAGTTCTTCCTGGACGGGTCGCACACCGACACGGTTCTCGGCGTACCGACCTCGGAGCCGCTCGCCAACGGCCCGGTCCTGGAGACGCTCGCCCACGTCAACCTCACGACTCCGGACGAGGGCATGCACACCGACAGCGACACGCTCGAGGTCAGCGGTGTCGCGAACTCCTTCGAGGCCAACGTGACCGTGAAGCTCCAGCGCTTCGAGGGGACGCACGTGGTCTTCCAGGACTTCATCACCGCAGAGGGCTGGATGGGCGAGAAGCTCTTCCCGTTCTCGAAGTCCTTCGACATCAGCGACGTGCCGGCGGGGAAGTACATCCTGACCGCGATGACCGACGACCCGAGCGGCGGCGCGGAGGGCAACGGCCCCTACACCGACTCGAAGGTCATCGAGATCGGCTGACCCCTCAGACCGGGTCGAAATCGTACGCCGGGAGGCCGTCGAGGCTGGTGCGGTTCTTCTGCAGCCGGTATGCGACAGAGCCGTCCGGACCCTTGCGCTCGAAGTACGGGCCCAGCAGGTCGCGGTGTCCCTCGAAGTTCATCAGCGGGACACCGTACCCACACGAGTCGGAGATCCGCTCGACGTCGACGACGATGACGGCGCGCTCCCCCGGCTGCGACTCGAAGCTGTCGGAGAGCGCCGCCCACTCCTCGTCGTACGGCGTGACGATCCGGCCGCGACCGTGGAGCCGGACGATGTTGGGCGGGCCGTCGAAGGCGCAGAACATGACGGTGATGCGGCCGTTCTCGCGCAGGTGCGCGATCGTCTCCGACCCGCTGCCGGTCATGTCGAGCCAGGCGAACGTGTGGGCGTCGAGCACCGCGAACGTGCCCGGGACCCCGCGCGGCGAGACGTTGACGTGGCCGTCGGCCGCGAGCGGCGCGGTCGCAACGAAGAAGACCTGTTGCCGCTCGATGAACGCGCGCAGGCGTCCGTCGATCGCCTCGTGAACCTTGCCCATGGGTAGAGGCTAGGCCCAGCGGGCGGTGCGAGACAGCAGCGCAGCGACGGCGGCGACGCCGGCGGTGGAGGTGCGGAGCACCTCGTCGCCCAGCTTCACGCCCTGGATGCCAGCCTCGGCGAACGCCGCGAGCTCGTCGGGGCTGATGCCGCCTTCGGGGCCGACGACGACCACGATCGAGCCGTCCGCGGGGACGGAGAGCGACGCGAAGGAGCCGGGGCCTTCCTCGTGCAGGACGACGGCGAGGTCAGCGCCGCGGACAAGGTCGACCACAGCAGCCGTCGTCGCGAGCGGGGCAACCACGGGGAACCACGAGCGGCGCGCCTGCTTGGCCGCTTCACGAGCGGTCGACACCCACTTCGCGTGCGACTTCACCGCACGCTCACCGCGCCAGACGGCGACCGAACGGGACGCCGCCCACGGCACGATCTCGGCGACACCGATCTCGGTGAGCACCTCGACGGCGAGCTCGCCGCGCTCACCCTTGGGGATCGCCTGGACGACGGTGACCCGCGGCGTCGCCGGCTCCTCGTGAGCGAGCGAAGCGAGGCGAACCTCCATCGACCGCTTGCCGGTGGCCACGATCTCGCCTACGCCGGAAGCACCGCAGCCGTCGGTCAGGACCACCTGCTCCCCCACCGCCAGCCGGCGTACGGCGACAGCGTGGTGCGCCTCGTCGCCGGTGACCTCGACGACGGAGCCCTCGGCAACGCCGGCCAGGGTCGGTACCAGGTGCACGGGAAACGACATCAGCGGCCGATCAGTGCTGCGAGAACGCGTCGCGCAGGCGATTGAAGACCGACTTGTGGGCCGGGCGAAGCGACCCCTCGACGGCCTCCTCGCCACGCAGCTTGGCGAGCTCGCGGAGGAGCTCCTCCTGGCGGGCGTCGAGCTTCGCGGGGGTCTCGACGACGATCGTGACGACGAGGTCGCCGCGCGCCTGCGTGCGCAGGCCGGGAACGCCGAGGCCGCGGAGCGTGACGGTGCTGCCCGACTGGGTGCCGGCCGCGACGTCGAGGTCGAAGGTCTGCTGGCCCTCGTCGCCGAGGTCGGACTCGAGCGTCGGCAGGGTCAGCACGGTGCCGAGCGCGGCGGCCGTCATCGGCACCGACACGGTCGCGTGGAGGTCGTTGCCGTGACGGCGGAAGGTCGCGTGCTGCGCGACGTGGATCTCGACGTACAGGTCACCGGCGGGACCGCCACCGGGGCCGACCTCGCCCTGTTCGGAGAGCTGGACCCGGGTGCCGTTGTCGACGCCGGCCGGGATCTTCACGGTGAGCGAACGGCGTGCCCGCACGCGGCCGTCGCCGGCGCACTCGCGGCACGGATCCGGGATGACGGTGCCGAACCCCTTGCACGCCGCGCACGGGCGCAGCGTGCGGATCTCGCCGAGGAAGGAGCGCTGCACGTGGGCGACCTCGCCCGCACCGTGGCAGGTCTCGCAGGCGACGGGCTTCGAGCCGGGCTGCGCACCGTCGCCGTTGCAGGCGGTGCAGCGCACGGCGGTGTCGACCTTCAGCTCACGGGTGACGCCGAACGCCGCCTCGGCGAGCTGGACCTCGAGCCGGATGAGCGCGTCCTGGCCTCGGCGTACGCGCGGACGGGGACCGCGACCGCTGGCCGCGCCGCCGGGCTGACCGCCGCCTCCGAAGAAGGCGTCCATGATGTCGGTGAAGGAGAAGCCCTGGCCAGCACCGGCGAAGCCACCACCGAAGGGGTCTCCGCCCCGGTCGTACTGCTGCCGCTTCGCCGGGTCGCTGAGGACCTCGTAGGCGTGTGAGACCGCCTTGAAGGTGTCCTGGGCGTCGGGGTCGGGGTTGACGTCCGGGTGGTACTGCCGGGCAAGGCGCCGGTAGGCCTTCTTGATGGTGTCCGCGTCCGCGTCGCGGGAGACACCGAGGAGCTCGTAGAAGTCCTGGCTCACGTGTGGTTCCTCAGGTTGATGGTCAGGGCTGCTCGTCGAGCAGGCGGGAGATGTAGCGGGCGACGGCACGGACCGAGGCCATCGTGCCGGGGTAGTCCATGCGGGTCGGGCCGACGATGCCGAGGCTGGCGATCGCCTGGTCCTGGGGGCCGTAGCCGGCGGCGACGACGCTCGTGCCGGAGAGCTCCTGGTAGGGGCCCTCGTGGCCGATGCGCACGGTGACCAGGTCGGAGCTCGCCTCGCCGAGCAGCTTGAGCAGCACCACGTGCTCCTCGAGCGCCTCGAGCATCGGCCGGACCGCCGTGTCGAACGACGTGCCGAAGCGGGCGAGGTTGGCGGTGCCCCCGACCGCGACCCGCTCGTCGGAACGATGGTCGGACATCGCGTCGGTGAGGGTGTGGACGACGGTCTCCGCCGACGCCTTCACCTCGGGGGCGACCTCGTCGGGGACGCCACCGAGCGCCGTCACGGCCTCCGCGATGCGGGTGCCCACGGCGGCGTGGAGCAGGCGGCTGCGGAGGTCGGCGAGATCCTGCTCGTCGAGCTCGACCGGCAGCTCCACCAGCCGCTGCTCGACGCGCCCGGTCGAGAGGATCAGGACGAGCAGCAGGCGTGTCGGCGCCAGGGCGACGACCTCCACGTGGCGGACGGTGCTGGAGCTGAGGGTGGGGTACTGCACGACGGCGACCTGACGGGTCAGCTGCGCGAGCAGCCGCACCGACCGCTGGACCATGTCGTCGAGGTCGACCGCGCCGTCGAGGAAGGTCGAGATCGCTCGCTTCTCCGCGACGCTCATCGGCTTCACGGTGGAGAGCCGGTCGACGAAGAGCCGGTAGCCCTTGTCGGTCGGCACGCGCCCCGCGCTCGTGTGGGGCTGGGTGATGAACCCCTCCTCCTCGAGTGCGGCCATGTCGTTGCGGACCGTCGCAGGCGAGACTCCCAGCGAGTGGCGCTCGACGAGGGCCTTGGAACCGACCGGCTCCTCGGTGGAGACGTAGTCCTCGACGATGGCACGCAGCACCGCGAGCCTGCGCTCCTCGAGCATGCGTCCTCCTCCTCGGCCGTCTGGTGCCGGAGTGACTGGCACTCCGAACTGGCGAGTGCCAATGCTACCCGGCCGCACCCCCACACCGCCGGTGACGAGGGCGACACCCCGTGTGTCGGTACGCCGTCCGGGCCTGCGCGCTCGGCAGACTTGGGCGATGGCTCCTTCGAACAGCTTTGGCGACCGCTATGGCACTGACGTCCTCAACAACGACTGGCGCACGCCGAAGAACGGCCGCGCGGTCGAGATCTCGGCAGACCTCGGCCTCGTGCTCGAGGAGGTCATGACCGACTGGTGCGGCGAGATCGTCGCCGTCGACAGGGACCTGCGGACGGTGACGCTCGAGGACCGTCGCAGCAAGCGGCGTACGTTCCCGATGGGGCCGGGCTTCCTGCTGGAGGGACGTCCGGTCATCCTCTGCCCTCCGGTGACGCAGAAGGGGCCGGAGAAGGCGACCCGCACCGCGTCCGGATCGATCGCCGTGCACGGCACGAAGGCGCGCGTGGCCCGGGCGTCGCGCATCTTCGTGGAGGGCCGGCACGACGCGGAGCTCGTCGAGAAGGTCTGGGGCGACGACCTGCGGATCGAGGGTGTCGTCGTGGAGTACCTCGACGGCATCGACGACCTCTCCGAGCACCTGCGCGACTTCCAGCCCGGCCCGAACCGCCGCGTCGGCGTGCTCGTCGACCACCTGGTGCCGGGCTCCAAGGAGAGCCGGATCGCGCAGGCCGTGATGAAGTCCGAGGTCGGCAAGCACGTGCTGATCGTGGGCCACCCGTTCATCGACGTCTGGGCCGCGGTCAAGCCCGAGCGCCTCGGCAAGAAGGCCTGGCCCGACGTGCCGCGCCACCTCGAGTGGAAGAAGGGCGTCTGCCAGGCCTTCGGCTGGCCGCACCGCGACCAGGCCGACATCGCCCGTGCCTGGAAGCACATCCTCGGCGGCGTACGCGGCTTCCAGGACCTCGACCCGGCCCTGCTCGGCCGGGTCGAGGAGCTGATCGACTTCGTGACGCAGGAGTGACCTGACGCCGGTCAGGAGCGAAGCGGGCGCCCCTGAGCGTCCTTCGGGTCGCCCGCCAGGATCACGATGCCGTCGATGAACGGCCACACGGCACCGATGCCGCAGGTGAGGAGCGTGACCAGGAGCTGCGCAACGCCCAGCCCGGTCTGGCCCATGTAGATCCGGCCGATGCCGAGCGGGATCAGGATCTGGATCAGACCCGCGATCAGCTTCGACTTGTCGGAGTAGGGCACGCCCGTGACCGGGTGGACGCCCCAGGGCGCCTGCGGGCCCGCGCCGTAGGGGTGCTGACCGTACGCCGGCGGGGCCGGCTGACCGTAGGCCTGCTGGCTGTAGGCCTGCTGGCCGTACCCCGGGGCCGGCGGCGGCAGAGGCGGGAGGCCGGGCTGACCGGGAGGGGCCGCCTGTCCGGGCAGGTCGGAGGAGGTCGGCGGAGCGGGAGGAAGGGGCGTGGTGGGCTCGTGGCCCTCGGGGGTGCCCGGTGTCTCGGTCATGGCCGACAACCTAGCGGGGAGCGCCGACGGACGCGGCCTGATCAGCAGGTCGTCGCGGCGCGCGCCGCCGTCAGCCCGGTTCGACCTCGTCGTGGACCTCGAACTCCACCTCGAGCAGGTCCTCCTCGTCACGCGCCGTCAACTGGCGGGGTGCACCGTCGGCACCGGTCAGCCGTCGGCGGACACCCTCGGCGATGCGGGCCGAGACCGAGTCGATGGCGGCGTACATCTGGGCGGACTTCTCGTCGTGGACGGCCTGGATCCGCTCCGCCCGCGCGCGGGTCATGGGGATCGCGCGGAAGAGGCCGAACGGGATCCGCGCAGCAGCGGTGTGGCCGACACGCGCGATGGCGCTGCCGAAGGCGACTGCCTCCGTGCCGACCTGGACGCCGTCGGCGATGCGTGTGCGCGACTCGAGGTAGACCCGACGCTCGGTCGCCCAGGCGCGCTGGCGGCGGACAGAGCGCTCGCCGGCGAGGAGGGCCTGGTCGGCGTCGCGGAACCAGCGCACAGCCAGGACGACCAGGCCGGCGCAGAGCACGACCAGGACGACCGCGCTAGCGAGCAGCATGGACGCGCACCTCGACCTCGACACCCTCGGCGGCCATCTCCGTGACGAGCTCGCGCGAGGCCTGCTCGAGGACCACGCGGCGCACGCTCTCCGGAGCCATGGCGGCGAGGACCCCGGCAGCCTTGTTGCGGCTCAGCGCCACGTCGAGCGGGTTGAGGATCTCGACGACGAGCACCCGCCGCGAACCGGCACCCAGCAGGGCCTCGAGGTCGGCCGGCAGCGGCGGCACCGGCTCGAGCGCCTCCGCCTGCTCGGTGAGGGCAGCGGCACGCACCTTCAGGCCGTTGAGCTGCCACAGCAGCAGCGCGCAGGCGCACGCCAGCACGAGGGCGACGATCAGCGCGAGCACGGCGACGACAGCGGTCATGTGCGCAGCCTAGGGCTCGGCACCGCCCTAGGGCAGGAGGTCGCGCACAACCGCGTCGGCGAGCAGGCGGCCGCGGGTCGTGAGGACCAGTGGCGCTCCGTCGAGCGCCTGCCCGGTCAGCAGCCCGGACTCGACCAGACCCGGCACGGCAGCCGCTCCGGCGGGGTCGAGCACGTCCTGCGGCAGGCCATCGGCGAGGCGCAGCTCGAGCAGCACGCGCTCGACGCGCTGGTCCTCCACGGCGAGGACCTCGCGGCCGTGCGCCGGGCTCGCGCCGGCCGAGATGCGCTGCGTGTAGGCACTCGGGTGCTTGACGTTCCACCAGCGGACGCCGCCGACGTGGCTGTGGGCACCGGGCCCGACACCCCACCAGTCCGCGCCCTTCCAGTAGAGGAGGTTGTGGCGGCAGCGGCTTGCCTCGTCCCGCGACCAGTTGGAGACCTCGTACCAGTGCAGGCCGTCGGCACTGAGCAGCTCATCCGCCCGGAGGTACTTGTCGGCGAGGTCGTCGTCGTCGGGCATCGCGACCTCGCCACGGCGGATCTGACGTGCGAGCGCTGTGCCGTCCTCCACGATCAATGCGTAGGCACTGACGTGATCGGGCCTGTTGTCGAGCGCCGCGCGGAGGGACGTCTCCCAGTCGGAGAGACTCTCCCCCGGCGTGCCGTAGATCAGGTCCAGGCTGATCTGGTCGAAGCCGGCGGCGCGCGCCCACTCGACCGCGCGCGGCACACGCTCGGGGTCGTGGGTGCGGTCGAGGACCTTGAGCACGCTCGACACGGCCGACTGCATGCCGAAGCTGAGCCGCGTGTAGCCCGCCTCGCGCAGCTCGGCCAGGTAGGCGCGGTCGACGCTGTCAGGGTTCGCCTCGGTCGTGACCTCGACGTCCGGCGCCAGCCCGAACTCGTCGTCGATCGCGCGGAGCATCAGCCCGAGGTCGCGCGCGGGCAGCAGTGTCGGCGTACCCCCGCCGAGGAAGACCGTCTCGACCGGGCGCTCGACGTCGCCGAGCACACGCCTGGCGAGACCGACCTCGCGTGCCGCGGTCTCGGCGTACGCCGACTGCGACGCGCCGCCCCCGAGCTCCTGCGCGGTGTAGGTGTTGAAGTCGCAGTAGCCGCACCGCACCCGGCAGAACGGGACGTGCACGTAGAACGCGAAGGGCCGCTTCTCCTGCCCGGCGAGCGCCTCGGCCGGGAGCGCGCCGTCGGCCGGCGCGGGCTCACCGTCAGGCAGGGTCGAGGGGCTCACGCCTTCATTGTCCCAGCCCGGCGCGCCCGCTCAGACCGGGACCGCCAGGGTGGCCGTGTAGCCCTCGTCGACCGAGCCGGTCACCTTCGCGAGCTGGAGCGAGTGGCCGTCGCTGAAGACCATGTCGGAGTCGAGGGAGACCCGGGCGAGGTTGGCCACGCTCGCCTCATAGCCCGCCGTTGCGTAGACCGTCTCGCAGACCTCCTGCGGCAGGGCGAGCTGCGAGGTACGGAGCCGGCCCGCAGCCGAGGTCGCGTCGGAGAGCGACGGGTAGACCTCGAAGTGCACGTGCGGCCACCGCCCGTCGTAGCAGCCCGGGACGATCGACCGGAACTGCAGCCAGCCATCCGCCCCGGCGACCTGGACGCCGCGCAGGTAGTTCTCGTCCGTGACTCCCTCGGTGTACATCGAGTAGCCGCCCTCGCGGGTCGCGTGCCAGAGGTAGACCGCGGCCCCCTCGAGCGGAGTCGACTCGCCGTCCTCCAGCGAGAGAACCCGGAGCCGGATCGTGAGCGCCACGCCCTCGGCGACGCCGTCAGCGGTACCGAAGCTCCGCGTGATGTCCTCGCGTACGACGCCGGACTGGCCGAGCGCGTCGGGCCCGTTGCTGCCGTCGCCGGGATACGGACCGGCCGTCTCCTCCGGGATCTCCCCCGCTGCGACCGTGGCCGAGGAGCTGCCGGACGCTCCCGGTCCCCCACCGGTCGTGCCGTCGGAGGTGACCGAGACCAGGCCGTCGTCGCTGGTGCAGGCGGCGACGACACCGGCCGCCCCCAGCGCGCCGAACGCCGCGAAGAGCCCGCGACGCGCCATCACCCGGCCCGAACCCCGGGCCAGCAGGCCGGGGAGGTCGTGGCCCAGGCCCTCACGATGCTCGTCGTGCCCGTCACCCGGGAGGTCCTCGTTGTTCTGCTGCTCGCTCATGCGACGAGCCTCCTCCCGCACGCTGTGCAGGAGAAGGCTCGTCGCTGTGTGTCTGCTGTGTGATCAGCCCGCGTAGAGCGAGTCGATCAGCTCCTTGTTGTTGACCTCGACGACCTTGCGCTTCACCTTGAGCGACGGGGTCAGCTCACCGCCCTCGATGGAGAAGTCGCGGTCGAGGATCACGAACTTCTTGATGGTCTCCCAGCGGTTGAGGCGACCGTTGAGCTCGTCGACGTAGCCCTGGACCATCTTCTGGCACGCGTCGGAGGTCACGATCTCGGCGTACGACTTGCCACCGAGGCCGTTCTCCTCCGCCCACCCGGCGATCAGGTCGGGGTCGAGCGTGATCAGTGCGGAGACGAAGTTCCGCTCGTTGCCGTGCACGAGCATGTTCGCGACGTACGGGCAGACGGCCTTGAACTGCGACTCGATGGACGACGGGGCGACGTACTTGCCGCCGGAGGTCTTGAAGAGGTCCTTCTTGCGGTCGGTGATCCGCAGGTGGCCGTCGGCGTCGAGCTCGCCGATGTCACCTGTGTGCAGCCAGCCGTCGATCAGCGTCTCGGCGGTCGCGTCGGGGAGGTTGTGGTAGCCCTCCATGACGTTCGGGCCCTTGATCAGGACCTCGCCGTCCGCAGCAATGCGCACCTCGGAGCCCGGGAACGGGATGCCGACGGTGCCGATCTTGTTCTGCTCGGGGTGGTTGACGAACGCACCGGCCGAGGTCTCGGTCAGGCCGTAGCCCTCGAGGATGACCAGGCCCGCGGCGTTGAACCACTCCGCGACCTCGCGGTTGAGCGCGGCCGAGCCGGAGATGAAGAACTTGATGCGGCCACCGAAGCGCGCGCGGACCTTCGTGAAGACCAGCTTGTCGAAGAGCTTGAACTTGAGCTTCAGCGGCAGCGGGATCTTCTTGCCCTCGGCCTGGAGCTTGCGGACCTCGAGGCCGACACCGAACGCCTTGTCGAAGATGCCCTGCTTGCCCTCGGAGGCAACCATCGTGATGATCCGGCCGTAGGCCTTCTCGAAGATGCGCGGCGCGGCGCCCATGAAGGTCGGCTGCACGACGGCGAGGTTGTCGACGATCTTGTCGACCCGGCCGTCGATCGCGGTGGCGAAGCCGCACGCGAGCTGCGTGGAGAGCAGCACCTTGCCGAAGGAGTGGGCCATCGGCAGCCACAGGAACTGCAGGTCGTCCTCGTCGAGGATGCCCTGCGACTTGATCGACTCGCCCTCGTAGACCCACGACTTGTGGCGCAGGCGGACGCCCTTCGGCTTGCCCGTGGTGCCCGAGGTGTAGATGAGGGTGGCCAGCTGGTCGGCCGGGATGCTCGCCGCGAGGTCGTCGATGACGGTCGGGTTCTTGGCGAGGTACTCCTCACCGAGCCGCTCGAGGTCGCTGAGCGAGAGGAGACCCTCGCGGCCCTCCTCGGTGAGGCTCACGACCGTGCCGAGCTCCGGCATCTCGGCGCGGTGCGCCTCGACCTTCTCGACCTGACCGGCGTCCTCGGCGAAGAGCACGCGGCTGCCCGAGTCGGCCAGGATGTACGCCGTGTCGTCGCCGCCGGTGGACGGGTAGACGGTCGTCGTCGCGGCGCCGGCGCACATGATGGCGAGGTCGGCGAGGATCCACTCGTAGCGGGTGCCGGACAGGATCCCGACACGCTGCTCGGGCTGGATGCCCAGGGAGATGAGGCCCGCGGCGAGCTTGCGGACACGGTCGCCCGCCTGCTGCCAGGTCACCGACTCCCAGCCGTCACCGGCAGGGAAGCGGAACGCCTCGCGGGGACCGGATGTCGTGACCCGGTCGAGGAACTGGATGGCCACATTGGCCGGCATGGTGTCCATGAAGGACGCATCGCGGTTGATCGGCATGGGCGCAGCGTAGCGCCGCTACCGCCTCCGGTTTATGTAGTCCATCACCTTGTCGTGGACAGATGTGGCGAGCGTCTCCACCGCCAGCAGCTCCGGCAGCAGGTGCGGCTGGGTCGTGAGCGCCCGGAACATGGTGCTCACGGTGACGCCGTGACCGGGCCGGTGGACCACCTCGATCGGGTCGCCCGCGGCGACGTCTCCCTCCTCGAGGACGCGCAGGTACGGCCCCGGGCGGGCGTCCTCGGTGAAGCGCCGCACCCAGCCCCGGTCGGGACCGCCCGCCTCGGCGATCCGGACCTGGAAGGTGTTGCACGGGATGCGCACCTTGGCGATCTCCAGCACGGAATCACCGATCCGCCACTGCTCCCCCACCAGCGCAGCGTTGACGTCGATGCCGGCGGTGGTGAGGTTCTCGCCGAACCAGCCGTCCGGTAGCTCGACACCGAGCTCCGCGGCCCAGCGGTCGAGGTCCTCTCGTGCGTAGGCATAGACCGCCATGTCGACGCCACCGTGCACGTCGGGGCTGCCGACGGCATCGCCCGCGACGCCGAACGCCGTGACGCGGGCGGGGCCCGGCAGCGGCGCCTTGCCGATCGCCGTACGCGCCTCGCGGGAGCCGGTGGCCGCGCGAGGCTGGCCGACGTTCACAGAGACGAGGGAGGCGGTGGTCATGGCTGGATCATGCCCGGTAGAACTACAGGTATGACTGCAGCCCAGTGGCTTCCCGACCCGACCCGCCGGCACGAGCTCCGTTACTGGAGCGGAGATGCCTGGACCGAGCACGTCGCCGACGAGGGCGTGCAGGCGGTCGACCCGTTGCCCACGCACGACGATGCAGCCGGCCTCGGCGAGCCCGCCGAGCCTGTCGACGAGCACGTGCCGGTGGCGCGCGGCGGCAGCGGCGGCATCACTGGCGACCTCGTCGACGGCCGCTACAGCGAGAGCACCGCCACCGCGCCGGGGCCCTCGCTGCAGAACGCCAAGCTCCTGCGCGTCCGGGTGAGCGAGCCGTTCATGGCGCGCCAGGGCGCGATGGTCGCCTATCAGGGCGCGGTCAACTTCGCCTACCAGGGCGGCGGCGCTGCACGTTTCCTCAAGAAGGCGCTGACCGGCGAGGGCCTGTCGCTGATGCGCGTCGAGGGCCAGGGCGACGTCTTCCTGGCCAACGAGGGCTACAAGGTCCACATCCTGCACCTCGACAACAGCGGCATCTCGATCAACGGGGCCAACGTGCTCGCGTTCTCCGCCTCCCTCGAGTGGAACGTCGAGCGGGTCCGCGGCGGCAGCATCGCGGCCGGCGGGCTCTTCAACACCACCCTGCGAGGCACCGGCTGGGTCGCGATCACGACCGACGGCGACCCGGTGGTCCTCGACGCGGGCGAGGCCCCGACCTTCGCTGACTCCAACGCGCTGGTCGCCTGGTCGATCGACCTGCAGACGTCGATCCGCTCCACCGCGACCGCGGGTGCGCTCATCGGCCGCGGGTCGGGCGAGGCCTTCCAGGTGGCGTTCGGCGGGCGCGGCTTCGTGATCGTCCAGCCCTCCGAGGGACCGACCGTCCCGCCGCACTCGCACGGCGGCTGAAAACTTCTCCAGAAACTTCTGCGCCGACCTGTCGGATCCGCCGAACCCCGCTCGTGGAGTGGGTGTCAGCACCACCAACCGAAGGAATTGATCCCCATGACGCTCTACATGCTCTCCGTGCACCACGACGGCACCGAGGACTTCTCGCAGATGACCCCCGAGGACATGCAGCCGATCTTCGAGGCGGTCGAGCGCTTCAACAAGGACCTGCAGGACGCCGGCTCGTGGGTCTTCGCCGGTGGCCTCGAGCCGATCGAGGCAGCCACCACCGTCGACAACACCAAGGGCGAGGCGCTCGTCATCGACGGCCCGTTCTCGGAGTCGAAGGAGTTCCTCGGTGGCTTCTGGGTGATCAAGGCCGGCGACCTGGACGAGGCACTCGCCTGGGCCCAGAAGGGGTCCGCTGCCTGTGAGGGCAAGGTCGAGGTCCGTCCCTTCCAGGGCGACACCGAAGGTCTCTGACGACCCTTGTCCGGCGGGCGGTCCGACACTGATCTCACGTCCGTGTTCCGTGCGGAACACGCACGTGTGGTCGCCACGCTCGCTCGTCGCCTCGGCGACCTCGACCTCGCGGAGGACGCGACGTCCGAGGCGCTGCTGGTGGCGGTCGAGCGGTGGCCCGTCGACGGCATCCCGCCGAACCCCGGCGCGTGGCTGACCACCGTCGCCGGCAACAAGGCACTCGACCGGATCCGGCGTGAGGGCCGGCGCGACACGAAGGAAGCAGAGGCAGCACTCATGGCAACCCAGCTCTCCGGTGGGTCGCCCGAGCCCGGCGGTCCGATCGACGACGACCGGCTCCGGCTGGTCTTCACCTGCTGCCACCCCGCACTCGCCCTCGAGAACCGGGTGGCGCTCACCCTCCGCCTCCTGGGCGGGCTCACGGTCGCCGAGATCGCGCACGCCTTCCTCGTCCCCGAACGGACGATGGAGCAGCGGATCACGCGGGCCAAGAAGAAGATCACCGCCGCCCACATCCCCTACCGCGTCCCGGCCGCGGCGGACCTGCCGGCGCGCGTGTCCGGCGTACTCGCGGTGCTGTATCTCGTCTTCAACGAGGGCTACCTCTCCTCCGGAGTCGTCTCCCGTACGGCGGGCCCCGACGCGGCCGCGCCCGTCGCCGTCCGCGCGGAGCTGTGCGAGGAGGCGATCCGGCTGACCCGCCTGGTGGCGTCCCTGCTGCCCGACGAGCCCGAGCCCCTGGGGCTGCTCGCCCTGATGCTGCTCACCCAGGCCCGGGCCGAGGCACGCGTGGTCGACGGCGAGCTGGTCACGCTCGATGCCCAGGACCGTGCCCTGTGGGACCCCGCGCTCATCGACGAGGGGCACGCGCTCGTGCGGCGCTGCCTCACCATCGGCCGGCCGGGCCCCTACCAGCTGCAGGCGGCGATCAACGCGGTCCACTGCGACGCCGTCGACGTCTCGATGACCGACTGGTCGCAGATCCGCGCCCTCTACGACCAGCTGCAGCTGATGACCCCCTCGCCCGTGGTTGCGCTCAACCGCGCGGTCGCAGTCGCCGAGCTCGATGGCGCTGCAGTCGGGCTCGCCCTGGTCGAGGACCTGGCCGGCGCGCTCGACGGCTACCACGCCTTCCACGCCACCCGGGCCGACCTGCTGCGCCGGCTGGGCCGGGTGGTCGAGGCCGGCGACTCCTATGCGCGAGCCATCGAGCTCGCCGGCAACCCGGCCGAGCGGGCGTGGCTGACCCGGCGGCGCGCCGCGCTCTGAACCCTGATCACCGCCGGCGCCTCAGGACTCCCCCGACCAGACCGCCGGCGAGGAGCAGGAGACCCGCGCCACCGGCCGCCAGGGCCCAGCCCGGCACCGCGGACTGCGCAGGCGGATCGTCGCCGGCGAGCGAGCTCTCCACCGCGGACGGGCCTGCCGGGGACGCCGGCCGGAAGGACCGCACGTCGTCTGCCATCTCCCCGCTCAGCGCGAACACGGTGCACGGGTTGAGCGCGCCGTCGGCCGGTGCGATCACGAGACGGGCTTCGCGGTCTGACCGACTTCCCTCCCACCACCCCGGCAAGTCGACGTCGAAGGTCACCCGCTCCGCAGGCGGTGTGCCGCGCCAGACCTCGTCGACCTCGAGCGTGACCTCCTCGTCGGAGGACGCGACGATCCTCCCGGCGTAGATCACCCTCGCTTCCGACAGGACCACCTGCGGCCCGACGCAGCTGAGCGCAGCGGCAGTCGAGCCCAGGGCACCCGCCCCGACGACGATCGTGGGTGCCAGCACCACGGTGGCCAACAACGACTTCATGTCCGTACGACGCCCTGCGGCACTCGCCGGTTCCCTTCTGTGCCGACGCGTCAGCGAGCCCGATCTGCGAGGCTGAGGCCATGTCTGTCGCGCGTGACGTCACCGCAGTCCTCGTCGGAGCAGGGCTCGGCAAGGCCTCGGCACTCGGGGTACGCCGCGTCGCCCCCGGCTCTTCCACTCGTCTGCTCGCGCTGAGCCTCGTGCCCGTTGCGCTGGTCTACCCCGCCGCCCGGCGCTCTTCCGCCCGCTCCTGCAGGGCAGCCCTGCAGGAGGCCGGCGGCGTGCTCGCGATGGCCGCCGTCGTCGCGGCAGCCCGCCGTACGACCAGGCCGGAGGTGGTCACGGCCGCGGGCTGGCTGGCCCACGCCGCTTTCGACGTCGTCCACGACGCTGGCGACGGCTCGCGACTGCCGGGGTGGTATCCCGCCTTCTGCGCGGGGTACGACGCGGGGGTTGCTGCGGACCTGCTGATGCCCTGACGAGCCCGGGGGTCGTCGACGTCGATGCGATGGACGAGCCTCAGTTCGATGGGCACAGTGTGCCCATGCGCTACCGCGACCGACCGACCATCGAGGTCTCCCGCCGACTGCCCTGCCCGCCCGCTGCCGCGTGGGAGGTGGTGACGGACATCGAGCTCCCGCTCGCCCACTCGCCCGAGCTGAAGCGGGTCCTCTGGTCGACCGGCACCGACGTCGCGATCGGCAACGTCTTCCACGGCGAGAACGAGAACTCCGTCCGCGGCGCCTGGAGTGTCGACTGCGTCGTGACCGAGGTCGAGCCCGGCCGGCGCTGGACCTGGGACGTCCACGGTCCCGACGGCGTCATGGCGACCTGGGGCTTCGAGGTCGACCCCGGGCGCGAGGGCTGCACCGTGCGTCAGTGGGCGCGCATGGGCCCGGACCCCTCCGGGCTGAGCGTCTTCATCGACGCACACCCGGAGCAGGAGGCACGCATCATCGAGGGCCGTCTCCAGCAGTGGCGCGACGCCATGGCGACGAACCTCGACGAGGTCGCCCGCCGGGTGTCCTGAGCGTCAGTTCTGACCGACCAGGTCGCCCATCCCCCAGAAGTACAGCAGCGCCAGGACGGCGAAGACCGCCAGCGTGACCAGCAGCGGGACCCACGGTCCCTTGCGCGGGCCGTGCAGCGGCTTGTCGATCGTCGGCGGCCCCTCACGAGCCACGTCGTCGGCGATCTCGCGCTCGTCGGGCACATGGCCCTTGGGGTTCTGGGGTTCTCCACCCAGGCTCATCGCTACCTCCTCGGTCGCTGATGCGCAGGTGGTACCCGCCTGCTCGCGGGCGACACTCAGAGGCCGAGGACCGCCAGCGCCTGCTGGGCCATCTTCTGCTCACCCAGCGCGTTGGGGTGCACGATCACCGGGTTGTTGCCGAGCACGGCGGGCTCGATCCAGCGGACGCCATACGGCTTGCAGGCGTCGTGGCCCTCGGAGACGACGTTCATGTCGACGTACGTCGCTCCGGTCGCGGCAGCGGCGCGGCGGACGGCGTCGTTGAGGGCCGCCTGGATGCTGCGCAGGTAGGGGACATCGCCGGTGGCGACGGGCATGCGGAGGAAGCAGCCACCGGTCGCCGGCATGATCCACGGGTAGCCCAGGATCGCCACGCGCGCGTTGGGGGCCTTGGCCCGGGTCGCCTGCAGCGCCCCGACGAGCGCCGGGTAGGTCACGTTGTTGATCGTGTCGGCGAAGGACGTGCCGTACTGCTTCTGGCACGGGTTGCCCTGGCCCAACGTGGAGAGACCGGCGGCACCGCACTTGGCAATGGCGTTGATGAAGACGCCACTGTCGTTGCCGCCGATGGTCATCGTGACCAGGTCGGTGGTCGCGCCGACCGCGTCGAGCTGCGGCGCGGTGTCCGGGTGCTGTCGCGTCGTGAAGTCCTTCGTCTGCGCGGCACCGCAGGTGACGTCCTTGAGCATGTAGCCCCGCGACGCCGCGATCACGTGCGCGAAGTTGCGGGTCGACCGCAGGCAGGTCGCGCCGGTCAGGCCGCTCCTCAGGTCGAGCGGGAGGACACCGGACGCCGCACTGTAGGAGTCGCCGAGCGCGACGTAGTTCAGCGGGGCCGCCTCCGCGCTCGTCGGAACAGCGGCGAGGACTGCGGCCGAGGTGAGTGTGGCAGCGACAGTGGCAAGGCGACGGAGCACGGGGTCCCTCCCGGGGAGTTCAGCGGGGCGTTGCACTGTGCAACGACCGTTGTCATCACAAGTGACGCTCACCCGGTCACGCGCGAGCGCGCACAGGAGACCAGCGCGTCGAGATCCAGCCCGTAGGTCTCCCCCACGTACGCCTCGAGACGGCCGGCGCCACGCTCGACGAGCCGCTGAGCGCCGACCGGCTTGCCCCGGGCGGCGTGCGTGAGGCCGACGCAGAGCTGTGCGAGCCCCTGCCAGAGCGGACGCTCCGCCTCGGGACAGTCCTTCCAGCGCGCTTCAAGCACCTCGTGGGCGGAGAAGGGCCGCCCCTCCGCGAGCAGCCGCCGCGCCTCGGAGATCGTCTCCAGCGGCGGCAGCGGCTCCTCGGAGACCGGCTCGACTCCCTCCGCGCCGTACGGCAGCGGACGACCGAGGGCGTCGCGGGGCCGCGCCTGGCGGGCACGGCCCAGCTCGTCGCGGTCGCGGTCGGGTGGGGTCACGCCGCCAGTCTGGCAGCCTCGTCTGCCGTCTCCTCAGGCCGGCAGCGGGAGATACCAGGGAAGGAAGCAGCCACAGAACGCGAGGAGGGCACCCAGCGACATCCAGCTGACGGAGCTGTGCACCCAGCCCCGGATGAGCGCTGCCAGCGCCACTGGGTTCACGACCGGGGCGAACCAGAACGGCAGCGGCGCCCAGGACCTGTCATCGGCGTACAGCAGGACGATCGCGATCACCATGCAGCCGGTGTAAGCGGCGAGGGCACCACTCCACGAGATCATCCTCGACCGCTCGACCCACGAGCTCGCGGCCCAGCGCTGGCCGAAGCTCGTGGTGCTCACTTGCCCTTCTTCTCCGCGGTCTGGGTGGTGGACAGCGCAGCCACGAAGGCCTCCTGGGGCACCTCGACGCGGCCGACCATCTTCATCCGCTTCTTGCCCTCCTTCTGCTTCTCGAGCAGCTTCCGCTTGCGGGAGATGTCGCCGCCGTAGCACTTGGCGAGGACGTCCTTGCGGATGGCGCGGATGGTCTCGCGGGCGATCACGCGGGCACCGATCGCGGCCTGGATCGGCACCTCGAACTGCTGCCGCGGGATGAGGTCCTTGAGCTTGCCCGCCAGCATCACGCCATACGCGTACGCCGCGTCCTTGTGGACGATCGCGGAGAACGCGTCGACCGGCTCACCCTGGAGCAGGATGTCGACCTTGACCAGGTCACCCGGCTGCTCGCCGTCGAACTCGTAGTTGAGCGAGGCGTAGCCCTTGGTCTTGGACTTGAGCTGGTCGAAGAAGTCGAAGGCGATCTCGCCCATCGGCAGGGTGTAGCGCATCTCGACGCGGTCCTCGGAGAGGTAGTCCATGCCGTGCAGCGTGCCGCGCTTGTTCTGGCAGAGCTCCATGATCGTGCCGATGTAGTCGGACGGCGAGAGGATCGTCGCCTTCACGACCGGCTCGCGGACCTCGGCGATCTTGCCGTCGGGGTACTCGCTCGGGTTGGTCACCTCGATCTCGGAGCCGTCGTCCATCGTCACGTGGTAGACCACGTTGGGAGCGGTGGAGATCAGGTCGAGGTTGAACTCGCGCTCGAGCCGTTCACGCGTGATCTCCATGTGCAGCAGGCCGAGGAAGCCGCAGCGGAAGCCGAAGCCGAGGGCGCCGGACGTCTCCGGCTCGTAGGTCAGCGAGGCGTCGTTGAGCTGGAGCTTCTCCAGCGCGTCACGCAGCTCGGGGTACTGGTCGCCGTCGATCGGGTAGAGACCGGCGTAGACCATCGGATTGGGGTGCGCGTAGCCACCGAGCGGCTCGTCCGCGCCGTGGTGCTGCAGCGTGACGGTGTCACCGACGCGCGACTGACGGACGTCCTTCACGCCGGTGATCAGGTAGCCGGTCTCGCCCACGCCGAGCTCGCCGGCCTTCATCGGCTCGGGGCTGATGACGCCCACCTCGAGCATCTCGTGCACGGCGCCGGTCGACATCATCCGGATCCGCTCGCGGTGCTTCAGCGAGCCGTCGACCACACGGACGTAGGTGACGACGCCGCGGTAGGTGTCGTAGACCGAGTCGAAGATGAGCGCGCGCGCCGGGGCGTCGGCGTCGCCGACGGGCGCCGGGACCTGCTTCACGATCTCGTTGAGCAGGTGCTCCACACCGAGGCCGGTCTTGGCGGAGGTGAGCAGCACGTCCTCCGGCTCGCAGCCGACGAGGTTGGCCAGCTCGAGGGCGTACTTCTCGACGTTCGCGCTGGGCAGGTCGATCTTGTTGAGCACCGGGATGATCTGCAGGTCGGCGCCCATCGCGAGGTACAGGTTGGCCAGCGTCTGCGCCTCGATGCCCTGGGCGGCGTCGACCAGGAGGATCGCGGCCTCGCATGCCTCGAGCGACCGCGAGACCTCGTAGGTGAAGTCGACGTGGCCCGGCGTGTCGATCATGTTGAGGATGTAGGTGCCCGGCTCGGCGTCGGCGTCGTTGCCCTCCGCGACCGTCCACGGCATGCGGACCGCCTGCGACTTGATCGTGATGCCGCGCTCGCGCTCGATGTCCATGCGGTCGAGGTACTGCGCCTTCGCCTCACGCTCACCCACGACGCCGGTCAGCTGGAGCATGCGGTCGGCGAGGGTGGACTTGCCGTGGTCGATGTGCGCGATGATGCAGAAGTTGCGGATGATCGACGGGTCGGTCTTGCCAGGCTGGGGTGCCGACTTAGCTGCGCTGCTCACAACAGGCGATTCTCCCATGGGTTGCCGGGCGTTCCTGCCACCCGTCGGGCACCATGGCTCTCCGTGACCGTCCCCGCGCTCCGTCTCCCCGTCGCGCGCCGCATCTCGTGGCCCTTCCTGCCGCCCGAGCTGCGCGCCGAGATCTCGGTGCGCTGCGGCGCCGAGGTGGTCGAGGAGGAGGCGTGCGAGCTCGGCTTCACACCCGGCTTCGCGGCGGTGCTGACCTGCGCCGATGGCACCCGCCACTTCGTGAAGGCCGCCTCCGCCAAGGCACAGCGCGGCTCCGCGCTCTCCTACCGCGCTGAGATCGCCGTGCTGAAGTCGCTGCATCCGACGCTCCCCGTCCCCCGCCTGCTGTGGTCCATCGACGGCGACTGGGTCGCCCTCTCCACGTCGTACGCCGGCGGGCGAGCGCCGGCGCTCCCCTGGCGCGCTGACGAGCTGGAAGCGTGCCTCGACGCCCTCGAGCAGGCAGCGTCGCTGCTCACCCCGTCGCCTGTCTCCGCAGGACCGGTCGCCGAGGAGTTCGCCGCCTGGCCGTCGTACTGGGGGTGGGTGCTGCCCCGCGAACACCTGGACGAGGCAGCGGCGCTGGCCGCAGGATTCGCCGCGCACTGCGGCGGCGAGACGCTCGTGCACGGTGACGTGCGGGCCGACAACCTGCTGATCATCGGCGACGGTGCCGGTGTGCGTGCCGAGGTGCTCGACTGGACCTGGCCTGCCGAGGGCGCCGCGTGGCTCGACACCGTCACGCTCCTCGCGCTGGCCCGCTCCCAGGGGGCGTCGGGTGTGGACGAGCTGCTGGCGACACGCGCCCTGACCCGCGACGTACCGGAGGAGGCGATCGACTCCTGGCTCGCCCTGCTCGCCGGCTACTTCCTCAAGTCCGCCGGCGACCCGGTGCCGCCCGCCGCGCCCCACCTGCGCGGACACCAGCAGGTCGCGGGTGAGGCGTTCTGGGACTGGCTTGCCGAGCGCCGGGGATGGCTCTGACCCGTTTTTGCAGCCGAGTCGCACGCTGGTAATCTTTGCGGTCGCGTGTTCACGTCGGGCCTCTCCCCTCTCACCCCACGAGTGGCCAGGGATCGAGCGCCGTACCAAACACCCGTTTTCTCAGTCTTTCGAAGGACAGATTCATGGCGAACATCAAGTCGCAGATCAAGCGCAACAAGCAGAACGAGGTCGCTCGCGAGCGCAACAAGGCCGTCAAGACCGGCCTCAAGTCCGCGATCCGCAAGTTCCGCGAGGCCGCCGAGGCCGGCAACAAGGACGTCGCTCTCGACGCCGCCAAGACCGCGCTGAAGAAGCTCGACAAGGCCGCCTCCAAGGGCGTCATCCACAAGAACCAGGCTGCGAACCGCAAGTCCTCCATCGCCAAGCAGGCCGCTCAGCTCTGAGCCCCGCTGCGCCAGCACGAACGCCGCTGCCCTTCGGGGCGGCGGCGTTCTGCATTTCCGGGTGCGTGGCGGGGCGGCAGGGCTCCGGCCTGCTCCGGGAGCCCTGCCGACTGGCTTCCCCCATGACGCTGAAGACTTCTCGTCACATGCTGGCGAAAAGTCTTCACGCTGTTCGGCCCGCTGCGCGGCGTGCGGGCCGGAGCCGGGAGCTCTCCGAGCGTGGTTGCTTCGGCCCCGCCCTCGAAGGGTGACCACGCAGCGCGTCGCGGCCGAAGCAACCGTAGGGAGGGAGAGCTCCCGGCGCAGGCCCGGAGGCCCCCCAAGGCGCAGCGTCAGCGCGGGTCGCGGAGCGCAGCCACGGTCAGCACCAGCCGCTCCAGCGTGTACGCCGCGTCGTGGGCCGCACCCTTGATGTCGGCGTCGGCCTGGGCGACGGCGCGGATGGCGGCGGCGAGCCCGTCCGGGGACCAGGAGCGGGCCTGGTCACGGATCGTGCGGAGCTTCCACGGGGGCACCCCGACCTCACGGGCAAGGTCGTTGTCGCGCATGCCGCGCGGGGCGCCGACGAACTTGGCCAGGCCGCGCACGCTGCCGGCGAAGGCGGAGGTGACCAGGACCGGCGGGGTGCCGCCGTCGAGGGCCCAGCGGAGCTCCTCGAGCGCAGCGGCGCGGCGGCCGAAGAAGGCGGCGTCGGCCACCGCGAACGACTTGGCCTCGGCGCGGCCACCGAAGTAGCGCTTCACCTTCTCGATCGTGAGTGGCTCGCCCGGGAAGTCGTTGGCGAGCTGGTGCGCCGCGGCGGAGAGCGAGCGGAGGTCCTGGCCGACGGCGGTGACCAGGAAGCCGGCGGCCTCGGAGTCCATCCGGGCACCCGAGACGCGCGCCTCGGAGACCGCGAAACCGATGAACTCGGACGGCTTGAGCGCAGCGGACTTCACCTCGGTCACGCTTGCGATCTTGCGCAGCTTGGCGAGCACACCGGAGCCCTTCTGCCCGCCGGAGTGGACCAGGACGAGCGCGATCTCCTCGACCGGACTGGCGCAGTAGTCGAGGAGCCCGGCCACCGACTCCTCGGGAAGGTCCTCGAACTGGCGGACCACGATGCACCGCGTGGTGGAGAAGAGGGACGGGGCGGCCAGCTCGCCGAGGGTCGCCAGCGTCAGGTCGCCTCCGCGGGCCTCGGAGAACTCCGCCTCCGCGTCGAAGCTCCGCACGGCCTGCTTCGCCGTCTGCACGGTGCGCTCGTTGAGGAACTCCTCGGAACCGGTCACGAGGGTGACGCGGCCCAGCACCTGCGGTCCGGACATGGCTTCACCCTAGGGCGTGCCACCGACAACGACGGCGGGGGTCTCAGTGGGTCGCGACCGCGATGCCCCCTCCGGGCCGGGCCACGACGAGGACGTCGCCGTCGAGGTCGGTGCGCCGCACGTCCATGCCTGCAGCCGCGAGCGCCGTGACCAGCTCCGGGGCCGGATGGCCGTAGCCGTTGCCGGCTCCGACCGAGACCAGGGCGAGCCGGGCACCGAGCGAGGTCAGCCAGTCGGTCTCTTGGTGTCTGCTGCCGTGGTGCGGCACCTTGAGCACGTCGACCCGGAGCCCGGGCAGCGTCCGCTCGAGGACCCGCTGCGCCTCCGGCTCCACGTCGCCGGAGAGCAGGATCCGCACGCCGTGAACCTCCGCGACCATCACCACCGACGCGTTGTTGGGACCACTCCCGCCGTCGGCCGCGGAGCCGCGCTGCACCACGCCGGGCACCGGACCGAGCACCTGCAGCGTCACCTCCCCGACCCGCCGGGTCTCCCGGTACGCCGGGACGCGCGCCCGCCCCGCAGCGAGGCGTTGCACCACCTCGACGCGCTCGGGTGGGTCGCCGAGGCCGGTGACCTCGACCGCCCCGACCTGCCGGCCGGCGTACACCCCGGGGAGGCCGTCGACGTGGTCGGCGTGGAAGTGGGTGAGGACGACGAGCGGCACGCGGCGTACGCCGAGGCGGTCGAGGCAGCCGTCGATGAGCGCCGGGTCTGGCCCGGCGTCGACCACGACGGCGGAGCCATCGCCCGAAGCGAGCAGCAAGGCGTCACCCTGCCCGACGTCGCACATCGCCATCACCCAGCCGTCAGGCGGCCAGCCCGGAGTCGGCTGCGGCACGAGCATGACCGCGACGAGCGCTGCGGAGAAGGCGAGCGTCGGCCCCCGCCGCGCCAGGAGCGGGCCGGTGAGGAGCCCGCCGACGACGCAGAGCAGCGTCAGCAATGTCAGGGCCACCGGGCCCGCGCCCCAGTCGAGCGCCGGCGTGGCGAGGCCCGCTGTCACGTGCGCCACCTCGATGATCGCGGCCGCACAACCCGCAGCCACCCAGCCGCAGGCGGCCCCGAGCGGGTGCCAGACCAGCTCCAGCACGCCACCCAGGAGCCCGGCGACCGTCGCCGGTGCGACGAAGGGCTCGGCCAGCAGGTTGGCGACGACCGCGACCAGGCTCACCTGGCCCGAGATCGCCGCGACCACCGGCGTACAGGTGAGCTGCGCGGCCGCCGGGACTGCCAGGGCTGCGGCGAGCCACTCCGGCATCCAGCGAGCGAGCGCACGGGTCCACGACGGCGCGATCAGCAGGATGCCCGCGGTCGCCAGCACCGAGAGCGCGAACCCGGCCTGCAACGCCAGCCACGGCTGGACGAGGAGCAGCGCCAGCACGGCAAGACCCAGGGCACGTGGGCCCCGGTCACGACCCCCGCTGCCGAAGCCGAGCAGCGCGACCGACCCCATCGCCGCCGCCCGCACCACGCTCGGCTCGGTGCGCGCCACCAGCACGAAGCCGACGATGCCGGCTACCGCGAGGACGACCTGCCAGCGGCCGCGTACGCCGAGTGTGCGACCGACCAGGAGGAGGAACCCCACCACGAGCGTCAGGTTGGTGCCACTGACGGCCGTCAGGTGGGTCAGCCCCGCGGTCGCGAACTCCGCCTTCACCTGCGCGGGCAGGCCCACGTCGTCCCCGTCGACGAGGGCGGGGACCAGGTCGCGCTGCGGCGCCCCACGTCCCGCGACCGCCTCCCGTACGCCGGCGCGCAGCGCAGCGGCCGCCTGCCAGACGGCGCCCGGGCCGGCCACCTGGCGGGGGCTCCCGCCCGGGAGGAGGACGGCGGCCTTCGCCGGGTCGTCAGCCGGCCGGAGCCGCCCCGCGGTGCGTACCCGGGACCCGAGGTCGACCTCTGCCCACGACTCGTCGGCGACGACGAGGACCGCAGCGCGCAGCCGCGCGCCACCGCCACTCCTCCGCACCTCGCGGAGGGTCGCCTCGAACCGCACCCCACCGCCGAAGCGCTGCACCAGCGGCACCGGGTCGGAGGTGACGACGAGGAGCACCTCGACCGCCGCCCGGCGCTCCGCCAGAGCGGGCACCGGCCCCGCCGCGGAATGCTCGGTGTGCAGCGCCGCGCTGCCGGCCGTGGCGCACGCGACGAGGACCCAGGCCAGGAGGGTCGTCCGAAGCGTGGGTGTGCGCCATGCGAGCCATCCACCTGCCACCAGGGCCGTGCCGACGAAGGCCACCGCTCCCATCACCGGCACCGCGAGGACCAGCAAGGCCCCGCACCACGCCGCGGCGCCGAGCGCCGGACCACGCAGGTCGCGGCCGGGCAGGTCACGGCCGGGCAGGTCACGGCCGGGCGACATCAGACGGTGGCGTGGGGTGCGATCTCGGCAAGCGTCGCCTCACCGATGCCGCTGACGTCAAGCAGCTGGTCGACGCTGACGAAGGGCCCCTGCTCCTGGCGGAAGGCGACGATCGCCGCGGCCGTCACCGGACCGACGCCGGGCAGCTCCTCCAGCTGGGCCTCGGAGGCGGTGTTGAGGTTGACCTTGCCGGCAGCGTCACCGCCCGCACCGGTCGCGCCGGCCATGCCCGTCGTGCCCGTCCCCGCCGCTGTGACAGGTGCACCGACGACCACCTGCTCGCCGTCTGCGAGCACGCGCGCGAGGTTGACGCCCGCGAGCTCGATGCCAGGCCGGGCGCCGCCGGCTGCCCTGAGCGCGTCGGCGACCCGCGCTCCCGGAGAGAGGACCACGATGCCCGGACGCCGCACCTTCCCCGCCACGTGGACGACGACCTCAGTGGCCACCGCGTTGGTGGTGCGCGCAGCGCCCGTGGAGACGCCCGGCACCGCGATGGGCGACGCCAGGTCGCCGGCGACCGGGACCGCCATCGGGAGCTCCTGCGGCTGGCTGCGCAGCGTCAGCCAGGCGACGACACCGATGCCCACGGCCAGCAGGACCGCGACGACGGCGATGGGGCCCGGCGCCAGCAGCGCCGCGGGCACCCGGGAGGTCACCCGAGCACCCACACCACCCACTCCGCCCGCGGCGAACCTCCTCGACGCGTGTCGCCCGGGAGCCCGGATCGCGGTGACGCCCCCATCGATCCCGGCATCCGCCCCTGCGGCCACCTCCGCCCCGAGGTGCGAGGCCGCCTTCTCCTCGCGCGCCCGGGCGGCCTCGGCCGCAGCGCGCTCCCCCGTCAGCTCCGCGCGCAGCAGCGCGAGGCGCCGCGCCAGCGCCTCGTCGTACGACTCCCGAGATCCCATGGCGACGACGCTAGGCAGCGCGACGGCCGCCGCCAACCGGCGTACGGCAGCCCTGTGGACAAGCCCTCAGAGCGCCGGAGCGATGACCGCGGCGATCATGCCGGGGCCGACGTGCGCGCCGAGCACGGCGCCGATCTCGCCGACCTGCACGTCACCGGCGAGCTGCTGCTCGAGGCGGTGACCGATCTTCTCCGCGAGGACCGCGGCGCGGTCCGGGCTGGCGAGGTGCCCGATGGTCACCTGCACGCGAACGTCGTCACCGAGCGAATCCGCCAACGCGGCCGCGTGGGCGACGGTGAGCTCCTCGACCCGGGCCAGGGCCTTGCCGGCGGTGCGGACCTTCTCGAGCGTCTCGATCCGGCCCTCGTGGACGTGGAGCAACGGCTTCACCGCGAGTGCGCCACCGAGCAGCGCGGCCACCGTCGTCACGCGACCGCCGCGGCGGAGGTACTCGAGCGTGTCGACGTAGAAGATCGTGTGCGAGCCGTCACTGACGCTCCGGGCGGCCTTGACCGCCTTGCGCACGGACCCACCGGAGCCGATCACGGCAGCCGCGGCGCGGACGGCGTAGCCGAGGGCGAAGGCCGCCTGCCGGCTGTCGACGACGGTCACCTTGATCCCCTTGTCACCGGCCTCGCGGGCCGCGAGCCGCGCGGACTCGGCGGTGCCGCTCAGCTCACCGGACAGATGGATCGAGAGGACCTCGGTCGCGCCGTCGGCTGCCGCCTTCTCGTAGGCCTCGAGGAACGTCGAGGGGTTGGGCCGCGAGGTCGAGACCGGCGTCCACTCCTTCAGCGCGGTGGCGACCATCTCGGGGGTCGCGACCTCGTCGTCGTAGACGGTCGCACCGATGATCACCTGGACCGGCACGACGGTGACGCCGAGCTCAGCCACGCACGCGGCCGTCAGCGACGCCGTCGAGTCCGTGACGAGCGCGATCCGCCGCTCCTTCGTGCCTGCCATCCCTTGAAGATAGCGCCCGGATCAGCCAGCGACGATGTTGACGAGCTTGGGCGCGCGGACGATCACCTTGCGGACTTCTCTGCCCTCCAGCGCCCGCTGGACGTTGGGGTCAGCCAGCGCAGCAGCCTCGAGGTCGGCCTCGGAGATCGACGGAGCGACCTCCAGGCGGCCACGGACCTTGCCCTGGATCTGCACCACGGCGGTCACCGTGTCGTCGACGAGCAGCGCCTCGTCCACGGTCGGCCAGTCAGCCTGCGCGACGGACGGCCCGTGGCCGAGCAGCTCCCACATCTCCTCCGCGGCGTACGGCGTGACGAGGGAGAGCAGGATCGCGACGGTCTCGACCGCCTCACGCACGGCAGCATCGGCCGGGCCACAGCCCGAGTCGATCGCCTTGCGGGTGGCGTTGACGAGCTCCATCGTGCGCGCGACGACGACGTTGAAGCGGTGGCGCTCGAGCAGGTCGGTGCACTCGTGGACCGTCTTGTGGGTCACTCGGCGCAGCGCGACGTCACCGGTCGCCGGATCGACACCCGGCGCGGACGTCACGTCACCGGCGAGGCGCCAGGCGCGCTTGAGGAACTTGAGCGATGCCTCGGGCGAGACGTCGGCCCAGTCGATGTTGTCCTCGGGCGGGGAGGCGAAGACCAGCGTCAGGCGCACGGCGTCGACACCGAACTTCTCGATCTGCTCGCCGAGGTTGACGCCGTTGCCGAGCGACTTCGACATCTTCTTGCCGTTGTTGATCACCTTGCCCTGCGAGAGGTACGACGAGAACGGCTCGTCCCAGGTGATCAGGCCCATGTCACGCAGCGCCTTGGTGAAGAACCGCGAGTAGAGCAGGTGCAGCACCGCGTGCTCGTCGCCACCGAGGTAGAAGTCGACCGGGCCCCACGCCTCGGCGAGCGCCGGGTCGAAGGCCTGCGTGTCGTCGTTGGGCGAGAGGTAGCGGAAGAAGTACCACGACGAGTCGACGAAGGTGTCCATCGTGTCGGTGTCGCGCTGTGCAGGGCCGCCACACGTCGGGCAGGTGACGTCGACCCACTCCGTCGCGGAGCCGAGGGGCGAGGTGCCCTTCGGCTTCAGGTCGGCACCCTTGAGCTCGGGCAGGCGGACCGGCAACTGGTCCTCGGGGACGGCGACCTCGCCGTCGACCGGGCAGTGGATGATCGGGATGGGTGCACCCCAGTAGCGCTGGCGCGACAGCAGCCAGTCGCGCAGGCGGTAGTTGATCGTGCCCTCGCCGTGGCCGCTCGCCTCGATCTTCGCGATCGCCGCGGAGATCTCGGCAGCCTTGTCGTACGCCGTGTCCTCGTCGTACACAGCGACGATCGGGAGGCCGAACTTCTCGGCGAACTCGCGGTCGCGCTCGTCGTGCGCGGGCACCGCCATGATCGCGCCGGTGCCGTAGTCGGCCAGCACGTAGTCGGAGGCCCAGACCGGGATCTGCTCGCCGGTCAGCGGGTTGGTCGCGGTGACGCCCAGGTCCACGCCGGTCTTCGGGCGGTCGGTCGCCAGGCGGTCGATGTCGGAGGCCTTCTTGACCTCGTCGAGGTAGGCCTCGAGGGCAGGCTTCTGCTCGTCCGAGACCAGCGAGGCCGCGAGCTTCGCATCGGCCGCGACGACCATGAAGGTCGCACCGGGCAGCGTGTCAGGACGGGTGGTGAAGACCTTGATCGGCTCGTGGCCATCGACGTCGAATGAGACGTGCGCACCCTCGGAGCGGCCGATCCAGTTGCGCTGGGCGTTGGCGACCTTGGCGATCCAGTTCTCCTGCAGGTCGTCGAGGCAGTCGAGGAGCTCCTGCGCGTAGTGCGTGGTCTTGAAGTACCACTGCGTGAGCTCCTTCTTGGTCACCTCGGCGCCGCAGCGCTCGCAGGTGCCGTCGCCCAGGACCTGCTCGTTGGCGAGCACGGTCTGGTCGTTGGGGCACCAGTTGACCGGGGAGTTCTTGCGGTAGGCCAGGCCCTGCTCACGGAGCTTGAGGAAGAGCCACTGCGTCCACTTGTAGTACTCCGGGTCGGAGGTGTGGAGGCGGCGCGACCAGTCGAACGCCAGGCCGTACTTCTTGAACGACTCGTACTGCGTCTCGATGTTGGCGTAGGTGTACGTCGAGGGGTGCTCGTCGCGCTTGATGGCGGCGTTCTCGGCGGGCAGGCCGAAGGAGTCCCAGCCCATCGGGTTGAGCACCTCGAAGCCGCGGAACTTCTTGTAGCGCGCGACGACGTCGTGCAGCGCCATCACCTCGGCGTGGCCCATGTGCAGGTCGCCCGAGGGGTAGGGGAACATCGTCAGCGCGTAGTACGTCGGCCTCTCCCCGGCGAGCGCGGCAGCGTCGTCGGCCCGGAAGAGGTCGAGCCCGTCCCAGCGCGCGAGCCACTTCGCCTGCGTGGCCTCCACGTCGTACGTCGAGGTCGGGTGCTCGGGGCTCTGCTCAGGTGTCGACACGACCGGCGATCTTACCGGAGGACGACTGGTCAGGAGACCAGCAGCGGCAGCGCCTCACGCAGGCGCACCAGCAGCGTGCGGGCGGCATACGGGTCGCCCTGGAAGTGGTCCTGCAGGGCGCGCTGGAAGAGCCCGTCGACCAGGGCGTACGCCGTGGTCCCCTCGACCTGGAGCCGTACGCCGGCGAGCCGGGCGTAGGCGTCGAGGAAGCGGAGCACCATCGCCTCGAGCAGCGCGTCGATCGCGGCCAGCTCGGCGCCGTCGACCGCACCGAGCCAGCCCTGGGTGCGGACGTCGTACCAGAGCCGGTGGGCCTGGCCGTCGACCTCGACCGAGTGGGTGAGCCGCTCGCCGAGCGCGGCGAGCACGCCGTCCGGCGTCGTGACCCCCGCGAGCGCGTCGTCGTAACGGTCGACACACGTGGTCTTGAAGAGCCGGATCGCCTCGAGGATGAGGGCCGACTTGTCCTTGAAGTAGTAGTGCAGGACACCATGGGAGTACGACGAGCGCTGCGCGATGTCGCGCAGGCCGGTGCGGGCGTAGCCACTCTCGGTGAGCACGTCGAGGGCCGCCTGCGCCAGCTCGGCGCGGCGATCGGCCGTACGTGCAGCGCCCACCGCGAACCCCCTTCTGGCACCCTGGATCCGGACAAATCTAGAGGCCCGGCCGGACTCTCCGTGGGGAAACGGTCCGATTGACATGTTCGAACATCTGTTCGAACATGGAGGGGTGACCGCAGCCCTCGATCTCGCCCCCGACCTGGCGGCGCTGCGTGCCCGGATCCAGCGCCTCGAGGCGCCCGGCTCCCCCGGCGACGTGGCGGGTTTCGGGGTGCCCGAGTCCCTGCGGTCCGCCTTCCCGACCGGCCTGCGGGCGGGGGCGACGTACGCCGCGACGGGGTCGCTGACCCTGGCCCTGGTGCTGCTCGCCGAGGCCTGCTCGCAGGGTGCGTGGAGCGCGGTGGTCGGACTGCCCGGCCTCGGGCTCGAGGTCGCGTCGCGGATGGGCCTCGGCCTGGAGCGCACCCTCTTCGTCCCGGCGCCGGGTGAGCAGTGGGCGACCGTCGTCGCCGCGCTCGCCGAGATCGTGCCGGTGGTGCTGGCCCGCCCGGTCCGGCTGCCGCCCTCGGAGGCCTCCCGGCTGACCGCCCGGCTGCGGGAGCGGGGCTGCACGCTGCTGCTCACCGAGCAGCCCCCGGCGACCTGGCCGGGGGTCCAGGCGACCCTCCACGCCTCCTCCGCCGGCTGGCGCGGGCTGGGCGAGGGGCACGGCTGCCTGCTGCAGCGCCGGCTCGCGGTCGAGGTGCAGCAGCGCACCGGCCGCCGCACCCGTCACCACCTGGAGGTCTCATGAAGCATCCCGGGACCAGACGTGCGCTCGCCCTGTGGTGCCCCGACTGGTCGCTGCTGGCCACGCGCACCGAGCACGGCCTCGACCCCGATGTCGCACTGGCCCTGATGGAGAAGGGGCGGGTGGTCGCCCGTTCCGCGGCCGCCGACACCGAGGGCGTGACGGTCGGCCTGCGGCTCCGCGAGGCGCAGGCACGGTGCCCCGGCATCACGCTTCTCCCCCACGACCCGTTGCGCGACGCACGGGCCTTCGAGCCGGTGGTTCGCGCCGTCGACGAGGTCGTCCCCGGCCTCGACGTACGCCGCCCGGGGCTGGTCGCCGTCCACGTCGCAGGTGCCGCCCGCTACTACGGCAGCGAGGAGGCGGCCGCGCGGGCGGTGGCCGACCAGGTGCGCGGTGTCGCCGGGCTGGTCGACGTCCGCATCGGCGTCGCCGACGGCATCCACGCCGCCGAGCTGGCAGCCCAGGCGACCACCGTCTCCACGCCGCTGCGGGTCCTCCCCCCGGGCACCTCGCGCACCTTCCTGGCCGACCTCCCGCTCGACGTGCTCGCCAACCTCCCGGGGGCCGGTCCTGAACTCGTGACCCTGCTCAAGCGGCTCGGGCTGACCACGCTCGGCGACTTCGCGGCGCTGCCGGGGGCCTCGGTGCGGGCGCGGTTCGGCGTGCCCGGCATGCAGGCCCACGACCTGGCCCGCGGGCGGGAGGTCGCCCCTGTGTGCCCCGCCGCCGCTCCGCCCGACCTGACCCGCCACGTCGTCTTCGAGCCGGGGCTGGAGCGGGTCGACCAGGTGGCGTTCGGCTGCCGCACGATGGCCGAGGAGTTCATCGCGACGCTGACCGCCCGCCAGCTGGTCTGCTCGCAGGTCCTCATCTCGGTCTTCACCGACGAAGACGCGATCAGTCAGGCGGGTCGCGCCCACAGCGACCAGGTCTGGACTCATCCGCGCCACTTCACCTCGGCCGAGGTCCTCGACCGGATCCGGTGGCAGCTGCAGGGGGCCGCCTCCACCGCACTCGCCTCGCCGACCACCCGGCACGGAGCCGTGGTGCGCGTCGAGGTGGCGCCCCTGGCACTCGACGACGCTGCCGCTCATGCAGGTGGGCTCTGGCGCGACGGGCCGGCCGACCGGATCCACCACACGGCCACCCGCCTGCAGGGCCGGCTCGGCCACGACGGGGTGCTGACCGCGACCATCGGCGGTGGCCGCCTCCTCGCCGAGCGCACCCAGCTGCGTCCCTGGGGTGAGGCTGCGCCCACGCCGCAGGCCCGCAAGGCCGACCAGCCGTGGCCGGGCAGCCTGCCCGGGCTCGCACCGACGCTGGTCTACGACGAGCCGGTGCCGGTGCGGCTGCTCGACGCGACCGGCTCCCTCATCCGGGTCGGCGCCCGTGGCGAGCTCTCTGCCGACCCCGCCTGGCTCGACCCCCGCGCGCTCGACCCGACCGGCGCAGGGCCGCGCCGGGTCACCGCCTGGGCCGGTCCATGGCCGATCCGGCAGCGCTGGTGGGACCCGTCCGAGAGCCGCCGTGTCGACCGGGTCCAGCTGGTCGACGACCACGACCAGGCCTGGCTGCTGCTCTACGAGCAGTTCGACCCTGCCGACCCCGAGCCGTGGTCGGTCGAGGGGCGCTACGACTGATGGCCCCGATCTGATGGGCTTCAGCAATCCACCCATCTCCTGGAAGGAGATGGAGCGGATCCATTCGGGCCGCCCTCCGAAGCCCGCCCCCAACGGGCGCGACGAGGCGCCGGTCTCGCGCAAGCGGCAGCCGTTCCGCGCGCCCTCCGTGGAGCAGGTCACGTCGACGACCCGCTACGCCGAGCTCCACGCCCACTCCCACTACAGCTTCCTCGACGGCGCCTCCTCCCCCGAGGAGCTCGTCATCGAGGCGGCCCGCCTCGGCCTGCACGGGCTCGCCCTCACCGACCACGACGGGATGTACGGCGTGGTCCGCTTCGCCGAGGCCGCCGAGGCCTACCCCTCCCTCAAGACGGTCTACGGCGTCGAGGTCTCCCTCGGCCTGCCCGCTCCCCAGCAGGGGGTGGCCGACCCGGTCGGCGAGCACCTCGTCCTGCTCGCCCGCGGGCAGTCCGGCTACCACCGGCTCGCGGGTGCGCTCACCGACGCGCACCTCGCGAGGGGGGCCGAGAAGGGGAAGCCGGTCTACGACCTCCACGACCTCACCTCGTCTACTGCAGGAGAGGTGGTCGCCCTCACCGCCTGCCGCAAGGGATCCGTACGCCGCGCGCTCACCGCCACCTCCGATCTCACGGCTGGCGAGATGGCTGCCGAGCGAGAGCTGGCCCGGCTCCGGGAGCTCTTCGGGGCCGAGGGGGTAGCCGTCGAGCTGCTCGACCACGGCCAGCCCCTCGACTCGCTCCACAACGACGCTCTAGCCCGGATCGCCGCCCGGCTCGGGGTGCCGACGGTCGCGACGACCGGTGCCCACTACGCCTCACCGGCCCGGCATCCGCTCGCCACCGCCCTGGCCGCGGTCCGCGCGCGAAGGTCACTCGACGAGCTCGACGGCTGGCTCCCCGGCGGTGACGGGGCGCACCTGCGCAGCGGCGACGAGATGGCGCGGCGGTTCCGCCGCTACCCGGGGGCGGTCGAGCGCACGGTGGAGATCGCCGACGACCTGGCCTTCCCGCTCCGGGCCGCGAAGCCCGGCCTGCCGAAGCTCGACCTGCCCGGCGGCCAGACCCCGATGGAGCGGCTGCGCGAGCTCGCCTGGGCAGGCGCGGCGCGGCGCTACCCGGCGTACGGGAAGGAGGTGCGCGAGCGGCTGGAGAAGGAGCTCGCCGTCATCGAGATGAAGGACTTCCCGGGCTACTTCCTCATCGTCCACGACATCGTCCAGTACGCCCGCTCACGCGGGATCCTCTGCCAGGGAAGGGGATCCGCGGCCAACTCGGCGCTCTGCTACGTCCTCGAGATCACCTCGGTCGACTCGATCTTCTACGGGCTGCCGTTCGAGCGGTTCCTCTCGCACCTGCGCGACGAGGAGCCCGACATCGACGTCGACTTCGACTCCGACCGGCGCGAGGAGGTGATCCAGTACGTCTACGGGAAGTACGGCCGCCGCAACGCCGCCCAGGTCGCCAACGTGATCACCTACCGCCCGAAGAACGCCGTGCGCGACATGGCCAAGGCGCTCGGCTTCTCCCCCGGCCAGCAGGACGCCTGGTCGAAGTCGATCGACTCGTGGGGCCACGTCGCGGTCGACGACACGAGCGCCTCCGAAGGCGGCATCCCGCGGCAGGTCGTCGAGATGGCCCAGGAGGTGCTCACCTTCCCGCGACACCTCGGCATCCACTCCGGCGGCATGGTGCTCACCGACCGGCCGATCGGCGAGGTCTGCCCGATCGAGCCGGCCCGCATGGAGAAGCGCACGGTGCTCCAGTGGGACAAGGACGACTGCGCCTGGATGGGGCTGGTGAAGTTCGACCTGCTCGGGCTCGGCATGCTCGCGGCACTGCAGTACTCCTTCGATCTCGTGCGCGAGCACCTCGGGGAGGAGTGGACGATCGAGACGCTGCCGCGCGAGGAGCAGGGCGTCTACGACATGCTCTGCCGCGCCGACTCGATCGGCGTCTTCCAGGTCGAGTCGCGCGCACAGATGGGCACGCTCCCCCGGCTCAAGCCGCGCTGCTTCTACGACCTGGTCATCGAGGTGGCGCTGATCCGGCCCGGCCCGATCCAGGGCGGCGCGGTCCACCCCTATCTGCGCCGCCGCCAGGGTGAGCCGTGGGAGTACGACCACCCCCTGCTCGAGCCCGTGCTCTCACGGACCCTCGGTGTGCCGCTCTTCCAGGAGCAGCTGATGCAGATGGCCGTCGCCGTCGGCGGCTGCGACCACGCCGACGCCGACCTGCTGCGCCGGGCGATGGGCTCCAAGCGCGGCGTCGTCCGCATCGAGTCGCTCAAGTCGCGGCTGTTCGCAGGCATGCAGGCCAACGGTCTCTCCGAGGAGAAGGCGAGCGAGATCTACGAGAAGATCCAGGCCTTCGCCAACTTCGGCTTCGCCGAGTCGCACTCGATCTCGTTCTCGGTGCTCGTCTACGCGAGCTCGTGGATGAAGCTCCACTATCCCGCTGCCTTCCTCGCCTCGCTGCTGCGCGCGCAGCCGATGGGCTTCTACTCCCCGCAGTCCCTCGCCGCCGACGCACGACGCCACGGCGTCACGGTGCTCGGACCCTGCCTGGGGGCGTCAGGGGTGCACGCCGACCTCGAGCCCCTCCCGTCGTACGCCGGACCGCGCGGGCGCGATGCCTGCCTGGCGTTCGAGCAACCACCCGTGCCGAAGGAGTTCGACCGGCGCTCGCCCGACACCACGCACGAGCACCACCGGGACCTCGGCTGGGGCGTGCGGCTCGGGCTGGCCGACGTCACCCAGATCGGGGAGGAGGTGGCTTCGCGGATCGTGGCGGAGCGCTCTGCCGGCGGCGATTTCCGTGACCAGGCCGACCTCGCCCGCCGGGTCGACCTGACCACCACTCAGCTCGAGGCACTGGCGATGGCCGGGGCCTTCTCCGGCATGTCGAAGGGAAACCGCCGCCAGGATCTCTGGACCTCCCGCGAGGCCTCCGCGCTCGCACCCGGGCAGCTCGACCTGGGCGGGCTCTCCTACCAACCGCCGTTGCTGCCGATGCTGACCGAGGCCGAGCAGCTCGTGCAGGACCTCGCCACCACCGGCCTCTCCCCCGGCGACCACCCCCTGCGCCACCTGCGGGAGGGACTGGCGGCACGGGGCGTGGTGGCGATCTCCGACGTGGCCACCGTGGAGTCCGGTCGCCGCATCGAGGTCGCCGGCCTGGTCACCCATCGCCAGCGCCCGGGCACCGCCGGCGGGGTTACCTTCCTCAACCTCGAGGACGAGACCGGCCTGCTCAACGTCGTGGTCTCACCGGGCGCCTGGGCCCGCTACCGGCGGGTGGCGCGCACGTCGGCCGCCCTCGTCGTACGCGGGATCCTGCAGCACACGTCCGACGGTGTGCTGAACCTCGTCGCCGACAAGTGTGAGCAGCTGATCGTGCGGGCGAGCCCGAAGTCGCGCGACTTCCGGTGACGGCTGTCCGCTTCATCACCTACGCTCACCCTGTGCCCAAGAGGAAAGTGAAGGTTTCCACGCAGCTGTCGGTGAGCCTCGGGCTTGCGTTCCTGCTCGCGTTCGCCGGCATCGCTCCGGCCGAGGCCGTCGACCCGCCCGTCACGATCCAGTGGCTCACGCCCGACCAGGTCGAGCATCCCGCCATCGACGACCCCCGCTCACCCGGCAACGCCGGGCTGTACGCCGGCTACCAGCTGTCCCGCTCGGCCAACGTGACCCTGCAGGCACGCAACGGCAGCGGCACCGTCGTCCGCACGCTCGCCACGAACGTCTCGACCAACGGCGGCGCCTACGGCAGCTACTTCTGGGACTACCGCGCGGGCGGCCTCCTCAACTCCACCCTCCCGAGTGGCGACTACGACCTGCGGATGACCGCGACCGACAGCGACGGCAACACCGCTGTCGCGATCCTGAAGGTGCCGCTCGACCGCGAGACCTCGGTGCCGCTGCAAGGCGCCGCCGCGGGCCAGACCGTGAGCGGCCCGCTCCCGGTCTCGATCGCCTCGAAGCCCGGGGTCAGCCTGGTCAGCGCCCGCTTCCTCATCGGCGTCGACTACGCCGCCTCCACCTGCGCGGTGACTCCGACGATGACCCCCGATGCGTCGGGCGAGATCCACGGCACCATCGACACCGCCGACTGCGGCGACTACACCGGCAAGGCCTGGGCCCAGTTCACCTGGAAGGACGCGCTTGGCGCCGGGCACACCGGCTACACCGCCCACGTCCCCGTCACCGTCGACGACCGCACCGCTCCCGTGGTGACCTGGCAGACGAAGACCGGCTACAGCCAGTACCTCACCAATCCCGACAACTACACCGTCTCTGACATCGGCTACCAGGTCGACGAGCCGGGCGGTCTCTCCGCCGCCACGTGGCGCGTGGTCGACGCTGCCGGCGTCCAGGTCGCCAGCGGCACCATGCTCCTCTCCGGACCGGGACACGAGGTCCGCTGGACGGGTCGCAAGGCCGACGGGTCCCTCGTCCCCAGCGGCACCTACAAGGTGCTCGCCCGCTTCGTCGACCGGGCCGGCAACGCCGTCGACGCCGCGCCGGTGCCCGTCACCGCCGACGCCACCGTGCCGGGCACGCTCACCGTCGAGCCCGCCGGCACCAACCGGTGGACCGCGATCGTCCGGGTGCCGAGCGGAGTGGACGTCACCGACCTCCGGCTCGAGCGGCCGACACCCGGGACAGCCTTCACCTGGAACGCCGCCACCTCGACGTGGCGCGCCCCCGTCGACCTCACCGGGACTCCGGCCGGCACGGCGTACGTCCAGGCGAGGATCACCCGCACCACGCCGGGACGGCTCAGCCCGACCACCGACTACCTGACCGCGCCGACCACGATCCAGGTGGTCGACACACCCGACACGACGCCGCCCGTCGTCACGTCCCCGCCCCTGCAGCGGATGTGGTTCGAGGACCCCGACTCCTACACACCCGTCGAGACCACCTTCGACGTCCAGGACGAGACCTACACGACGCACGACGGCTTCCGGATCGTCGACGCGAGCGGCGCCACCGTCCACACTGCGTATGGCGACACGCTCACGTGGGAGGGCTACGTCACCGGAGGCCAGCGCGCACCGGGCGGCACCTACCAGCTCGTCACGACCTGGACCGATGCCGCCGGCAACTCCACGACGGCGAACGCGACCATCGTCGTCGAGGCTGCCCCGCCGGCGAGCTTCACCGTCACACAGGACGCGGCGCGTCCGGGCTGGTTCCGCGCCGTCGTCACGCCGCGCAGCGGCGCCGACGTGCGCACCGTCTCGGTGGTCGTCGGCTACACGACGTACCCGACGACGTACGACGCGACCTCGGGCACCTGGGTCGCCGCGATCGATGGCCGCGACCTGGCGGAGGGCAGCCACGAGGCCCGCGCGGACATCACGCGCGGCACCCCCGACTCCCGCACCACCACGGGTTACTTCCACGCGCGGGCCGCCTTCACCGTCTCCGACGTCACGGCACCCGTCGTGACGTCCCCTGCCGGGACCACCAGCCATCTGCGGTCGCCCGACCGCTACGAAGGAGCAGGACTCAGCTTCGGCATCGACGATGCCTCCCCCGTCACCGGCACCGCGTGGGTGACCGACGCCGCAGGCACGGTCGTGCGCTCCGCGTGGCCGGTCACCCAGTCCACGGACGGGCCCGTCGGCGTCTTCTGGGACGGCACCCGCGACGACGGCAGCCTTCTGCCCGGCGGCACGTACGCCGTCCACCTGCGGGTCGCGGACAGCTCCGGCAACACGGCCACCGCGACACCTGTCTCCGTCGTGCTCGACGCCCGCACGCCCGGCACACTGCTGCGCCCTGCGGCCGGCGAGACGATGATGGGTGCCTCACCCGTCGAGTTCCGACCGGCGAGTGCCTGGGCCGACCGCCCGATGCGGGTCCACGTGTGCCTCGATGCCGCCACGCTCTGCGAGTGGGGCGCCGCGCTCAACAATGCCTCGGCAGACGGCATCTGGCGCACGACCTGGCCGGTCGGCACGATCCCGGCGGGCACCTACCCGGTCCGCTGGACGCTGTACTGGGTTGACAGCGCCGGGCGCCACCACAGCTACGAGGGCGCCCCGCGCACCGTGACGGTCGACCCGACCACGGTCCCGGTCGACCTCACCGCCGCCGCTCCCGCCGGCCTGACCACGTCCGTCGCCGTCGAGGCCTCGAACCCGAAGAGCCAGACACTCACGACCACCATCAACTGGGGCGACGGCACCACCACCGGCCCGGTGGCGGCGTCGACTCCAGCCGGCGTGAGCAGCCGGTCGTGGCAGCACACCTACGAGCGGGCGGGCCGCTACGTCGCCACCGTCGAGGTCGAGGGCGCCACGACGACCACGGAGACGACGACGCTCACCGCGGTCGCCAAGCCGGGTGCGCCGGGCGCGGTCAACGCGCGGCCCGGAAACCAGGCGATCACCGTCAGCTGGAGCGCACCGAGCGGACCGGTGACCGGCTACGAGGTCGCCTGGCTCACGGCCGCCGGCGAGTGGCGGCTCGGCCCGAAGCTGGCGAGCACCACCCGCACCTGGACGGTCACGGGTCTCACCAACGGTGCCCGGTACGCCGTGACGGTGCGCGCGGCCAACTCCGCGGGCACGGGCGCCTGGTCGGCGCCGCTCGCCGCGACCCCCAACGCACGGCCGCCGAAGCCTGCTTCGATCAGTGGCGCACCGCGCAGCAAGGCGGCGCTGATCTCGTGGACGGCCGGCGCCGTGACGGCGACGTACGGCCGGCCGACCTCCTTCGTCGTCCAGCGCTACCGCCCGTCCGACGGGACCTGGGCCACGGTCACGACGGTGGGCGCGACGGCCCGGTCAGCTCTGGTCGGCAACCTCCGGCCGGGCGCGACCTATCGGTTCCGGGTCCGCGCCCGCAACGCCGTCGGCTACAGCCTGCCGAGCAGCGTGGTTCGCGTGGTCCCGCGTCGCTGATGCGGACGTCCGAGCTCGGCAGGCGTGATCGACGACACGGACCACCTCGTGCGACGTTCCCTCGTTCGTTCACCTGCTCTGGCTACGGTCCGGGCATGCGGTCCGAGGTTCGTCAACAGCGTGCATGGTGGCTCGCGGTGCTCGCGGGCGCCGCGCTGCTGGGCATGCTCGCGATGGCCTGGCTGGGTCCGCAGCGCCT
This sequence comes from Nocardioides sp., assembly GCF_035481145.1. Classification (GTDB taxonomy): domain Bacteria; phylum Actinomycetota; class Actinomycetes; order Propionibacteriales; family Nocardioidaceae; genus Nocardioides. Next base: position 14,014 of record NZ_DATIHB010000090.1, on the reverse strand, counting down.
GGCCCATGCGGAGGGCGCCGGCGTCGCGCCGCACACTGCAACCGGAACTCACCAGCAGGCGGGCGTGGGCCACGGTCCGCACGAGCACGCGCAGGACCTGGACGAGCACGACGAGCAGGACCACAGCCATGCGCTGGATCTGTTGCTCGGCTTGCTCATGGCGTTGTTCGTCGCCGTACTGACGTCGCTCTGGTCGCGGGTGCCTCGCCGTCCGATGGTGATCCTGCGCCGGGTGCGCTGGCAGATGCTCAACTCGGGACGCCCGCCCGACCCACCCTGCCTGACCCGTCTGTCGATCCAGCGCTGCTGAGCAGCCGCACCTGCCCGTACGTCGTACGGCGCGCTGCCGCCTGCCCACACAGAGATCCAGACCCGAAGGAACCGCCATGTCCAGCCACCGTCTCGAGAAGCCCGAGCACCCCGTCTCCCCCTCCGGCCCCGGCCTCTACTCGCGCTACATCGGCGCGATGCTCTACTTCATGGGCGCCGCCCTGATCGCCGGCGCCGTCGTGCACTATCCGATCGACCCGACGCAGTACACCGTCATCTGCGTGATCGGCGCGTTCGTCTTCCTCCTGGGCACGATCTTCAACGAGCTCGTCCTCGCGCACGAGCGGCCGAACCTCCTCGAAGCCGGCCTCCTCGTCGTCTTCTCCCTGCTGCTCTCATTCGGCGTGGGCCTCGTGGGTGGCGGCATCCAGCACTTCACCCAGTTCCCCGAGCGCTCCGCGCTGATGACACCGATCGGCCTGGTCATGTCCTACGCCGCGTTCATCGCCAAGGACAACCACGGTCGCTGGAAGCACGCATTCAGTCTCTTCGGAGCGGGCGTCCTGGTCGTCGCCGCACTGACGTACGTCGGCATGGTCGCTCTCGGCAACGCCATCGGCAGCGCCGGCCACGACCACGGCGGTCACCACCACGGCGGTACGCCGACCCCGACAGTCACTGTCACCGTCGATCCGAGCACCGGCACCTCCTCCACACCGACGCCGAAGCCCTCAGCCACGCACGACCACAGCACGCACGAGCACTGATCGGATGAGCCCCATGCCGGAGACGCCCGACTCACCCCCGCCGACACCCGCCTGGGTGAAGGCCCTGATCGTCGTGCTCGCGGTCCTCGTGGTCGCCGCGATCGCCCACTTCCTCCTCGGAGGCGGAGGCCACGGCCCGGGCATGCACGGATGACCCGCACCTCCGTACGCCGACTGCGGCGCCTGCTGCTCGCCGTACACCTGACTGCTTCGGTCGGCTGGGTGGGTGCCGTGCTCGCCTACCTGCCCCTCTCGGTGACCGCGGGGCGCTCTGCCGAGCCGGAGACCATCCGCGCGATGTGGGTCGCCATGGATCTGCTCGGATGGTCCGTGCTCGTTCCGCTCGCCCTGGCAGCGTTCGTCTCCGGCGTCGTCCTCGCGCTGGCGTCGCCCTGGGGACTCTTCCGGTACTGGTGGGTCGTGGTCTCGCTGGGTGCGACCTTCGCGCTCGGACTGGTCCTGGTGCTGCACATGCCGGAGGTGTCCGCGTCAGCGGCACGGGCCCGGACGGCGGCTCCTGCCGAGCTTCGCGCGCTGGACGGCGACACCGTCCATGCGGGCGTCGGGCTGGCACTGCTGCTCGCGGTCCTCGGCCTCAACGTGGTGAAGCCCCGCGGGCTGACCCGCTACGGGTGGAGGCGCCAGCAGGTGGCACGATGACGCGGTGATCCTCGAGCATGTCGTCCTGCCCGTGATTCCCGGCAGGGAGGACGACTTCCTCGCCGCCTTCGCCCGAGCCCGGCCGATCATCTCCTCGATGCCGGGCTTCGTGGACCTGACGCTGCAGCGCGGGATCGAGCGGCCGCACCAGTTCCTGATGCTGGTCCGCTGGGAGTCGCTCTCCGACCACGTGGACGGCTTCCGCGGGTCGTCCGAGTACCTCGAGTGGAAGGCGCTGCTCCACCACTTCTACGACCCCTTCCCCGAGGTCGTGCACTTCGAGGTCCCCGCGGGTGCTGCGCGTGCGGCTGCGTCTCTGGACGAAGTGCGCGCAGGGATCGACGCACTCGACACACGGATCATCGAACTGGTGGCTGCGCGCCAGCAGTACGTCGAGCGTGCGGGCGAGCTCAAGCGCGGCCAGGACACGGGGGCTGTGCGCGCACCGGGACGCGTGGAGGACGTGATCCGGAAAGCCCGTGCCGCCGCCCAGAGAGCCGGCGCCTCGCCCGACGTCGTCGAGGCGACCTATCGCGCCATGATCGGCGCCTTCATCGACCTCGAACTCGGCGTCCAGGGTGGCTGATCCGGGGTGGCCCGGCTACGGCCTCGCGTGGCTGGCGGCCCGCTTTTCATCCACAGGAAATGCCGCTTGACCTGCGGAAACATGTGGATCAGGTCTTGACTCCGAACATATGTTCGATCAGAATGGAGTCATGCACGCGATCCCCTTCGACACCGAGCCCGACGACAGGTCGACGCTCCTGCGTTGGGTCGCACAGCACCACCTGAGCGGGCAGCGCTCCGCAGCGGCAGAGCTGGCCGGGGCTGTGTCCTGGGCTGCGTTCCACTCCGAGGAGAGCGTCGTCGGGCCCGTCGAGACCTGGGAGCAGGGCTTCCTCCCGCTGGCCGGCGAGGGCACGCCGGAGGTTGCGGAGTTCAGCATCGCCGAGTTCGCCGCAGTGCTCGGCAAGTCCACCGACGCCGGTCGCACCTACATCGGCGACGCCCTCGAGCTCGCCCACCGCCTGCCGCGCATCTACGCCCGCACCCAGCACGACATCCTCGAGGTCTGGCGAGCCCGCCAGATCGCCCAGACCACCCGCTGCCTTCCTCCCGAGGGTGCGGCGTACGTCGACCGCATGCTCGCCCCGATCGCCCACAAGGTCGGCAAGGTCCGCATCGACCGGCTCGTCGAGGAGGCCATGGCCCGCTTCGATCCCGACCAGGCACGCCAGCGCGCAGCCGCAGCAGCCGAGGGTCGCAAGGTCGACGTCCACCGCGACGACCTCGACCACGCCGGACTCGCCGACATCGCAGCGACCGTCGACCTCGCCGACGCCGACGACTTCGAGGCCGCCATCGCGCGCCGCGCCGCCCACCTCGGCGAGCAGGGCGACACCGACCCCCTCGACGTACGCCGCGCCAAGGCGCTCGGCGCCATGGCCCGCGCCGACCTCGGGCTCGACCTCCAGACCGGCGAGCGCTCCGCACCCGCTGGCACGGGAGTCGAGCTGCGCGTGCACGTCAACGGGGCCGACCTCGACGCAGCCCTGTCCGACGGCGAAGGTGCCAGCCTGGCCCGCGTGGAGCGGACGCGTTCCTTCATCCACCTCGACGCGCTGCGCCGCTGGCTCTCTCGCCCCGACCTGAAGCTCTCCATCCGTCAGGTCATCGACACCACGTCCACCATCCGGGGCGACCAGCACGAAATCCCCGATCGGCTCCGGCTCCAGGTCACCGAGCGCGACGACCACTGCGTCTTCCCGCACTGCACCCGCCCCGCCCACCGCGCCGACCTCGACCACATCACGCCGTACGACGACGGTGGCGGAGGGTCAGCGCCACCCGGTCAGACCCGTGCCGAGAACCTTGCTGCCTTGTGCCGCAACCACCACCGCCACAAGACCTTCGGCGGCTGGAGCTACACGATGCTCGAGCCCGGCTACTACCTGTGGCGCACGCCCCACGGTCACCGACTCCTCGTCACGCCGACAGGCACCGTCACGCTCTGACGTCGGAGCGTTGGGGTTCACTCATCGCGGCAGATCCGCTCTTACTTGCGTCAGTCGTTGGGCCACTCGTAGTCGGTGATCAAGCGACCCATGAAGTCCTCGCGCGGTGAGCCTTCGTAGGCCTGAGCGAGGTTCGGGAATCCCTTATCCTCCAGCACCCTCAGGGTGTCGTGAACGGCTCCCGAATACGCCTGTTCGAGCATGCGAGCTACTGCTTCGCGGTCTGACGAGTCCAGCCTGCGAAGGAGTTCCGCGACTTCGCTGTCGGGTGGCCAGACGGCCCGTCGAGCCCAGCTCGGAAGCACCGTGCCCTGACCATTGCGGCACTCATCGACGAGCGCATCAATGGACGCGCGGTACGCCGAGCGGCCTCCCTGCTCTGTCATGACTGCACTATCGCACCCGCAGGCATGCCAGACCGGATTAGAAGCCTAGATAGGCCGGGCTGCCAATCGACACGCCCTCGACGACCTGGCGCTCGTCGTCATCGGATGCCGTGGGATCGGCGTCCTGCGGCGAAAGTGTTCCCATGGACCAGATCGCGAAGCCGTCGGGAAAGTCGATGCCAATGTCGCTGGCTTGTCCGACGAAGCCCGCGTCCCGCAACTGGTCGAGGACGTCGTCGATCACTCGATAGGTCAGCTGAATTCCATTCAGCTGACCTCGTTGCCGTTGCCCGCGTACGGCAGTTCGATCAGTTCCAGCAGGCCGTCCGCCGAGAAGCGAAGCACCAGGCCCGGGTCGGGTTCACCGTAGAACGCCGAGTCGTCCTGGACGGACGTCGGAGCACCGAGGACCTCAGCAATGGAGTCGCGGTCCATCCCAAGGCTGATGTTGAGGACGCCGCGACCGGGCACGATTTCCATGCCTGCGAGCGTATCGACGATGTTCCGAGGTCACGACCTCTGTTCGACAGAATCGAGCTACTCGCGGCATGAGCGGTCGGATCAGCTCCTCGACGGGTGGAACCGCCCCGCTTCGACATCGTTGACGAGTTGCGCGATCCGATCATCGGGCTGCAGGCCCGGCGCGAGCAGCTCCTTGTGCAGGACCTTGAACCGTCCACCCCATCCGGAATCTCGATAGGCGAGGATGCCAACCTTCCATGTCTCGCGTCCATCCAGCCAACGCTGATGGAGGGAACCGAACATAAAATTCAGAACCTCATCGAATAGGTCCCCGCCCTTAAAGACATCGGACTTGAGGGGTTGACCTGACTTCACGGCGCGCACCCAATAGTGCCAACCCTCACGGGTTACCTTCACGTCATGCTCGTTGGGCTCGAACGAGATCTGGTCCTGCATGGTCGAAGTATGGCCCTGGGCTTGCAGCCGTGGGCTATCCGCGGCATGAGCGGTCGCTGCTGACCCCTCAAGTCCGGTGGCGCGCGGGTGCCCACGTCGCCGGAGGAGCGCCGAATCGGGGGCCGCGGCGTTCTCGACCACGGCCCCCCTGATTGCGAGTAGGTCAGACGCAGCCGAAGAGGTCGTTGTCCTTGGACGGCAGGTGCCCGGCGTGGAGGTCCTTCAGCGCCCAGTCGACCGATCCAGTGAAGTAACTGGCGCCCATGTCCTTCACGACCGGCCAGGTGGCAGCACCTTCGAGGGCTGAGATCGCCGCCTCCGCCGCCTTGTCATCGCCAGCGTCGTGGGCCTCGCCCCAGGCTTCGATCCATGCGCAGGCAACCTCGCCGGCGAGCCGGTTGTTGAAGCTGTCGCCCTGATTGACGCCGACGAGGCGCTCGTAGTCCGCGAGGGTGGTTCCGGGTGCGAGCGGAACGCCGTCGAGACCGTGCTCGATCGCAGCGACTGCGTTGATGGGGCTCACGACGTCGGCGGGCATGCGGGCCAGCCATTGGTCGACACTCACGGCGTGGATGTGGTTCAGAACGTTCTTGAATTGGTCTGCGCCGCTCCATGCTGCCTGGGCGCGAATTCCGACGAAGGAGTCACCTACCGGTTCCAGGACGGCCTCGAAGTCCTCGCCGGGGCGGAAGGTGACGAGCATGGCCTTGTGGCCGGCCACCTCGATTTGCTGGATGGGCTCGACGCTCTCGATCGTCCGCTCCTCGTGGAAGCTCGCGTACTCGGACGCGTCGTACCAGGTCAGCTCGAGGGACAGCGCCCCGTTGGTGTAGGTGACGTAGCCGGTCGTCTTTGCGAAGCCGGCGACCTCGGTGATCTTCCAGCCGGCCATGTTGAGGGCGAGACGCGGGTTGTTCTCGGCCGCGGCGATCGCTGACGCCGGGTAGAGCACTTGCTCGTCCGGGGTGGTCGACTCGTCGTTGGTGACGACAAAGGTTGCGGTGATGACGGCAGCCACGGCTGCTGCTGCGCCTACAGCGCCGATTGCCTTGCGCAGCGGGCGGGCTGGGGTCGTCGTGGTGCTTCGGGGATTCCTTGCGAGCGTGAGGGTGGCCATGATCTCCTCCAACAGGTCGGCACGGGCCCCTGAGAGAGGCATCTGCGAGACCTGCTCGTCGGTGATGTGCTTGCGGTTCATGCGCCCTCCTTCCGGGACAGCGTGCGGGGTTCGTTGGGGAGATGTCCGGCTGGTGGAGGATCGTTGCCGAGGAGATCGCGCAGTCGTGCCCTCGCACGTGAGAGGCGGGGACGGATAAGGGCAGAGGTTGAGCCAAGAACCTCAGCGATCTCGCGGGCCTCGAGGCCCTCCCAGAGGTGGAGTTGCAGGACCTCGCGGTCGCGGTGGCCCATCCGATCGAGCGCAGCCTCGACATCGACGTCCAAGACGGCATTGGGCGCGATGTCGGCCACCGCGGTAGGAAGTTCGGCTCGGAGCCGAGTGCCCAGAGTCGACCTGCGTGCATCGCCACGGCGCTGGTTCGCCAGAACTCGTCGCGCGACCCCGTAGAGCCAGGGCCGCGTGTCTGGATAGTCGGGCACGTGTGCTAACCGACGCCACGCAATGAGAAAGGTGTCAGCCGCGGCATCGGCGGCGTCCTCCGGGCGGTTTGTCCGGCGAAGAGTGAAGCCAACGACGGCATCGAAGTGCTCGGCATAGAGCCGCCGGAAGCACTCTTCACGTGGCGGGTTCGAGGGGCTCATGCCTGCCTCATGTCCGTCACGCACAGGATCGTTGCACGCAATCCGTCAGATTCTGATGAATCTCCCGAGCCCTCGGCAGATCAACCGAACAGCGGCATGTCCGACCGGATCTCTATCGGCAGCTCCGCTCGCGCATGAGCGCCACGGTCGACGGCAGATCACTCATCGACCGGATCACGGTGTCAGCACCGCTGAGCATCTCGTACGGCGTCCGGGCGGCGTATCCGATGACTGGCATTCCTGCAGCATGGGCTGCCGCGACGCCAGCAGGACTGTCCTCGACCACGACACACTGCTCCGGCGCATAGCCCATCTGTGCAGCCGCATGGAGAAACAGATCCGGCTCGGGCTTGCCGCGCACGACGTCCTCGGAACTGTAGATCCGACCAGCGAACTCGCCATGCAAGCCAGTAGCACCCAAGGTCAGCCGCATGCGCTCGTGCGATCCGGAGGACGCAACGCACGTCGCATAACCCTCGACCCGCAGGGTCTCGATCGCATCGGCGACGCCATCGACCGCGAGAAGTTCCCGCTCGAACAGTTCATGAGCCTCCGCGACCGCGCGGGTACGAAAGTCCGACGGCAACGGTCGGCCAATCTGTCGTTCGATGTTCGCCTGGATCGTCGGCCAACTTCGACCGAGGTGCTGGTCATTCATCTCGTCGACCGTGATCGGCCAGCCCAGTTCGGCAATCATCGCCATCTCGACGCGTTGCACGAGGTGCTCGCTGTCGACCAGGACGCCATCACAGTCAAAGACGACCAGCCCCGATGCAGTCACCCGTGAAGCGTTACATGGCCGACGGCGAAGCGGCGTCACATCGGCAAATCCGCTCACTTCCGTTAGCCGCCGCTGATGTTCCCATAACGTGCTCGCGTGGAGGACATACTCGCGATCGCGCGCATCATCACCCGTCAGCCCGCGGTGATCGCGACCTTCCTCATCGTCGGAACTGGCCTTGGCGTGCTCGGAACAATCGCCACCCGCCGACGCAACTGGTCCACACTGCGGCGCTGGGCACTTGTTGCGGCGGGGTTTGCCTTTGCCGTGCTCCCAGCAACAACGCTTGCGCGTCGGCTCGACCACGTCCAATGGCGGCTTCCCGGAGGCGGTGAGTTCAGCGCCCTCTCGCTCCGGGCACCTGGACTCGCTCCGACCACTCCCGAGGACTGGCTCAACGTCGTGATGCTCGTGCCGTTCGGGGTTCTTGCGGTGCTCGCTACCCGCCGACCCGGCCTCGTGACCATCGCCGCGGCATCGTCTGTGGTGGCCGTTGAGGTCCTCCAAGGTGCAGCCGGTATCGGTGTGATCAGCGTTGCCGACTTCGTTCACAACCTTCTCGGGGCCGCGCTCGGAGCGGCAACTGGCGCGCTCATCCCCCGCGACCGTCTGCGAGCCCGCCCCACAGCTTTGGAGCAGAACCTCATCCGACGCGGCAGATCCGCTCGGATCACTGCTCCTTAATCGTGAACCCGCTGATCTGAGTGCCGGTCGGCAGGTCCTTGAGCTGCGCGGCCATCTGCCCGCTGATCGACGCGGCGACGACGAAGTCCATGACGTGGACGTTGTCCGCGGAGATCTCACCTCCGAGGGCAGGCGGCGTGCTGAACACGTAGACCTGCTCCGGCCCCGGAACGACTCCGCGGCGATGCGCCCCCATCGCCAGGCCCGCAAGGAGGAACTCGTCCTGACCTTCTTCGGTGTTCAGCACCGCTTGCAGCGCCTGCCCGTCCGCCCAATGACGTGTCAGGGTCCCCTCGAGCGAATCGAGGAACCAGACGCCGTCATCGCCCTGCAGGAAGACATCACCGAACATCGATGCCGCGAGCGGCCTGAGTCGCCGGTCGCCGATCAGCCACTGCCAGGCAGCGAGCCCGCGGGCGAAGATTTCATCGTCAAAGCGGCGAATCAGCTCCATGCGAGCACAGTACGGCGGAGGGTCATCAACGCTCGGGAGGATGCGCCATAGTCGGGCCATGACGACGTACGCCGAGCAGAGCGCGTGGAAGCGGATCCAGGAGTTCCTGCCGGTGGAGTACCGGCTCACACCGGAGCGCGAGCCAGCCGAGGAGTGGTGGGACCACGAGGGCCACCGGATCCACCTCGACACGTACCGCAATCCGGAGGCGCCGGTGAAGGTGCTCCTCTTCCACGGTGTCGGCACCAACGGCCGGCAGATGTCGCTGATCCTGGGCCGCCCGCTCGCGGACCGCGGCTACGAGACCGTGGCGATCGACATGCCGACGTACGGGATCAGCGAGGTCGCCGACGGCGCGCTGGTGACGTACGACGACTGGGTGCGGATCGGCTCGGACCTCGTCGAGAAGGAGCGCGATGGGCGGCCGATCGTGCTCTACGGCCTGTCGGCAGGCGGCATGGAGACCTTCCACATCGCTGCCCTCAACAGCCGGCACGGTGGCGGAGTGGACGGCATCGTCGGGATGACCTTCCTCGACCAGAGTTCGCGCAAGGTCCGCGTCGACACCGCCTTCGATCCGGTGACCGGGTTCGTCGGAGCGCTCCTGATGGCCCTGCTCGCGCGCACTCCCCTGCGCAGGCTCCGGGTCCCCATGCGCTGGGTCTCGAAGATGCGCACGCTCGTCAACGACCGTGCCGCGAAGAAGGCCTGCTACGCCGACCGGACCTCGGCCGGAAACAGTGTGAGCGTGGCGTTCCTCGACTCCTACCTCAACTACCGGCCGGCGATGAGCCCGGAGGAGTTCGCGGTCTGTCCGGTGCTCCTCACCCAGCCAGCGGCCGACCGGTGGACGCCCCTGGAGCTCTCCGAGCCGTTCCTGCGCCGGATCACGATCGTGCCTGTGACGACGGTCCTGTTGGAGAACGCCGGCCACTATCCACTCGAGCAGCCGGGCCTGGACCAGATGGTCGACGCCATCGACACCTTCTGCGCGGAGCGCGCCGCCTCCGTGTCGTGAGCGCGTCACCGGAACGCGACGTACCGGTAACCTCGGCGTCGTGACCAGCGAGATCCTCGAGCCACGGCGGCGGCCCTCCCAGGAGCGGAGCCACGTGAAGTTCGACCACCTGCTCCAGGTGTCGCGCGATCTGCTGACCGAGGTGGGCTTCGAGAAGTTCACCTGTGAGGAGGTCGCGCACCGCGCCGGCCTGCCGATCGGCACGCTCTACCAGTTCTTCGCCAACAAGTACGTCATCGTCTGCGAGATCGACCGCGTCCACGCGGTCGCGGTGCGCGAGGAGGTCGCCTCGCTCGCGGCGCAGATCCCCTCGCTCGACTGGCTCGACCTGCTCGACCGGCTGCTCGAGCACCTGGTCACGCTGTGGCGCACGGACCCGTCACGGCGCGCCGTCTGGCACGCGGTGCAGTCGACCCCCGCCACCCGCGCGACCGCGGCGGTGACCGAGCGGGAGCTCGCCGCCGAGGTCCTCGTGCACGTGACCTATTCGATGCTCAACTTCTCGATCCGCGACGGCCAGGAGCACGAGGAGGCCGTCATCGAGCTGAAACGGCTGCTCGCGTCCTACCTGCTGGCGGCCGAGAGCACCACGTAGGCGACGGCGTAGTCGCCGTCGTGGGAGAGCGAGAGGTCGATCCGGCACTCCCCCAGGTACGCCGCGACCGCACCGCGCAGGACCAGCCGCGGCCGGCCCCACGCGTCGCAGGCGACCTCGATCTGCTTCAGCGCCTCGTCGCCGAGGAGCGGCGGCTCGCCGTACAGCAGCGCCGACCAGGCCTTGACCAGCGCCTCGCGGGCGGCCCACCGCGCGGCGAGGTGCCGCGGGTGGCCGCCACGCTCAGCGACGTCGGCGCGCTCCCCCGGGCTGAAGACGTCGGCGAACCGGGAGCCGGGCTGACCCAGCTGCTCCGCGAACGAGGGGACGTGGACCAGGTCCACGCCCACCCCGTGCACGTCCAGGCCGGTCTCGACCTCCGGCGCCCGGGTCAGCTCGTTCAGCGGCACTGGAAGCGCCCCGCCTCGGAGAGCCGCGCGTCGGGGTCGAGCAGCAGCCCGGCCTCGAGCTCCTTGCGGTTCTCCTTGCCGAGGCGACGGTCGGTCGTCTTCACGAAGCCGGGCTCGCCCAGCATCACGCGGGTCGTCGTCATCGCGCCCTCGACCTGGCGCTGGCGCGCGGCTTCGAGGTAGGCGTCGCGCTGGTCGGCGGGCAGCGACTGCACGAAGACCTCCGGGTGCGCGATGGCGAGGAGACCAGCCACGTGGCCGAAGCCGAGGCTGGTGACGAGACCGACCTTGAGCGGGCCCGGGCGCAGCGGACGGCGTGGCCAGACCAGGTGCGGGTGCTTGGCCAGCTCCGGGTCGACGCAGTCGAGCGACCGGTTCGGCGGCAGGACTCCGTCGCGGAGCACCTGGCAGAGACCGATCACCTGGAACGCCGCAGCGCCACCCTTGGCGTGACCCGTCAGCGACTTCTGCGACACGACGTACAGCGGGTTGCCCTCGCTGCGGCCGAGCGCCTCGGCGAGCCGCTCGTGCAGGTCCGACTCGTTGGGGTCGTTGGCGTTGGTCGAGGTGTCGTGCTTGCTCACCACGTTGACGTCGTCGGCCCCGAGGCCGAGCTCGGACAGCGCCTTCGCCAGCGGCGACTCCTGCCGACCGAGACCGGCCGCGAGGGCACCGATGCCGGGGGCCGGGATCGAGGTGTGGATGCCGTCGGCGAACGACGCGGCGTAGGCCACGACACCGAGCACGGGCAGACCCATCCGGGCCGCCACATCACCGCGGGCCAGGATGATCGTGCCGCCACCCTGCGACTCCACGAAGCCACCACGACGGCGGTCGTTGGGCCGGCTGATGTGGCGCTGGTCGATGCCCTGGTCGAGCATCGCCTGGGTGTCCGCGGTGGCCGACATCGCGGCGAAGCCGACGATGCCCTCGGTGCCGAGGTCGTCGAAGCCACCGGCCACGACGACGTCCGCCTTGCCGACCTTGATCTTGTCGACGCCCTCCTCGATGGAGACGGCGGTCGTCGCGCAGGCGGCGACCGGGTGGATCATCGCGCCGTACGAGCCGACGTACGACTGGACGACGTGGGCGGCGATGACGTTGGGCAGCGCCTCCTGGAGGAGGTCGTTGGCCACGCTCTCGCCGAGCAGGTTGTCGATGTAGAGCGACTGCATGGAGGTCATGCCGCCCATGCCGGTGCCCTGCGTGTTGGCGACGCGCGCCGGGTGGACCCAGCGCATCAGCTCCGCCGGCGTGAAGCCGCTGGAGAGGAAGGCGTCGACGGTGCAGACGAGGTTCCACAGCGCGAGCCGGTCGATCGACTCGAGCATCTCGGCCGGGATGCCCCAGACGGACGGGTCGAAGCCGGTCGGGATCTGACCACCAGCGGTGCGGGTGATCTCGACCCGGCGCGGGACGCGGACCTCGGTGCCCGCCTTGCGGGTGACCGCCCAGCCGCCGTCCGCGATCGGGGCCGCCGTCGTCTGCGCCGGGTTGGCGGCGACGAAGGCGCGGGCCTCGGCCTCGGACTCGACACGGAAGGTCATGTCCTGGTCGAGGAAGACCTGCGCCATGAGCGGCGCGGTGTTGTCGACCATGCTGCCGTCGTCACCGTAGGTGCGGATGCCGGAGCGCTCCATGACCGCGTCGTGGTAGCGGTCGCGGATCTCGTGCTCGGCGATCGCGTCGCCGCTCTCCACGTCGTACCAGGAGGCGCCCTGGGCGTCCCAGCGGACCAGGCCGGTCGACCAGGCGAGCTCGAGGACGCCGGCAGCGGAGAGCTCGTTGGTCACCTCGACCTCGTGCCGCGTGCGGGACGAGCCCCACGGGCCGAGCTCGCCGGCACCGACGATGACGATCAGGTCCTCGGGCGCGGCCGGGACGCCGTCGAGCTCCGGAGCGGCGTACGCCGGGAGCTGGGCCGGCGAGGCGGGCAGCGCGTCGATGGTGACGGTGTCGTCCTCGGCGTCCTCCGTGGCGGCGGCTGCAGCAGCCTTCTGGGCCTCAGCCGCGATGTCGCGGAGGTTGACGTTCTCCAGGCCCTCGGCGAGGTCCAGGTGGAGCGGGCGCTCGGCGGCCGACTCACGGGCAGCCGTGGTGCAGAGCGCGAGCAGCTGGGCGGCCATCTCGTCGGGGCTCCAGACGCGGACACCGGCGTTGCGCACGGCGGTGACCATGGCGTCGTTGGCACCCATGAGGCCGGTGCCGGCAACCCAGCCGATGATGGCGTGGGCGAGCGTGACCCGCTCGGGCCAGCCCGACTCCGAGCTCCACTTGGCGACCATGGCGTCGAGCGCGGCCTTGGCCTCGCCGTAGGCGCCGTCGCCACCGAAGATGCCGCGGTTGGGCGAGCCCGGGAGCACGACGTGGACCCGGTTGCGGCCCCAGTCGGCGCCGACGAGGCGCTCGACCGACCACAGCAGGATGCGGGCCTGCAGCTCCGCCTTGGCGCCCGCGTCGGCGAGGTCACCCATGACCGGACCGGCAGCGAACGGGAAGAGGAGCGTGGGGTGCAGCGCGGGCTTGACGACCTCGGTCGTCGGGCCCAGGCGGCGGGTCTGCTCGGTGGTCACCCAGGCGACGAGCGCGTCCACGTCGGCGTACGACGCGAGGTTGGCCGGGACGACCCAGAGCGAGGCACCGACGCGGGCGTGGGTGCGGTAGAGCTCCTTGAACCAGGCCAGGCGCTTGCCGTCGAGGTTGGACGTCGTGGCGACGACCGTGGCACCGCCGGCGAGGAGGTCCTCGACGATGGCAGCGGCGATCGAGCCCTTGCTGGCGCCCGTGACGACCGCGACCTCGTCGGCCCAGACACCCTTCGAGGTGTCCTCGGCCTGCGCGGCGAGGTCATCGAGGCCGTACCAGCGTGCCTGGGCGGCCACGACCGGACCGGCGCCGGTGACCTCGGCGGCGAGCGACTCGCCAGCGGCGACCCGGGCGACGTCCTCACGGGCGGAGGCCCAGCGGTCGTCGAGCAGGACTGCACGCGTGGCGTCGAACGCCGGGGCGGTCATCGAGAGCCAGTCGGAGCCGAGCTCCGCCTCGATCCGCTCGAGGGCAAGGCGGCCCTCGGCGGCGTCCTCGAGCGCGGCGGGCGCCGGGGCGTCCTCGCCGAGCTGGGTGAGGAGGTGGCGGGCCGTGGAGGCGAGGGCGTCGGTGATGACGCCGGTGACGCCGGCCAGGGCAGCGGCGTCGAGGGTGACCTCGCCACCACCACCGGCGGACGGCAGGCTCACCGCGACGCCCTGGCGGGCGGCGACCGCGGCGACCGCGGCGTCGATGAGCGCGTCGACCT